>NZ_JBHJUV010000067.1:0-47304 GCF_042268025.1 Streptomyces sp. NPDC056161
AACGCCCGGTTACATTCCGAACCCGGAAGCTAAGCCTTACAGCGCCGATGGTACTGCAGGGGGGACCCTGTGGGAGAGTAGGACGCCGCCGAACTTCCTTTGAAGCTCTGGCTCTTGGGCAGGCAGCCCGAGAGCCAGAGCTTTTTTGCGTTGAGGTAGGGTCAGGGAGCATCGTTGGTTCATTTCCCACAGGAGGCCCCCGGGTGGAGGTCCAGGAGACCCGTATCCAGACTGACCGGGTTCTCACCATCCCGAACATCCTCAGCATGGCGCGCCTCCTCGGCGTACCCCTCTTCCTGTGGTTGATCCTCAGGCCCGAGTTCGGGGGGCCCAAGAGCGACGGCTGGGCGCTGTTGGTGCTCGCACTGAGCGGGGTCAGTGATTACCTCGACGGCAAGCTCGCGCGGCGCTGGAACCAGATCAGCAGCCTGGGTCGGCTTCTCGACCCGGCCGCCGACCGGCTCTACATTCTGTCGACCCTGGCCGGCCTCACCTGGCGTGAGATCCTGCCCATCTGGTTGACGGCCGTACTAGTGGCGAGAGAGTTGGTCCTCCTGGTGATGGTGGGCATCCTCCGGCGTCATGGTTACCCTCCGCCCCAGGTGAACTTCCTGGGCAAGGCCGCGACCTTCAATCTGATGTACGCCTTCCCGCTGCTCCTGCTCAGTGACGGAAGTGGTTGGATCTCGTCACTCGCTGCTATTTTCGGATGGGCGTTCGCAGGATGGGGTACAACGCTGTACTGGTGGGCAGGAGTGCTCTACGTGGTTCAAGTCCGCCGTCTGGTCCGCGCGGACGCCATGGCCGATTGAGCTCGACGATTGCCCCGACGTAGTGGCTCGATGGCCCGTGACGGCAAAGTGCGGGACAATCTTGACGGGTGAAGTCGGCTAGACCGTCGTCTCTTGGAGGAGGACGCTTCCGACATGAAGGCCGTCGTGATGGCCGGTGGTGAAGGCACTCGTCTTCGCCCGATGACCTCAAGCATGCCCAAACCGCTCCTGCCCGTGGTGAACCGCCCGATCATGGAGCACGTTCTGCGGCTGCTCAAAAGGCATGGGCTCACCGAGACCGTCGTCACCGTGCAGTTCCTGGCCTCGCTCGTCAAGAACTATTTCGGTGACGGTGAAGAGCTCGGAATGGAGCTCACGTACGCCAATGAGGAGAAGCCACTCGGTACCGCCGGAAGCGTCAAGAACGCCGAAGAGGCGTTGAAGGACGATGCTTTCCTGGTCATCTCAGGCGACGCCCTGACCGACTTCAACCTCACCGACCTGATCAACTTCCACAAGGAAAAGGGTGCGCTCGTCACGGTGTGTCTGACGAGGGTGCCCAATCCGCTGGAGTTCGGGATCACCATCGTCGACGAAGAGGGCAAGGTCGAGAGATTCCTGGAGAAGCCGACCTGGGGGCAGGTCTTCTCCGACACGGTGAACACGGGCATCTACGTCATGGAGCCCGAGGTCTTCGACTACGTGGAGCCCGACGTTCCCGTCGACTGGTCCGGTGATGTCTTCCCGCAGCTGATGAAGGAGGGCAAGCCGGTCTTCGGATACGTCGCCGAGGGCTACTGGGAGGACGTCGGCACTCACGAGTCGTACGTGAAGGCGCAGGCCGACGTCCTCGAAGGCAAGGTCGACGTGGAGATCGACGGATTCGAGATCTCCCCGGGGGTGTGGGTCGCCGAGGGCGCGGAGGTGCATGCGGACGCCGTGCTGCGCGGGCCGCTCTACATCGGCGACTACGCCAAGGTGGAGGCCGGCGCGGAAATTCGGGAGCACACGGTCGTCGGATCCAATGTCGTGGTGAAGAGCGGGGCGTTCCTGCACCGGGCCGTCGTGCACGACAACGTCTACGTCGGACAGCACAGCAACCTGCGTGGCTGCGTCGTCGGCAAGAACACCGACATCATGCGTGCGGCCCGGATCGAGGACGGCGCGGTCATCGGTGACGAGTGCCTGATCGGTGAAGAATCGATCGTTCAGGGCAATGTGCGGGTCTACCCGTTCAAGACCATCGAGGCGGGCGCCTTCGTCAACACGTCCGTGATCTGGGAGTCCCGCGGGCAGGCGCATCTTTTCGGTGCCCGGGGTGTGTCCGGGATCCTCAACGTGGAGATCACGCCGGAACTCGCCGTTCGGCTGGCCGGCGCGTACGCGACGACCCTCAAGAAGGGGGCGACCGTCACCACGGCCCGCGACCACTCGCGTGGTGCGCGTGCCCTCAAGCGTGCGGTGATCTCAGCACTCCAGGCCAGCGCCATCGACGTACGGGACCTGGAGAACGTGCCGCTGCCGGTGGCGCGGCAGCAGACCGCGCGGGGCAGCGCCGGCGGGATCATGATCCGGACCACGCCGGGGGTGCCGGACTCCGTCGACATCATGTTCTTCGACGGCCAGGGTGCCGACCTGTCGCAGGGGAGCCAGCGGAAGCTCGACCGGGTGTTCGCCCGGCAGGAGTACCGGCGGGCGTTCCCCGGGGAGATCGGTGACCTGCACTTCCCGGCCAGCGTCTTCGACTCGTACACCGGGTCGCTGCTGCGGAACGTCGACACGACAGGGATCGCCGAATCCGGGCTCAAGGTCGTCGTGGACGCCTCCAACGGCAGTGCGGGCCTGGTGCTGCCCAGCCTGCTCGGCAAGCTCCGAGTGGACTCGCTGACCATCAATCCCGGTCTGGACGAGGCCCGGCCCACGGAGACCGGTGACATGCGCAGGGCGGGGCTGGTGCGGTTGGGCGAGATCGTGGCGTCCTCCGGAGCCGCGTTCGGTGTCCGGTTCGACCCCGTGGGCGAGCGGCTGTCCCTCGTCGACGAGAAGGGCCGCATCATCGAGGACGACCGGGCGCTGCTCGTGATGCTCGACCTGGTGGCCGCTGAGCGGCGCAGCGGCCGGGTGGCGTTGCCGGTGACCACGACCCGGATCGCGGAGCAGGTGGCCGCGTACCACGGCACACAGGTCGAGTGGACCACGACGTCCCCCGACGACCTCACGCGCGTGGGGCGTGAAGAAGGAACGATCTTCGGCGGTGACGGCAAGGGCGGCTTCATCGTTCCGGAGTTCAGCGGCGTCTACGACGGTACGGCGGCCTTCGTACGGCTGATCGGGCTGGTGGCCCGGACGCAGCTCACGCTCAGCCAGATCGACGCGCGGATCCCGCGGGCACACGTCCTCAAGCGCGATCTGGCCACCCCGTGGGCCGTCAAGGGCCTGGTGATGCGGCGGGTCGTCGAGGAGGCGGGAGAGCGCTTCGTCGACACCACGGACGGGGTCCGGGTCGTGGAGACGGACGGACGCTGGGTGATGGTCCTGCCCGATCCGGCCGAGGCGGTCACCCACCTGTGGGCGGAGGGGCCGGACGACCAGTCCGCCCAGGCCCTGCTCGACGAGTGGTCGGCCGTCGTGGACAGCGCCGGACGGTAAAACCCCCAGTACGCGCGCGTGCCGGACAAGTGTCCCCCAAGGGGGCCTGTCCGGCACGCCGGTGGGGCCATTCGGAGGAACTGCTCCCGACGTGCGACGATGTGCGGCATGCCGCAGCAACCCCCCGTTCGGAGCACACCGGCCGTGCGGCCCGTGCGCCCGGACGCCTCCATGTCGTTGATCACCAACGTCATGGACCACAGCCTCGACGACGGGTACGCCGAGGCCGCCGAGCGCAGGAAGTCCCAGGGTGCGGCGGGCGGCATGCCGAAGACCCTCCGGGCGAAGCTCGGCCTGGCCGGCGGTCTGGTGCTCGCCGCGCTGGTCGTGACCGTCGGAGCCGCACAGGCGCGGGTGGCGGCACCCGTGGTCGCCAAGGAGCGGCAGGAGCTCATCGACCGGATCGACCGGGAGACGGAGAGCGCGGACAAGCTGGAGGGCAGCGTCGACCGACTCCGTGGCGACGTGAGCACCCGGCAGCGGGCGGCCCTGAGGCAGAGCGGCGGCAGCGAGACGGCGGATCTGGTGGGGATCCTGTCGGGCGCCACCGCGGTGCACGGCCCCGGAGTGCAGCTCGTCGTGAACGACGCCAAGGAAGCCAGCACGGGCGGCGACGGAAATCCCCGCACGACCGCTGGATTCTCGGACACCGGCCGGGTGCGCGACCGTGACATGCAGCGCGTCGTCAACGGACTGTGGGCGGCCGGTGCCGAGGCCGTCTCCGTCAACGGGCAGCGGCTGACCGCCCTGTCCGCGATCAGAGCGGCCGGCGACGCGATACTGGTCGACAACAAACCGCTGGTGCCGCCCTACACGGTGCTGGCGGTGGGGGACGGGGACCGGCTCGGCACCAGGTTCCAGAACGGCGCCGACGGGCTGTATCTGCACGCCCTTGAGGAAAACTTCGGCGTTCGGGCCGACATCTCGGTGGTGAACGACCTCCAGCTGCCCGCCGCACCGAGTGTGATCGTACGTACAGCACAGCCGAGCACTGAGAAGGGCACATCGTGATCGCGGTACTGGGCCTCGTCGTGGGAGTCGTGGCCGGCCTGTTGGTTCGTCCGGAGGTTCCGGCGGTCGTCGAGCCTTATCTGCCGATCGCCGTGGTCGCGGCGCTGGACGCCGTCTTCGGCGGACTCCGGGCCATGCTGGACGGCATCTTCGACGACAAGGTCTTCGTGGTGTCGTTCCTGTCGAACGTGGTGGTGGCCGCCCTGATCGTGTTCCTGGGCGACAAGTTGGGGGTGGGCGCGCAGCTCTCCACGGGCGTCGTCGTGGTCCTCGGGATCCGTATTTTCTCCAACGCCGCGGCCATCCGGCGGCACGTGTTCCGGGCGTGAGGCCGATGACCGATCCGAACGAACGGCCGGAGTACAGGCTGCGCCGGGCGCTCCCCGACGAGGTGCCCGCACCGGGGCCCGAGGCGGGAGAGCCACGGCACGAGAAGAGCAGGCCCGAGCTGACCGGCCGTCAGCGCCTTGTCGACGGCCTCTGGCCGCCGCGGGTCTCCCGGGCCCAACTCATCGTTGCCCTGCTGCTGTTCGGCCTGGGCTTCGGCCTGGCCGTCCAGGTGGCGTCGAACAGTGACACCGACAGTGCGCTGCGCGGCGCCCGCCAGGAAGATCTCGTACGCATCCTCGATGAACTGGACAACCGAACTCAGCGTCTTGAAGACGAGAAGACGGGACTCGAACAGCAGCGTCAGGAGCTGGAGAACAGCTCGGACCAGGCCGAGGAGGCACGCAGGCAGACGGCCGAGAAGGAGCGGCAACTCGGCATTCTGGCGGGCACCGTGGCGGCGCAGGGCCCCGGCATCACGATGACGATCAGCGACACGAAAGGGACGGTCAAGGCAGACATGCTGCTCGACGCGATCCAGGAGTTGCGCGCGGCCGGCGCGGAGGCGGTCCAGGTCAACGCCGTACGCATTGTCGCCGGCAGCTATCTCTCGGACTCCGGCGACGGCGTGAGCGTCGACGGGAACAAGATCAACGCTCCCTATCGTTTCAAGGTCATCGGCAAGCCGCAGGATCTCGAACCGGCGCTCAACATCCCCGGAGGTGTGGTGCAGACTCTTGAGAAGGAGCAGGCCACCGTGGCGGTCGAGCGTTCGGACAAGATCATTGTTGACGCCTTGCGACCGGCGAAGGAGCCTGACTACGCTCGGTCGTCCTCCCAGTGAATCGATGGTGCATGCGGGAGGTCCGGCAGGGGCATGAGGTTGCGGGGGGTCGGCGCATCGAAGGCTTGGTGCGTGATGGAAACTGTTTGGTGGATACGGACGTTGTGAGGATGTCCGGGTCGACCGGTGTATGGAATCAGGGTTCGTCCTGCCCCACGGGCGGGTCTGTTTCGGTCAAGGGGAATCGCCCGTGAAGTTGTTTGCGAAGTTGTTCGGCAAGAGCGCGCGAGAGGGCAGCGGCAGCGCGACCGCTCGCCATCGTGCACAGCCTGACGCAGAGGGCCAGCGCCCGATGTTCCGGGACCAGGTGGCTGGCCCGGGCGGTGACATTTCCGGAGGTCAGGGCGCGCCGTCTGTTGACCCTGCCCAGTCCGGCGGCATAGGTTTCGGGCAACCGTCAACCTCAAGTACGGGTGGAGGGTTTACTCCCGGCCCGTACGCGTCCAACGCCCCGGTGGGGCAGCCGCGGCAGGAGGATCCGTCCATGTCGATCCTGGTATGTACGAGGTGCGGTAACCGGAACGCGGAGAACGCCCGGTTCTGTTCCAATTGTGGTGCACCCTTGCGTGCGGGCGCCGTCCCCGAGCGGTCGTCGGAGACGACGTCCACGATCTCCATCTCCGGTCTGGAGGCGTACGACGCCGAGGTCACCGGGCAGACGCAGATGCCGTCGCTCTCTCCGGAGGCGCAGGCGGCCGTCGACGCGCTGCCGGTCGGCTCGGCGCTCCTGGTGGTCCGCCGCGGCCCGAACTCGGGCAGCCGCTTCCTGCTGGACGGGGACCTGACCACGGCCGGCCGTCACCCGCAGAGCGACATCTTCCTGGACGACGTGACGGTCTCGCGCCGTCACGTGGAGTTCCGGCGCGGAGCCGACGGTTCGTTCACGGTGGCGGACGTGGGCAGCCTGAACGGCACGTACGTCAACCGGGAGCGGATCGACCAGGTCGGTCTGTCCAACGGTGACGAGGTGCAGATCGGTAAGTACCGGTTGGTCTTCTACGCGAGCCGGCACGGCATCTGACCGTTCCCCCGGACCGGGTCCGGGGGAACTCCAGGGAAGGTCCATGCTTCAATCACCGCGCGGCGGTGCCGGGCACGGTACCGCCGCCAGGGACAGCGGGCTGATGAGCATCGGCGCGGTGCTGAACGCGCTGCGTGGCGAGTTCCCCGAGGTCACCGTCTCCAAGATCCGCTTCCTGGAGTCGGAGGGCCTCGTCGAGCCGCAGCGGACCCCCTCGGGGTACCGCAAGTTCAGCGCGGGGGACGTCGAGCGTCTGGGCCATGTCCTGCGGATGCAGCGGGACCACTACCTGCCGCTCAAGGTGATCCGGGAGCACCTCGACGCCATGGAGCGCGGCGAGGCCGTACAGCTTCCCGTGGTGGGGCGCCAGCGGGACGGTGAGGACGTCCTGGAGCCCGCCGAGGCGCCCGTGCCGGCCCGGATCGGACGCGCCGAACTGCTCGCGGCGGCGGAGATCGACGAGAACGATCTCAAGGAATGGGAATCGTACGGGCTCGTCGCTCCACTGGAGGACGGGACGTACGACGCGGAGGCGGTCACCGTGGCCTCCCTTGTCTCCGAGTTGGGACGGTTCGGTATCGAGCCGCGTCACCTTCGGGTGATGAAGGCCGCCGCCGACCGCGAGGCGGGCCTCGTCGACCAGGTGGTGGCCCCACTGAAGCGCCATCGGAACCCGCAGACCAGAGCCCACGCCGAGGCCCGTACGAAGGAGCTGGCGGCGCTCACCGTCAGGCTGCACACGGCGCTGGTGAAGATCGCGCTGGGCGTCCGGCTGCCCTGAGCGGCACGGCGTTCCGACGGCGAACGGCACGGCGTTCCGTCGGCCGGATCGTGCACCCGTTCTCTGCCCGACTACCCAAACGTCCCGGGCACGGCCTAGGGTTGCTGTGTGAACGAGCTCGATGTCGTAGGTGTCCGGGTCGAGATGCCCTCCAACCAACCGATCGTGCTCCTGCGTGAAGTGGGCGGCGACCGGTACCTCCCCATCTGGATCGGGCCGGGGGAGGCGACCGCGATCGCCTTCGCCCAGCAGGGGATGGCTCCCGCACGGCCGCTGACCCACGACCTGTTCAAGGACGTGCTGGAAGCCGTCGGCCAGGAGCTCACCGAAGTGCGCATCACGGATCTGCGTGAGGGCGTCTTCTACGCGGAGCTGGTGTTCGCCAGCGGCGTGGAGGTCAGTGCCCGCCCGTCCGATGCCATAGCGCTGGCCCTGCGCACGGGAACGCCGATCTACGGCAGTGACACGGTGCTCGACGACGCGGGCATCGCCATTCCGGACGAGCAGGAGGACGAGGTGGAGAAGTTCCGTGAGTTCCTCGACCAGATCTCGCCCGAGGACTTCGGTACCAGCAGCCAGTGAGCCGCCCCTTCGGGGCCGGCGCCGGGCCGGTTCACGGCCCGTGACGAGCCGTTGCCGGGGCAATTGCCAGGGGCCTTTGAGAGCGTCCTTCGAACCCCCGCGAGCGCATTCGGCTAGCCTTTCCCCGCGGTGGGGTACGGGAAACCACTCCTAGGGTGATTATCACTCGGCGTGCCGAGTGTGGCGATCGTTGACGCACCCCTGGTGACTGCCTACCGTCGTGAAGGCAGGTCAAGGACGGAGGTCGGCGTGAGAAGCAGCGGCGACGGTACGGCTGGGGGTGCCCCCGGACACGGTTTCGGGGAGAGCGGTCCGTTCGCTCCCTCGAACTCACGGCTCCGTTCCAGCGGGGAGCCCACCCCTCCCGGCAGCGGTGCGGCCGATCACGCCGCGCAACGGCCGACGGCCGTACTCAGTGGTGGAGGGGCGGCGGCCATGACGTCCGAACAGATCGGTTACCGGGGGCCCACGGCCTGCGCGGCGGCCGGCATCACCTATCGGCAACTCGACTACTGGGCCCGCACGGGTCTCGTCGAGCCCAGTGTGCGACCCGCCTACGGATCGGGTACGCAGCGCCTCTACAGCTTCCGGGACGTCGTCGTCCTGAAGATCGTCAAGCGGTTCCTGGACACCGGCGTGTCGTTGCAGAACATCCGCGGCGCCGTCCGGCACCTCAGGGAACGCGGTTTCCGTGACCTGGAGCGCCTGACGCTGATGAGCGACGGTGCCACGGTCTACGAGTGCACTTCGCCGGACGAGGTCCACGCCCTGCTCCAGGGCGGTCAGGGCGTCTTCGGGATCGCCGTGGGCGTGGTCTGGCGGGACGTGGAGAGTGCGCTTTCCCAACTGCACGGGGAGCGCATCGACACCGGGGAGACCCTGGTCGGGCACAATCCCGCGGACGAGCTGGCCAGGCGGCGCAACCGGGCGGTCTGAGCTGCCCGACCGGGCGGCTTGACAGCATGACCGCGGCGGTCCGAGCGGCCTTACTCAGGGGATCCGGGGCCGTGTCGCCCTCCGGCGGCGGGACGATGTCAGTGCCGTGGTGCAGCATCGGAGATGTGCGAAACGTGCCCACGATCCTGCATCTCGACATGGATGCCTTCTTCGCCTCGGTGGAGCAGGCGTCCAAGCCGAGCCTGCGTGGGAAGGCCGTCGTCGTGGGCGGACTCGGGCCGCGCGGGGTGGTCGCCACCGCCTCGTACGAGGCACGGACCTTCGGGGTCCGCTCGGCGATGCCCATGGCCCAGGCGCGCCGGCTGGCCCCCCATGCCGCCTACCTCGTGCCGCGCTTCGGACTGTACCGGTCGGTCAGCGAGCAGGTGATGGCGTTGCTGCGGGAGCTGTCCCCGCTGGTGGAGCCGCTGAGCCTGGACGAGGCGTTCGTGGACCTGGAGGCCGGGGGGACGGCCTGGGACGCGGAGTCGGCCAGGCTGGCCGGGGTGAAGCTGCGCGCGGACATACGGACGGGCACCGGACTCACCGGTTCGGTGGGGCTCGCCGCCTCGAAGATGCTCGCGAAGATCGCCTCGGAGCAGGCCAAGCCCGACGGCCTGCTGCTGATCGAACCGGGCACCGAGCGCGCGCTGCTCTCCCCGCTGCCGGTGCGGACCCTGCCGGGGGTGGGACCGGCCACCGGTGACCACCTGCGGCGGGCCGGGATCTCGACGGTCGAGGATCTCGCCGAGGCCGGTGAGGACGAGTTGGTGCGGCTGCTGGGCAAGGCCCACGGTCACGCCCTGTACGCCATGGCGCTGGCGCATGACGAGCGGCCGGTGGTGGCCGAGCGGGAGACGAAGTCGGTGTCCGTCGAGGACACGTACGACGTCGACATCCACGATCGTCTCCGGGTCGGCCTGGAGGTGCAGCGGTTGGCCGGCCGGTGCGTGCGGCGGCTGCGCGCGGCGGGGCTGTCGGGGCGGACCATCGTGCTGAAGGTGCGGCGGTACGACTTCTCCACGCTGACCAGGTCGGAGACGCTGCGGGGGCCCACGGACGATCCAGTGGTGGTGCGGGAGGCGGCGATGCGGCTGCTGGAGTCCGTGGACACGACGGGCGGGGTGCGGCTGCTCGGCGTGGGCGTCTCCGGTCTCGCCGACTACACCCAGGAGGACCTGTTCGCCCAGGCGGCGGAGGAGGCGGCCGACGCGGCATCGGAGGAGACGGCGGCCGAGCCCGTCGAGGAGCGGCCGGCGGCGGCCGAACGGCACTGGGCCGCGGGGCACGACGTGCGGCACACCGAGTACGGGCACGGGTGGGTGCAGGGCAGCGGTCTCGGGCGGGTCACGGTGCGCTTCGAGACACCCGCCTCGCAGCCGGGCCGGGTGCGGACGTTCCGGGTCGACGATCCCGGTCTGGAGCCCGCGGATCCGTTGCCGTTGCTGTCCGGGGGAGCGGAGGGGGCTGAGGGGGATGAGGGCGGACCGGTGGTGGGGACGCCGTCGCCGTCGTCGCGGGGGACCGGTTGACGTGGAGCCGGGCAGGGCCGCGGGGTGAGCGCGGCTGAACGGGCCCCGGCGAGCGGAGCGGGGCGGAAAGGGGCAGGGAGGAGGGCTGAGGGAGAAGGGGACCGAGGGGGAAGGGGACCGAGGAACGAGGGGCGAGCCGTCGGGCCGTCCGAGCGTGCCGGCATGGGGTCCGGCGCGCGCCAGACGGTGGTCGACGGGGCAGGCAGGGCAGGGGCGGGGTTATCCATGCCAGGGGGAGACAGCAGGGGCACTCCGCGTGGGCGGTCGCACCGCCGTCTCTGCCCGGGGTCGAGGCGGGCGGAGACGGCGGTGTGCTGGGAGGGGCACGATGCGACGGATCCAGTGGGCGACGTCCCCGGTGGGGTGGGACGTGCCGAAGGGCGAGGCCGAGGACGGACGACGGGGGACGAGGAAGGGAGCGGGGAAGGCAGCGGGGCGTTGGGCCGTACAGGGGTGAGGCCGAGGGGGAAGGGGCCCCGGGGCGGCGTCAGGTCTCGTCCTGGCCCGCCAGCTTGCCGAAGTCGTGGTCGGGTTGCGGTGACGGTGCCGCCACGTCCAGGCCGTAGTGGTGGTAGAGCTGGAGTTCCTGCTCAGGGGAGAGATGGCGGCCCACGCCGAAGTCGGGGGCGTCCTTGATGAGGGCGCGGTCGAAGGGGACGCGCAGACTGCCCTCGATCAGCTCGCTCGGCTCAAGGGGGACGAAGGCGTCCCTGGAGAACAGGCCCGTCCGTATGGCCGCCCACTCCGGCACTCCCGTGGCGTCGTCGAGGTACACCTCGTCGATGGTGCCGATCTTGGTGCCGTTGCGGTCGAACGCCTTGCGGCCGATCAGGTTGCGCGGATCGATGTCGGTCTGCACGGGCCCTCCTCATTGGTCGCAATCATGCGTAAGCACTACAAAAGAGCAGAAACGAGGCGGCGGCCACTCGAAGGTCCTGCCGATGGCGCCGCTGGTAGGCTGGCAATTGGCTGCTGATCCCGTGCGGGAGAGTCCTCCGGACATCGTCCGAGGCGCCGAAGGAGCAAATCCTCCCCGGAATCTCTCAGGCACACGTACCGCACGGGCGAGGTCACTCTGGAAAGCAGGGCGGGTGCTGACGGTTCCCGCTCTCACCGACGGGGAAAGCCGTGACGCCTCGGGTGGCACGGTGAAGCTCTCAGGTCGAGATGACAGAGGGGGAGGCCGTCGGGGTGCCCGCGCCGGGGCGCCCCTCGAAGGTCGTCAGACCAGGAGGCCTCCGCAATGACCGCCCACCGCACTCCGCTCTCCGAGCTCGAACAGGGCACCCCCTTCGAGCAGCGGCACATCGGGCCCGACCAGGAGGCGCGGGAGAAGATGCTCGCGCAGGTCGGTTACGGCTCGCTCGACGAGCTGACCGCCGCCGCGGTGCCGGACGTGATCAAGAACGCCGACGCGCTCGATCTGCCCGACGCCCGCACCGAGGCCGAGGTGCTGGCCGAGCTGCGTTCCCTCGCGGACCGCAACCAGGTCGTCGGTTCGATGATCGGGCTCGGCTACTACGGCACCTTCACGCCGCCCGTCATCCTGCGCAACGTCATGGAGAACCCGGCCTGGTACACGGCCTACACGCCCTACCAGCCGGAGATCTCCCAGGGCCGGCTCGAAGCCCTGCTGAACTTCCAGACCATGGTCGCCGACCTCACCGGACTGCCCACGTCCGGTGCCTCCCTGCTCGACGAGGGCACGGCCGCGGCCGAGGCGATGGCCCTGTCCCGGCGCATGGGCAGGAACAAGAAGGGCCTCTTCCTGGTCGACGCGGACACACTGCCGCAGACCGTCGCCGTGATCCGCACCCGCGCCGAACCGACCGGCGTGGAGGTCGTGGTCGCCGACCTGCAAGAGGGCATCCCCGCCGGGATCGCCGAGCGGGAGATCAACGGCGTACTGATCCAGTACCCGGGTGCCTCCGGCGCCGTACGCGACATCCAGCCGGTCATCGAGCGGGCGCACGAGCTCGGCGCGCTCGTCACCGTCGCCGCCGACCTGCTCGCTCTCACGCTGCTGAAGTCGCCGGGCGAACTGGGTGCGGACATCGCCGTCGGTACGACCCAGCGCTTCGGTGTGCCGATGGGCTTCGGCGGGCCGCACGCCGGCTACATGGCCGTGCACGAGAAGTTCGCGCGCAGCCTGCCGGGCCGCCTCGTGGGCGTCTCCGTCGACGCCGACGGGCACCGGGCCTACCGGCTCGCCCTGCAGACCCGGGAACAGCACATCCGGCGGGAGAAGGCCACCAGCAACATCTGCACCGCGCAGGTGCTGCTCGCGGTGATGGCCGGCATGTACGCCGTCTACCACGGTCCTGAGGGGCTGCGTGCCATCGCGCGACGCACCCACCGCTACGCGGCGATCCTCGCGGCGGGCCTGGCCGGCGGCGGTTTCAGGACCGTCCACGGTGCCTACTTCGACACGCTGACGGTCGAAGCCGCGGGCCGCGCCGAGCAGATCGTCGCCACCGCGCGGGAGAACGGCGTCAACCTGCACCTCGTCGATCCCGACCACGTCTCCATCGCGTGCGACGAGACGACCACCCGGGCCCGGCTCGGTGCCGTGTGGGCCGCCTTCGGCGTGCGGGGTGACGTCGAGGCGCTGGACGCGGCCACCGAGGACGCGCTGCCGCAGGCGCTGCTGCGCACCGACGAGTTCCTGACCCATCCGGTCTTCCAGCAGCACCGCTCCGAGACCGCGATGCTGCGTTACCTGCGCAAGCTGGCCGATCGGGACTACGCGCTGGACCGCGGCATGATCCCGCTGGGCTCCTGCACGATGAAGCTCAACGCGACCACCGAGATGGAACCGGTCACCTGGCCCGAGTTCGGCCAGCTGCACCCGTTCGCGCCCGCCGAGCAGGTGCAGGGCTACCTCACGCTCATCCACGAGCTGGAGGAGCGGCTCGCCGAGGTCACCGGGTACGACAAGGTCTCGCTCCAGCCCAACGCCGGTTCGCAGGGCGAGCTGGCCGGTCTGCTGACCGTGCGCGGCTATCACCGGGCCAACGGCGACGACCAGCGCGTCGTCTGCCTCATCCCGTCCTCCGCGCACGGCACCAACGCCGCCAGCGCGGTGATGGCCGGGATGAAGGTCGTCGTCGTGAAGACCGCCGAGGACGGCGAGATCGACGTCGCGGACCTGCGGGCGAAGATCGAGCAGTACCGCGACGAGCTGGCGGTGCTGATGATCACGTATCCGTCGACGCACGGCGTCTTCGAGGAGCACGTCGCCGACATCTGCGCCCAGGTGCACGAGGCCGGCGGCCAGGTGTACGTGGATGGCGCCAACCTCAACGCCCTCGTCGGGCTCGCCAAGCCGGGCCACTTCGGCGGTGACGTCTCGCACCTCAACCTGCACAAGACGTTCTGCATCCCGCACGGCGGCGGCGGTCCCGGCGTGGGCCCCGTGGGCGTCCGCTCGCACCTGGCGCCGTACCTGCCGAACCACCCGCTCCAGCCCGCCGCAGGTCCGGAGACGGGCGTCGGCCCGATCTCGGCCGCTCCGTGGGGTTCGGCGGGGATACTGCCCATCTCCTGGGCGTACGTCCGGCTCATGGGCGGCGCGGGGCTGAAGCGGGCCACGCAGGTGGCCGTGCTGGCCGCCAACTACATCGCCAAGCGGCTTGAGCCCCACTACCCGGTGCTCTACACGGGTCCCGGCGGCCTGGTCGCGCACGAGTGCATCATCGACCTGCGGCCGCTGACCAAGGCGACCGGTGTGAGCGTGGACGACGTGGCCAAGCGGCTGATCGACTACGGCTTCCACGCGCCGACGATGTCGTTCCCGGTGGCCGGCACGCTGATGATCGAACCGACCGAATCGGAAGACCTGATCGAGCTCGACCGGTTCTGTGAGGCGATGATCGCGATCCGTACGGAGATCGACAAGGTCGGTGCCGGTGAGTGGCCCGCGGACGACAACCCGCTGCGCAACGCCCCGCACACCGCGGCCGCGCTCGGCGGCGACTGGGCGCACGCCTACAGCCGTGCGGAGGCCGTCTTCCCCGCCGGTGTCTCGGCCGCCGACAAGTACTGGCCGCCGGTGCGCCGGATCGACCAGGCGTTCGGCGACCGGAACCTGGTCTGCTCCTGCCCGCCGCTGGACGCGTACGCGGACTGAACCGGGCGGGCGCGTCAGCGTCAGCGTGTGACGGGCTCCCGTCCGAGGCCGGGACGGGAGCCCGCAGGCGTGCGGGATCGGGAGCCCGGACCTGTGCGAGACCGGGAGCCCGGACGCGTGCGAGACCGGTCTGCGACGCCATCGGCGGCGGAAGAAGGGCGGCCGGACGGCGTTCTCAGGCCGTCGCCAAGGACACCTCGGTCGACTTGATCAGGGCGAAGACGGGCGAGCCGGCCGCCAGGCCCAGGTCGGTGACGGACTCCTCGGTGATGGCCGAGGTCAGTTCACCGCCTTCGACCGCGATCTTCACCGCGGCCATCGCTCCGCCGGTGGCGATACCGGTGACGGTCCCGGACAGCTGGTTGCGGATCGAGACGCGCTCGACGGGTGCGGTGGCCAGGGCGACCTCCGTCGACTTCACCAGGGCGCGCACCGTGGAGCCCGTGGTCAGGCCGAGGTCCTCGGCGGCCTCCAGGGTGATCGCGGCGGTCAGGTCCTGACCGCCGGTCAGACGGACCTTCACCGTGGCCATCGCCTCGCCCGGGGTGACGGCGGTGACGGTGCCGGGGAGCTGGTTGCGGATGCTCAGGCTCATGGGACGGCCTCGCAGAATGTGGGGGATTGGGGGGTTATGGACCCCTGATGGTCCCCACCGTAGCCGCAGCCGGTGCCTCAGGCCGGGTAGGCGTGGGTCTGCGCCGCCTTGACCGTCGCCCAGACCGGCGTGCCGGGCTGCAGGCCGAGTTCCGCGGCGGCGACCGTGGTGAGGTCGGCGGCGACGGACAGCTCACCGCCGAGATCGGCGCGGATCTGGTCGCCGTGCGTCTCCAGGCCGACCACCTCGCAGCGCCAGAGGTTGCGGGCGCTGGAGCCGGTGGGGCGGTCCCGGTGGAGGGTGACGGCGCTCGGCGGGAAGGCCACGAATACCGGGCCCGACAGGTCCTCGGTCGTGGTGATCGCCGGGCCGTCGTCCAGCCGTACCGTGTGGCCGTCCGCTCGCCCCCGGTAGAGGTTGAGGCCGACCAGATGCGCGATGTAGTCCGTGCGCGGACGGCGGGCGATCTCGGTGGGCGAGCCCTCCTGGACCAGACGGCCGTGCTCGACCACGACGAGCCGGTCGGCCAGCACCATGGCGTCCAGCGGGTCGTGCGTCACCAGGACCGCGACCGCCTCGAACTCAGCCAGGTGGCGGCGGAGTTGGGCGCGCACCTCCAGCCGGGTGCGGGCGTCGAGGGCGGCCAGCGGTTCGTCGAGGAGCAGCAGCCGGGGGCTGGTGGCCAGGGCCCGGGCCACCGCGACCCGCTGGGCCTGGCCGCCGGACAGCCTGCGGGGCTTGGCCGCCGCGTGCTCCGCCAGACCCATGCGCTCCAGCCAGTCGGCGGCCAGCGCGCGCGCCGCGGCCTTGCCCGCGCCCTGGCAGCGCGGGCCGAAGGCCACATTGTCCAGGGCGGACAGATGCGGGAAGAGCAGGTAGTCCTGGAAGACGACACCGACGGGACGCGACTCCGGGGCGGTGCGGTCGAGGGCGACGCCGTCCAGGTGCAGATGGCCGCCGGTGAGCGGATCCAGCCCGGCGAGGGCGCGCAGGGCCGTGGTCTTGCCGGCACCGTTGGGGCCCAGCAGGGCGACGACGTCGCCGGGCGCGGCCCGCAGGGCGATGTCGAGGCGGAAGGAACCGCGGTCGACGACGAGCCGGGCGTCGAGCCCGTCACCGCGGGTGCCTTCGGCGACGAGGCCGGCCGTGGTGTCGTCGATGTCCGTCATGGGGTGCACTTCCAGGAGTCGGGCGGGGCGGGATGGGTCTGCGTACCGGACGGGGCCGGACCGGCGGGTTCCGCGGGCCCGGCCGCCGGCCGGGCGCCGCCGGGCCGGTCGGTGGCCGAAGCGGCTGCTCGGACGCGGTCGGTGTCGGATGCGGCTCGTACCGGCGATCGTACGGCTGCGGGCCTCGGGACCGTACGCTCTCCCGCCGTACGGTCCCGGCCCGTGCGCCCTCGCGCGCCTTGTTCCAGCAGGTCCCCGGGCTGTGAGCCCGCAAGCCCTCGCGCGCCCTGTCTCCGTACGTTCCTGGCCCGTACGTCTTCCCGGGCCCGCTGTCGGTACGGTCCCGCGGACCGTGTCCCGCCCGCCGCACAAGCCGCGGCCGCACAAGCCGGAGCCGTGCTAGCCGGAGCCGTGCTAGCCGGGGCTGTGCAGGCCGGGGCCGTGCGAGGCGGCCGGGCGGGCGGCGACGGGCGGGCCGGTCTCCTCATGGTGTCGTCAGCCAGCGGTCCCGCAGGCCCGCCAGCACCGCGATCGAGACCGCCAGCAGGACCAGGCTGAGGGCGATGGCCGCGTCGGGGTCGTTCTGGAGGGCGAGGTAGACCGCGAGGGGCATGGTCTGGGTACGGCCGGGGAAGTTGCCGGCGAACGTGATGGTCGCGCCGAACTCGCCGAGCGCCCGTGCCCAGGCCAGGACCGCGCCCGCCGCGATACCGGGGGCGATCAGCGGCAGGGTGACCCGACGGAACGCGGTGAACCGGGACGCGCCCAGGGTGGTGGCCGCCTCTTCGAAGCGCGGGTCCGCGGCGCGCAGCGTGCCCTCGACGCTGATCACGAGGAACGGCATCGCGACGAAGGCTTCGGCGATCACGACGCCCGTCGTGGTGAACGGCAGCGTGATGCCGAACCAGGAGTCCAGCCACTGCCCGACCACGCCGTTGCGGCCGAGGGCGAGGAGCAGGGCCACACCGCCGACCACCGGCGGGAGCACGAGCGGCAGGGTGACCAGGGCGCGCACCAGACCGCGGCCGGGGAAGTCCGTGCGGGCCAGCAGCCAGGCCAGGGGCACGCCCACGACCAGGCTCACCGCGGTCGCCGCGGTCGCGGTGATCAGGGAGAGTTGCAGCGCCTGCCACACCTCGGTGCTGCTCAGCAGTTGAGGCAGGTTGCCCCACGGGGCCCGGACGAGCAGGGCGATCAGGGGCAGCAGCAGGAAGACCAGGGCCACGACGCCGGGGACCAGGAGCGGCAGCGGCACCCCGCGCCGGCCCGGCGGGCGGGCGCCTCGACGCCGCGGTCCGCTCTCGGGAGCGCGGGCCGCGGCGCCGGATGCGTCGAGGGGGGTCACGGCTTGAGGAACCCGGCCTCGCTCAGTACCTGCTGGCCCTCGGTGGACTGCACGAGCGCGATGAACGCCTTGGCCGCCTCGGCGTTGGGCGCGTTCTTCAGCAGGACGATCGGGTAGTCGTTGACGGCCTTGGCCGACTCGGGGAAGTTCACGCCCTCCACCTTGTCACCCGCCGCCTTCACATCGGTCTGGTAGACGACCGCCGCGTCGGCCTCCTTCAGCTCCACCTTGGTCAGGGCGCTCTTGACGTCCTGTTCGTAGGAGACCGGGGTGAGCTTGAGCTTGCTGGCGTCCAGGGCCTTCTGGGCGGCGGCGCCGCACGGGACGGTCTTGTCGCACAGGACGACCTTCAGACCGGACTTGGTGAGGTCCTTCAGGGAGGAGATCTTGTCGGGGTTGCCCGGCAGGGTGGCGATCTCCAACTGGTTGCGGACGAAGGTGGCCGGGGTCCCGGCCGCGTCGTTCTTGTCCGTCACGGTCGCCATCGTCTTGGCGCTGGCGGCGGCGAAGACATCGGCCGGGGCGCCGCCCGTGATGCTCGCGGCGAGCGTGTCGCTGCCCCCGAAGTTGAAGCTGACCTTGGTGCCGGGGTGCTGCTTCTCGAACTCCTTGCCCAGTTCGGTGAAGCTCTCCTGCAGCGAGGCCGCGGCGAACACGGTCACCGTGCCGGACAGCTTCGGCGACGCCGACGAGGAGCCCGACGCGGAGGACGACGAGCCCGACGTGGAGGACGACGAGTCGTCCGAGGACGAGCAGGCGCTCAGCGCCATCAGGACGGCGGCCCCCACGCCGGCCACCTGCACCAACCGACGGGTCCGGCGCTTCGAACGGGTCATCACGGTTCCACTCCTCTTGGGTGCTCGGACAACTGTCGCGCCCAGCAGCGGCCCTACTGCTGCCGTGCCGCGATGATACTGCCGCATCTGCGAGGCGTAAGTCTTCTGTCGCATCGCATGAGCTGGGACAATGCCGAACCAAAGTATGCATGTGCGTTTGTACGGGACCGCGTCGCGGGTACCGTCATCCAGGAGGTGGTCGCTCGTGACGCTCGCCGAACTCACCCTGACCGGCGACCTGGCCCGGCCGGTCCGCCTCACGGTGCCGGATCTGCTCGGCTGGCCGCAGCACCGGGTGCGGGTCAGCTTCGAGTGCGCCACCAGCGGAATGCAGCACCACCGGTTCACCGGTCCGCTGCTCTACGACGTCCTGTCCGACGCGGGGCCCGGCTTCGATCCCGTGCGGCGCAAGGACCGGCTGCGCTTCCTCATCGCGGTCAACGGCGCGGACGGGCACCACGCCCTGCTGTCCTGGGCCGAGATCGACCCCGACTTCGCCCATGAGCCGGTGCTGCTCGCCGTCAGCATCGACGACACCCCGCTCGACCGGCACGGACCCCAGCTCGTGCTGCCGCAGGACCGCTGCGGGGCGCGGCACATCAGCGGCATCAACGGGATATGCGTGGACGGCCACTACCACCGCGCCGCGGAGCCCGCAGCCGCCGTGTAGTCTCCCGATGGAGGCCATGCATGCTGCTGCGTCAGCTGGAATATCTCGTCGCGCTCGCCAGGGAGCGCCACTTCGCCCGCGCGGCAGCCGCCTGCTTCGTCTCGCAGCCCTCGCTGTCGGCCGCGATCCGCCGCCTGGAGCACGAGCTGGACGTGCCGATCGTGCGGCGCGGCCGGCGGTACGAGGGGCTGACCCCCGAGGGCGAGGTGGTGCTCGCCTGGGCGCAGCGGATCCTCGCCGAGCGGGACGCGCTGCGGCAGGAGCTGTCGGCGCTGCGCGGCGGGCTCACCGGCACGCTGCGGCTCGGCGTCATTCCGACCGCGCTGCCCGTCGCCTCCCTGCTGACCACCCCGTTCTGCGAGCGGCATCCGCGCGCCCGGGTCACGATCGAGTCGCTGTCGTCGGCCGACATCACCCACGGACTCACCGAGTTCGAACTGGACGCCGCGATGACGTACCTCGACGACGACACCCTGCGGCACGTACGCCGTCATCCGCTGTACGAGGAGCAGTACGTCCTGCTCACCCCGCTCGACGGCCCGCTCGGCCAGGTCGCCACGGCCCGTTGGGCGCAGGCCGGCGCGCTGCCGCTGTGCCTGCTGGTGGGGCGGATGCGCAACCGCCGGATCATGGACGAGTTCTTCGCGGCCGACGGCGTCACCGTGGCCCCCGCCATCGAATCGGACAGCGTGGCCGGGCTGTACTCCCATCTGCGCGGGGGCCGTTGGTCCAGCGTGATCTCCCACACCTGGCTGCACATGTTCGGCGTACCCGAGGGGATGCGTGTGGTGGCCCTCGAAGGGCCCGCGCACGGGCCGCGGGTCGGACTGGTCGTCGCCCGCAGCGAACCCCAGTCCGTGCTCGCCGAGGCGCTGGTGAAGGTCGCCCGGGAGACCAGGGTGCAGGACGCGCTGGACGAACTGCTGCGCACCTACCTCGGCGGCCGCGACCGATAGCCGGGAGCTATCCGGGTATAGCGAAGTTCGCTTTGACCAGGGCGTTCGCCGCGGGGATCGTGAAGTGCACCTTCCCGCAACGGAGTTGAGGAGCCGCGACCATGGCCAAGGTGCTCTGTGTCCTGTACGACGACCCGACCGGCGGATACCCGACCTCTTACGCCCGGGACGGCCTCCCGGTGATCGACCGCTACCCGGGCGGCCAGACCACCCCCACCCCCGAGGCGGTCGACTTCACTCCGGGCCACCTCCTCGGCAGCGTCTCCGGCGAACTCGGCCTGCGCCGCTACCTGGAGGCGGCCGGACACACCCTCGTCGTCACCTCCGACAAGGAGGGCGCCGGTTCGGTCTTCGACCGTGAACTGCCCGACGCTGACATCGTCATCTCCCAGCCGTTCTGGCCCGCCTACCTGACCGCGGAGCGCATCGAGGCGTCCAAGAACCTCAAGCTGGCGGTCACCGCGGGCATCGGTTCCGACCACGTCGACCTGGATGCCGCGATCGCGCACGGGGTGACGGTGGCCGAGGTGACGTACTGCAACAGCATCAGCGTCGCCGAGCACGTCGTGATGTCGATCCTCGCGCTGGTCCGCAACTACCTGCCGTCGCACCGGGTGGCGGTCGAGGGCGGCTGGAACATCGCGGACTGCGTGGCCCGTTCCTACGACCTGGAGGGCATGCACGTCGGCACGGTGGCCGCCGGGCGGATCGGGCTCGCCGTACTGCGCCGGCTCGCGCCCTTCGACGTCGCGCTGCACTACACGGACCGGCACCGGCTGCCGCGCGAGGTGGAGGAGGAACTGGGGCTGACCTTCCACGAGAGCGCCGCCGACATGGCGCCGCACTGCGACGTGGTCACCATCAACGCACCGCTGCACCCCGAGACGGAGGGGCTGTTCGGCGACGAACTGCTCGACACGATGAAGCGCGGCGCGTACCTCATCAACACCGCGCGGGCCCGCATCGTCGACCGGGACGCCGTCGACCGGGCGCTGCGTGACGGGCGGTTGGCCGGTTACGCCGGTGATGTGTGGTTCCCGCAGCCCGCTCCGGCCGACCATCCCTGGCGGACGATGCCGCACCACGGCATGACCCCGCACATCTCCGGGTCCTCACTGTCCGCGCAGGCCCGGTACGCGGCCGGTACGCGGGAGATCCTGGAGTCCTGGTTCGCGGGCCGGCCGATCCGTGAGGAGTACCTGATCGTGGACGGCGGTGCGCTGGCCGGGGCCGGGGCGCACTCCTACTCGGTGGGCGGCTGAGGCTGCCGGACGCCGTCCTGTTCGGTGGGCGGCTGAGGCAGGTGGAGGCTGTCCTGTTCGGTGGGCGGCTGTGGCCGGTGGAGGCCGCCGCTCACACGCGGTCGATGTGCACGTTCGTCGACTTCACCCGGGCGGTGGCCTCCATGCCGACCTCCAGACCGAGTTCCTCGACGGCCTCCCGGGTCAGCAGCGAGACCAGCCGGTGCGGGCCCGCCTGGATCTCGACCTGGGCGGCGACGTCACCGAGCTTGATCGCGGTGACGATCCCCGGGAAGGCGTTGCGGACCGACGTGTACGAGGCGTCCTCGTCGCCCGTGCCCGCCGTCCTGGCCAGCTCGACCGAGAACGCGGCGAGATCCCTGCCGTCGATGAGCCGCCGCCCGGCTTCGTCGCGATGGGTCGTCACCCGACCCGCGTCGGCCCAGCGGCGGGCGGTGTCGGGGCTCACGCCGAGCAGCCGCGCCGCCTGGCCGATCGTGTAGGACTGCATGCCGGTCACGATAGGGCTACGAGCCGGGATCGGCGCAGTTGGGGCGGGCTGTCGGGTACAACGCGATACATCGGAGTACCGGGCATCGGCGCACGGGCGCGGAACCCCGTCCAGAGGCGGCGGTGTCCGGCCGGCGCGGGAACCGGGGCATCCGTGTTCACGGCCGGGCGGTGGCGGGTCGCTCCGGCCGCGTCGGCGGGTCAGGACATTCCGGACGCCTTGAGCACGGCCCTGGCCCCCTCGTCGTCGATCGCCCGCTCCAGCCGGTGCAGTACGTCCGCGCCCTGGAGCAGGGTGCCGTTCCGCAGCGAGTGGCGCAGTCCGGTGTCGACCTCGTGCCAGAGGAACGGATTGGTGGCGAGGACCCGGGTGTCGAGTTCGAGGCGCCCGCCATGGACGTCGCGGAAGATCAACTGCGAGGCGGCGCCCTCGTACTGGCGGACCCCCACCAGCGCGTCCGTGCGGACCGTCCGCCGGGACAGCGGACCGCGCACGGACAGCCAGCCACGGCCGGCGGCGACCCGGGGCGGCAGCAGGAGCAGCCCGATGGCGGCGGACAACGCGAGCCACAGCACCGCGCGCACCGGTGTGAAGGTGCCCGCCGCGCAGTCGGTGAGGACGGTCAGGGCACCGAAGGCGACCGCGCAGACAACTGCCAGCCGGGCGCTGCCGCGCCAGTGGCGGTCGCCGGCCGGGGCAGGGGATGCGCCGCGTTCCATGTAGCCGAATCTAGGCCGCTCGGGCTGCCGCGACATCTCGTGCTGATGGGGTTCTGACGCCGGCCGGGCGCTTCTTGACGGCCCTCTGACGTGGGCGTTCCCGTCAGCCGGTGTGGACGCGCGGGCGCCGGCCGCGGTCCGGCTCCGCCTCGCGCAGCACCTCGCGGGTGACCGGGGCGACCTCCCCCTGGCCGAACATGAAGAAGCGCAGGAAGTTGGCGAAGGGGTTGCCCTCGGTCCACTCGAAGTAGATGTGCGGGGTGCATCCCGTGACGTCCCGGACGTGGAGCAGGAGCGCGGCGAGGGCGTTGGGGATGGAGGCGGACTCCAGGGTCAGGACGCGGTAGCGGTTGTGCAGGACCTCGCCGTGCACCGTCAGACCCGCCTCGAACTCGGACGGGTCGGTGACCGTCACCTCGACGAAGACGAAGTCCTCCTGCTCGGGGAAATCGTTGTCCGTGCGGATCTGCTCGACCTTGTCGCGGTACTCGGCCTTGTCGCGCCGGTCGGGCTCATTGGCGATGAAACGTATCTTCCGACTGGCCATGTCCCGGACGAACCGAGCCGCCATGTCGTCCAGGGTCACGCTCGTCACGCGCAGTTCGAAGGCCCTGGCCAGCCGGGACAGCAGCGAGACCAGGATGATGCCGGCGATGAAGCAGGCACCGATCTTCACACCGTCCGGGCGCTCGATGACGTTGGTGACGGTCGTATAGAGGAAGACGGCCGAGACGACGGTGAACGCGATGGCCCACTTGCGCTGTCCCGCCTTGCGCGAGGCGATGGTCACCGCGATCGCCGCGGAACTGATCAGCACCAGCACACCGGTGGCGTAGGCGCCGCCCTGCGCGTCGACGTCGGCGTTGAAGATCCAGGTCACCAGGAACGCGATGAGGGTGAAGACGATGACCATCGGGCGCACCGCGCGCGCCCAGTGCGGGGCCATGCCGTAGCGGGGGAGGTAGCGCGGCATGAGATTGAGCAGACCCGCCATCGCGGAGGCACCGGCGAACCACAGGATCGCGATGGTCGAGACGTCGTACACCGTGCCGAAGGTGTTGCCCAGGTACTCGTGCGCGAGGTAGGCGAGCGCGCGCCCGTTGGCCTGGCCGCCGGACTTGAACTGGGCCGCCGGGATCAGCAGCGTGGTGATGAAGCTGGTGGCGATCAGGAAGCAGCTCATGATCAGGGCCGCGGTGGTCAGCAGCTTCTTGGTGTCCCTGATCCGGCCGGTGGGGCGCTCCTCGGTGTCGGCGGGGTCGCCCTGGACGTGCGGCATGACGGCGACCCCGGTCTCGAAGCCGGAGAGGCCGAGGGCGAGCTTGGGGAACACGATCAGGGCCAGCCCGATCATGACGAAGACATTGCCGTGCTGCGCGGTCAGGGCGCCGGACCAGTCGGTGATGACGTGGCCGGCCGTGGCGACGTGCCACAGGCCGTCGACCACGACGACGAGGTTCAGCACGAGGTAGATGCCGACCAGCGCGACGGCGACCCCGATCGCCTCCAGGAAGCCCTTGAGGAACACCGCGCCGAGCAGGGCCACCAGGATCAGGGTGATCAGCATCTGCCGGTCGTGCAGGACGCTGTGCAGATGCGGGTTCTCGATCAGGTGGGTGGAGGCGTCGGCGGCCGACAGGGTGATGGTGATCAGGAAGTCGGTGGCCGCGAAGCCCAGCAGCGTCAGGACGAACAGCTTGCCCTTCCAGAACGGCAGCAGCCGCTCCAGCATCGCGATCGAGCCCTGGCCGTGCGGGCTCTCCTCGGCCACGCGCCGGTACACCGGCAGGGCGCCGGCCAGCGTGACGATCACCAGCACGATCGTCGCCACGGGGGAGAGCAGACCGGCCGCCAGCGCGGCGATGCCTGGCTGATAACCGAGGGTCGAGAAGTAGTCCACGCCGGTCAGGCACATCACCCGCCACCACCGTTGCCCCTTGTGGGCGGGCGCCGGTTCGGCGTCGGGTCCGGTCAGACCGCCCTTCCTGCCCATGTCGGACAGGCCCTCCAGCATCCAAGCGCGCAGCCGCCCGGTAGGAGGGTGTTCGGTCGTGGCCATCGGGGGTGCTCCTGACGTGCTGCTGAGCCCTGGTTTTCGGCCATCATCCGGACGGCTGCACCAGCGTAAGCAGAGAGTGACGCGTGAGCCTGTGGATCAGCAGGTCCGGGACATCAAGCTTGCGTTAAGAAACACCTGGCGGGCGGCGTCGGCACCGCGCGGGTCGGGGTGGGTCCCGGCGGTCGCGTGTTGGGCTGTATGGCGGAAGCCGGCCGTCGCGCGCGGGGCGGATGCCCAGCCGTGCCTCCGTACCCCGCTCGGCCGCCCCGTCCTGCGCCGGAGCACGCTCGCCGACCGGTCCGTGGGGTGGTGCGCAGGCGCCGCGAGGAACCGGTGACGGGGACGACCGGAGGCGGGGGCCGCTCCGCTCCGGCATGCTCGACGACATCGTCAAGGCCCCGTCAAAGGAGATCCGCGGCGCCGTATGGAATCCGTCAGCGGGAGCGACCTCCTCCCGCAGGGAGTCCGCCCTTGTTCCGTACCTGTTCCCCTTCGCATCGTTCCGGGAGTTCGTGATGGCAGATGTCGCTTTCGTCGTCACCACGATCGTGCTGTTCGCGCTGGTGGCCGTCGTCGCCAAGGGGGTGGCGAAGCTGTGACCGTCGAGAACGTCGTCGGTCTGGTCGTCGCCGTTCTCCTGCTGGTTTATCTCGTCCTCGCCCTGATCTTCCCGGAGAGGTTCTGAGTGCCGATATGGGTCCCGTGCCGGCCGGTGTGCTGCAGTCGCTCGCCCTGCTGGGCGCGCTGTCGCTCGTCCATGTTCCGCTCGGTTCCTATATGGCCCGGGTGTATTCCGCCGACCGGCACTGGCGGGTGGAGCGGTGGGTCTACCGGGCGATCGGGGTGAATCCGGATACGCAGATGCACTGGCCCGCGTATCTGCGTGGCGTGCTGGCATTTTCCACGGTCGGTGTGCTGTTCCTGTACGTGGTGCAGCGGGTGCAGGGTGTGCTGCCGGGTTCGCTGGGTTTCTCGTCCGTGGATCCGGCGCAGTCGTTCAATACGGCTGTGTCGTTCGTGACGAACACGAACTGGCAGTCCTATTACGGCGAGCAGACCATGGGCCATGTCGTCCAGACGGTGGGTCTGGCGGTGCAGAACTTCCTCTCCGCGGCCGTGGGTATGGCGGTCGCGGTGGCACTGGTACGTGGTTTCGCCCGTGTGCGCACCGGCGATCTGGGGAATTTCTGGGCCGATCTGGTCCGGAGCACCCTGCGGATTCTCTTGCCATTGGCGGTGGTTGCCGCGGTGGTGCTGGTGGCGTGCGGGGCGATCCAGAATTTCTCCGGTATTCATGAGGTCGGACAGTTCACCGGGGGATCGCAGCAGTGGGGCGGGGGTGCGGTCGCCTCCCAGGAGGCGATCAAGGAGCTGGGGACGAACGGCGGCGGGTATTTCAATGCCAACAGCGCGCATCCCTACGAGAATCCGACGCCGTTCTCGGACCTTTTCGAGATTTTCTTGTTGCTGGTGATTCCCGTCGCGATGACCCGTACCTTCGGTTTGCTGGTCGGCTCGGTCCGGCAGGGCTACGCGATCCTCGGGACGATGGCCGTGATCTGGGTGGGTTTCGTGGCGCTGATGATGTGGACCGAGTTCGCGCATCAGGGTCCGGCCCTGGAGGCCGCGGGGGCCTCGTCGGAGGGCCAGGAGGTCCGTTTCGGGGTCGGCGCGTCGTCGGTCTTCGGGGTGTCGGCGACGGTGACGTCGACGGGCGCGGTCAATTCCTTCTTCTCGTCGTTCACGGGGCTCGGTGGCGGGATCGCCATGCTCGGGATGATGTTGGGCGAAGTCGCACCGGGCGGTACCGGGTCCGGACTGTACGGGATTCTGATCATCGCGGTGATCGCGGTGTTCATCGCCGGCCTGATGGTGGGGCGTACGCCTGAATACCTGGGCAAGAAGATCGGTTCCCGGGAGATCAAGCTCGCCGCCTGCTACATCCTGATCACCCCCGCGTTGGTGCTGGTTTTCGCGGCGCTGGCGATGGCGTTGCCCACCCCGCGGCATTCGATGCTGAATCCGGGCGCCCATGGGTTCTCGGAGGCGCTGTATGCATATACGTCGGCGGCGAACAACAACGGTTCGGCGTTCGCGGGGCTGAATGCGAATACGGACTGGTTCAACACGACGACGGGCCTGGTGATGCTGCTGGGCCGTTTCCTGCCGATGGTGTTCGTGCTGGCGCTCGCGGGTTCACTCGCCGGGCAGAAGCCGGTTCCGGTGACTGCGGGCACCCTGCGCACGGAGAAGCCGTTGTTCACGGGGCTGCTGGCGGGCGCGGTTCTGGTCATCACCGGTCTGACGTACTTCCCTGCGCTGGCGCTGGGTCCGCTGGCTGAGGGGCTGGCGTGATGACGGCTCAGGTACCGGACGACGGCCCGAAGCAGGAGGGGCTCGGGCAAGAGGCTTCGGCGTCCACCTCCTCCACTCCCACCAGGGCGCCGCACAGCGACGTACCCACCGGGCACAAGCCTGTCGGGGGACGGGTAGGAGCGGGTCTGTTCGATCCCCGGCAACTGGTCAAGTCGCTGCCGGAGGCGTTCCGCAAGCTCGACCCGCGGGTGATGATCAAGTCGCCCGTGATGTTCGTGGTGTGGGTCGGCTCCCTGCTGACCACGGTCTTCTCCTTCAAGGATCCGGGTGACTGGTTCGGCTGGGCGATCAGTGCCTGGCTGTGGTTGACGGTGGTCTTCGCGAACCTGGCGGAGGCGGTGGCGGAGGGTCGTGGCAAGGCGCAGGCGGACACGCTGCGCAAGGCCAAGACGGACACCGTGGCCCGCCGTGTCGTGGGTGGTGCGGAGGAGCAGGTGCCGGGTACCGAGCTGCGGATCGGTGATCTGGTGGTCTGTGAGGCGGGTGAGGTGATTCCGGGTGACGGTGATGTCGTCGAGGGCGTGGCGAGTGTCGACGAGTCGGCGATCACGGGTGAGTCGGCGCCGGTGATCCGGGAGTCGGGTGGTGACCGGTCGGCGGTGACGGGTGGGACGAAGGTGCTGTCCGACCGGATCGTCGTGAAGATCACGACGAGGCCGGGTGAGACGTTCATCGACCGGATGATCGGGCTGGTGGAGGGTGCGGCGCGGCAGAAGACGCCGAACGAGATCGCGCTGAACATCCTGCTGGCGTCGTTGACGATCGTGTTCCTGCTGGCGTGTGCGACGCTGCCGCCGTTCGCGGACTTCGCGGGTACGCATCTGACGATGGTCGTGCTGGTGGCGCTTTTGGTGTGTCTGATCCCGACGACGATCGGTGCGCTGCTGTCGGCGATCGGTATCGCGGGGATGGACCGGCTGGTGCAGCGCAATGTGCTGGCGATGTCGGGGCGTGCGGTGGAGGCGGCGGGGGATGTCTCGACGCTGCTGCTGGACAAGACGGGGACGATCACGCTGGGCAACCGGCAGGCGGCGGAGTTCTTGCCGGTGCGGGGGACGACGGAGGCGGAGGTCGCGGACGCGGCGCAGTTGTCGTCGCTGGCCGACGAGACGCCGGAGGGCCGGTCGGTCGTGGTGCTGGCGAAGGAGCGGTACGGGCTGCGGGAGCGGCATCAGGGTGAGCTGGTGAACGCCGAGTGGATCGCCTTCACCGCGCAGACCCGCATGTCGGGTGTCGACGTCGACGGCCGCAAGGTCCGCAAGGGCGCGTCGGCCTCGGTGATCGCCTGGGTCCGTGACGAGGGCGGCACGGTCGCCGAGGACGCGGACAGCACGGCGAGCCGCATCTCCGCGGCCGGCGGCACTCCGCTGCTGGTCGCCGTGAAGGACGAGCACGGCGCCCGGGTCCTGGGCGTCATCCACCTCAAGGACGTCGTCAAGGACGGCATGCGGGAGCGGTTCGGGGAACTGCGCCGCATGGGCATCAAGACCGTCATGATCACGGGTGACAATCCGCTGACCGCCAGGGCGATCGCCGAGGAGGCGGGTGTCGACGACTTCCTGGCGGAGGCGACGCCCGAGGACAAGATGGCGTTGATCAAGCGGGAGCAGGCGGGCGGCAAGCTGGTCGCGATGACGGGTGACGGCACCAATGACGCGCCGGCCCTCGCGCAGGCGGACGTGGGTGTGGCGATGAACACGGGGACGTCGGCCGCCAAGGAGGCCGGCAACATGGTCGACCTCGACTCCAACCCGACCAAGCTCATCGAGATCGTGGAGATCGGCAAGCAGCTCCTGATCACCAGGGGTGCGCTGACGACGTTCTCCATCGCCAACGACGTCGCGAAGTACTTCGCGATCATCCCGGCGCTGTTCGCGGCGGTCTACCCGGGCCTGGACAAGCTGAACATCATGCGGCTGTCCTCGCCGGACTCCGCGATCCTGTCCGCGGTGATCTTCAACGCGCTGATCATCATCGCGCTGGTGCCGCTGTCCCTGCGCGGGGTGCAGTACCGGCCGGTCAGCGCCGACAAGCTGCTCCGCCGCAACCTCGGGATCTACGGCATCGGCGGCCTGATCGCGCCCTTCATCGGCATCAAGATCATCGACCTGCTCATCTCCCTCATCCCCGGAATCGGGTGACGCATCATGAACTTGTCCATGGGCAAGACCGCACGTCTGCTGGGTGCGGGGCTGCGGGCCTTGATCGTGCTGACCGTGGTGACGGGCGTCGTCTATCCGCTGGTGATCACCGGTATCGCCCAGGGACTGTTCAACAACAAGGCGAACGGCTCCGAGATCAAGGCGCACGGCAGGGTCGTCGGCTCCGCCCTGATCGGGCAGCAGGACTACGCCCTCGACTATTTCCAGCCGCGCCCGGCGAACGGGCTGAGCACCAACACGGTCAACAAGCAGTACAAGCTGTTGGTGTCCGGCGCCACGAATCTCGCGGCCGACAACCCCAAGCTCGTCGCCTCGGTCGAGCAGGCCAAGGCCAAGATCGTCAGGGACAACTCCACGCCGGGCTACGAGGTGCGGCCCTCCCAGGTGCCCGCGGACGCGGTGACCTCGTCCGGTTCCGGCCTGGACCCGGACATCTCCCCGGCCTACGCGCGACTCCAGGTGCACCGGGTCGCGGACCGTAACCACCTGTCTACCGCCCAGGTGGAGAGGCTCGTCGAGGAGCACACCTCCGGTCGCACCCTCGGGTTCATCGGCGAGCCCAGGGTGAACGTGCTCCGGCTCAACATCGCGGTCAGGGAACTGGCCGGGCAGAGCTGAGGATCCGACCTGTCAGGCGGCCGTCAACGCCTGGCGGTGCGGTGCGATGACCTGGCCGTCGGGCAGGAGTTCACCGGTGTCCTCGAAGAGGAGAACGCCGTTGCACAGCAGGCTCCAGCCCTGCTCCGGGTGGTGCGCCACGAGGCGGGCGGACTCCCGGTCGGCGGACTCGGCGGTCGGACACGGTGGTTGGTGCTGGCACATGAGTGGGATCTTTCGCTGTGTCGTGGTCATGGCTGTCCCCCGTGATGATGAGTCGGTCGGAATCCAGTTTTCCCGTCTGGGCGTCGATCCGCAGGGATTTCACCGCACCGCTTCTTCACAGGTTGATGACGCATCGCGCACGCGTATGGTTCAACGCGCGCGGGCGGCAACCGGAGGGCTCCTGCGGCGGGTTGGTCCTGGCCTGCGGAGCTGAGCGCGGTGCCGGAAGGGGCCGCGCCGCCCGTCGTCCGCGCCGCCGGCACGCGGTTCTCCTCCCTTGGGTGTCGCCGCTGCCGTGGCGTACGTCGTCCGGCCTGCTCAGCGGCCCGACCGGAACACCGGAAGGGGGAGGCGCGCCCCGCCTCCGGGTGGCGGAGGCGGGGCGCGGGTGGGGACGGGGCGGGTCAGGCGGGTGAGCCGAGCAGGGGCGCGGGGGTCACCCGGAGAGTGAGGACCGGCAGCAACTCGGCCACCCGGTGCGGGCGGTGGGCCGCGATCCCGGGCGGTGCCGGTGCCAGCGGCACCAGCAGGTCCGTTGCGACCGGATGGCCCTCGGCGCCGTCCGCCGTGCAGTCCCCGTGCAGCCACAGTGTGAGCATGTACAGGCCCGGTACGGACAGCAGACGCGGCTGGTACGTCTCGGGCAGCGCCTCGGCCTGACGCAGTGCGCGTTCGGTGGACGCGATGTACGGACCCTCGAAGAAGCGCGAGAACGCCCAGCCGTCCGCGGTCAGCATGGTCTCCGCCGCGGCCACCGAACGGCCACCGGAGCGAATCAGGAATCGCCAGCCGGTCAGCCGGGTGGCCGACGCGCCCTCCGCGGTGATCCTGTCCAGCACGTGTACGGGCAGCGGGAGTTCCGCGGTGGTGGGTTGCTCCGCGTTGCGCAGGGAGGGCGTCGGGGCCTCGCGGACGGCGGTGGGGGAACCGAGGGCCGTGAGGACGGAGCGCAGTGCGGGTGCGGGGGCAGGGGGTACTTGCAGCGGCATGGTGGGTCGCCTCTCTCGTTCGACAGGCGCGAGGGCGCGAGGGCGGGGGCGGACGACACTGTCAGCTCGGTGGAGGTCAGAGAGGCGGGGGCCCGGGCCGGTGAGCGCGGCGCGGGCGAGGACCTGCCGCACGTCACCTGACGGCAGGAATCGGGACCGTGGGCGCCAGCCTTCTGCCTGTCGGTGGAGTTTATACGACAAATGTTCAGCCGATGTTTCAGCTAACCGTTGCGTGTGAATAGAGCAAGGCGTTAATCGGTCGCCGATTCGCGGTATTCATGCCGATTTCTTGCCCGGTCCGCCCCTGCTGACCTCGGAATACGCTCCCCCTGCGGTCGGCCGAATGCCGTCGGCATTTTTCACGAGGTCCGCGGGGCACTCGGAGCGGCGGGCTCCTTCATGCCCCGTGAATGTGCCGCAGGCCACAAACGACAGACTAGCGGGCTCCGGCGCCGCGCGGGACGTTATCGATCGCTTCGGCTGGGCATCATCCAACCTGACCCGGTACCACCGGCGGCCGTATGCTCGGCCCGCCCATCCGAGGAGGGACGCTTCGATGGGGGAGAAGGTCGTGGCGGGGCAGTTCGACCTGTCCGAGCGCCGGCGCCACCGAGAAAAGCTCGCCCGGTGCCTGACGGGACTGGAGCGACTGCTGGTCGAGAAGCGGTTCGACCGCCCGAAGAACCTCATGGGCGTAGAGATCGAGTTGAATCTCGCCGGGCCGGACGGCATGCCCAAAATGCTGAATGGACAAGTGCTTGAACGTATCGCGAGCCGCGATTTCCAAACAGAACTCGCCATGTTCAATCTGGAAGTCAACATAGCTCCACACCGATTGGGTGGCCGGGTATTCGACCGGCTCGCCGAAGAACTCCGTACCTCGCTCGCCTACGCCGACCGGAAGGCGGGAGAGGTCGATGCCGGCATCGTGATGATCGGTATTCTGCCCACCCTCGGCCGCGACGACCTCGTCTCCTCCAACCTCTCCGAGGCCGATCGCTACGCGCTGCTCAACGACCAGATCGTGGCCGCGCGCGGCGAGGACTTCCTCCTCGACATCGCGGGGGTGGAGCACCTCGTCTGCACCTCGAAGTCGATCGTGCCCGAGGCGGCCTGCACCTCCGTACAACTGCACCTCCAGGTCACCCCGGCGCGCTTCGCCGACGTCTGGAACGCCGCGCAGGCGGCCTGCGCCGCCCAGATCGCCGTGGGCGCCAACTCGCCTTTCCTGTTCGGCCACGAACTGTGGCGTGAGTCCCGGCCGCCGCTGTTCCAGCAGTCCACCGACACCCGCCCGCCCGAACTCCAGGCCCAGGGGGTACGGCCGCGCACCTGGTTCGGCGAGCGGTGGATCTCCTCGGCGTACGACCTGTTCGAGGAGAACCTGCGCTTCTTCCCGGCGCTGCTGCCGATGTGCGACGACGAGGACCCGCTGGCGGTGCTCGACGCCGGAGGCGTGCCCCGGCTCGCCGAACTCGTCCTGCACAACGGCACGGTCTACCGCTGGAACCGCCCGGTCTACGGCATCGCGGACGGCGTACCCCACCTGCGGGTGGAGAACCGCGTCCTGCCCGCGGGCCCGACGATCACCGACGTCATCGCCAACGCGGCCTTTTACTACGGTCTGGTGCGCGCCCTCGCCGAGGAGCAGCGGCCGGTGTGGACCCGGATGTCCTTCGAGACGGCCGAGGCCAACTTCGACGCCGCCTGCCGGTACGGCATCGACGCCCGCTTCGTCTGGCCGCGGCGGGGCCGCTACGGCGGTCCCGGAGAGGTCGACGCGGTCACCCTCGTCCGCGACGAACTGCTGCCGCTGGCCGCGGCCGGCCTGGACGCATGGGGCGTCGAGGCCGCCGACCGGGACCTCTATCTGGGTGTCATCGAGGAGCGCTGCCGGCGCCGGGTCAACGGCGCCTCCTGGCAGGCGGCGACCTTCCACCAGGCACTGGCCCAGGGCATGTCCCGCGACGCGGCCCTGGCGGCCACGACCCGCCGCTACGCCCAGTTGATGCACGTCGGCGAGCCGGTCCACAGCTGGCCGGTGGGACTGCCGCAGCCGGCCCCGCTCGGCTGAGCGGGGCCGCGGGCGGTCACCGGTCGGCAGGCCGACGGAGGGTGCCGCGCCGGGCCCTTCGGCGAGACCATCGGGCGCCGGGCCTGGGGCGAGGGGTGAGGGGTGCCTCGTCCGAGCAGGTACGGGAGCCTCGCCCGACAGGCAGGCGCGGGAGGAAGTGACGCGCCGGACCACGGATCACGGATCACGGACCACGGGGCGCGGGGCGGGGAAGGAAGGAAAGAAGGAAGGGAAGGAAGGGGCCAGGGACGGCACCCCGGCTGGAACCGCAGGCAGCCGTCCCGCGCCGGCGGGGGCCGCCGACTGTCCGGCCGGTGACCTCCGACGGCGCCTCTGGCGGTGACCTGCGCGGGACACCTGCGCCGGGCACGCGCCCAGCGGCCGTCGAAACGGGGAGGGGGCCGCCCGCGCGCGCCCGATGCGCATCGGGCAAGCTGTGACGTCCCAGGCCCGGAGGCACCCGCCTCGGCGGACCTCGGCCCGGGATCCGGCCGCGGGTCGTGCCCGGGGTGGACACGCCCCGTACGGCGTCCGCCACCCGGGGCGGCCTGTCGCGCACGATCTTCGTGACTTCTGCCGGGACCCTGGCTGGGCGAAGATATGCGTGGAGCGGGACTACTCAGCTGGAGGCAGGTGTGCAGGTGGAGGCGGACCCGGAGGCCGGTTCTGTGCCGGGGAGGCGGTCCCCGCGGCGGGTTCTCCGGGACGAGACGCTGCTCGTACTGGGGCTTTCGCTCGGTGCGAGCGGAGTGTCCGCGCTGATCAGCTTCATCGGATCGGTCACGAAACCGGGTGGCCTCAAGGACCAGGCCGCGACCCTGAACGCCTCGGCCGCGCCGGGCCGTCCCTGGTTGGACCTCGCCTGGCAGCTGTTCGGCATCGCGACGGCGCTCATCCCCGTCGCGCTCGTCGCGCACCTCCTCCTGCGCGAGGGCGAGAGCCTGCGCACCCTCGGCTTCGACCGCACCCGCCGGCTGCCCGACCTGGCCCGCGGAGCCGGGGTCGCGGCCGTGATCGGCAGCACCGGGATCGCCTTCTACCTGGCCGCCCGCGGCCTCGGATTCAACCTCACCGTGGTGCCCGAGGCGCTGCCCGACGTGTGGTGGAAGTACCCCGTCCTGATCCTCTCCGCGTTGCAGAACGCGATCCTCGAAGAAGTGATCGTCGTCGGCTATCTGCTGCGCAGGCTCGGCCAGTTGGGCTGGACCCCGGGCGCCGCGCTGCTGGCCAGCTCCGTACTGCGCGGGTCCTACCACCTCTACCAGGGCGTCGGCGGCTTCATCGGGAACATGGTGATGGGCGTGGTCTTCGTCTGGCTGTACCGGCGCTGGGGCCGGGTCGGGCCCCTGGTGGTGGCGCACTCCCTGCTCGACATCGGAGCGTTCGTGGGATACGCGCTGCTCGCGGGCAAGGTGGGGTGGCTGCCCACGGCGTGAACCGGTCCGGATGGGGGCGTATCCCGCCTCGTACGCCCCCGTGCGCGGACCTCAGACCAGCAGCTCGCCGTCGATGACGGTGACCGCGCGACCGGTGAGCAGCGTGCGTTCGCCGCGCAGCCCGGTACGGACCGTCCCGGAGCGCCGGGATGCCTGGAGGCCGGTGAGGTCGGGGCGGCCCAGGCGTGCCGACCAGTGGGGGGCGAGGGCGGTGTGCGCGCTGCCGGTGACCGGGTCCTCGTCGATGCCCACGTTCGGGAAGAAGCCGCGGGAGACGAAGTCGTAGCCGGGGGCCGGATCCGCGGCGCGCGCCGTGGCGATGATGCCCCGCGCCGCATGGGCGGCCAGCGCCTTGTGGTCGGGGGAGAGGCCCCGGACGGTCTGCTCGTCGGCCAGCTCCAGCAGCAGGTCGCCGACCTGCGGACCGGTGTCGAACGCCGCGACCGGCTCGGCACCCAGTGCCGCGGCCACCCCGGCCGGTACCGAGACGGGCGTCAGCGGGGCGGTCGGGAAGTCCAGGGTGATCGAACCGTCAGCGCCGGGCGTCGCGACGAGCACGCCGCTGCGGGTCTCGAAGCGCACCGGTCCGTCGTGGGCGCCGGTGGTCTGCAGGACGTGGGCAGTGGCGAGCGTGGCGTGGCCGCACAGCGCGACCTCGGTGACCGGGGTGAACCAGCGCAGGGCCCAGTCGGCCGGGCCGCCCTCGGGCAGCCGGTGGGCGAAGGCCGTTTCGGCGTGATTGACCTCCCTGGCGATGTCCTGGAGCCGGTCGTCCCCGGGGAAGGCGTCGAGGAGCATGACTCCGGCCGGGTTGCCCGCGAAGGGGCGGTCGGTGAAGGCGTCGACGATTCGGATGCGCATGCGCCGACGCTAGGGGCTCGGGCGCCCGGTGGGCCAAGGCCAATCCGCGATTCCTGGCCCCGATCCCGATCCCGGACCCGATCCCGGACCCGATCCCGATCCCGATCCCGGACCGGCGGATGGCGGCGAGGCCGAAGAAGGGTTGCCGTAGCGACTGTAGCGATATATCGTTGAGGTATCGCGACAGATCAATGATGGAATGGAGTGTGGGCGATGCGTACCCACGGATTCGAGCGCGGACATCGGCAGGACGGCCCTTCCCGGCACCGCTGGGGCGGCTTCGACGGGCGGCGGGCGGCCTTCGGCCCCTTCGGGCCCGGCGGACCCGGTTTCGGACCTGGGCCCTGGGACCCACGAGGGCGTGGCGGACCGCGCGGCAGGGCCCGGCGCGGCGACGTACGGGCCTCGATCCTGGCCCTGCTCAAGGATCGGCCGATGCATGGATACGAGATGATCCAGGAGATCGCCGAGCGCAGCGGCGGGGCCTGGAAGCCGAGCCCCGGTTCGGTCTACCCCACCCTTCAGTTGCTGGAGGACGAGGGGCTGATCACCAGCGAGAGCGAGGGTGGCAAGAAGCTGTTCTCGCTCACCGGGACCGGTCGCGCCGCGGCCGACGAGGGGCCCGACGCCCCCTGGGAGGAGGCGTCGCGCGGAGTCGACTGGGAGGCGCTCGGTGAGATCCGGCAGGCCGGCTTCGGGCTGATGGAGGCGTTCGGCCAGGTGTGGAGGTCCGGCAGCAAGGAGCAGCGCGAGAAGGCGCTGTCCCTCATCAACGAGACCCGCAAGCGGCTGTACCTGATCCTCGCCGACGAGGACGAGCGCTGAGCGCCGGGCACCGGCGGGCGCCGAGTGCCGGGCGCTGGGCGCTGAGCGCCGGGGCGGTCCGAGGTCCGGGGCGGTGAGCCGCCGCGGGCGTGCGGCGCTCGCGGCCGGAAGGCTCGGGTGTGCGCTCCGGACAGCCGGGAAGGCGCCTCGCGGAACACTCCGCGGGGCGCCTTCCGCGCGTTCGCCCGGCCGCTCAGTTCAGCAGTCCCTCCAGCTTGCGCAGCGACTCGTTCAGGGCGGCGGTCGCCGAATCCTTCAGCTTGCCGGCCATCAGTGAGACGGCGGCGCCGGTGAACTCGCCGTCGATGCGGACCGTCGTGGCCTCGCCCTCGGGGGTGAGCGTGTAGCGGGTCGCGACGGTCACCGCCATCGGGCCCTTGCCGCGGATGGCGAGCACCCGGGCCGGTTCCAGTTCCTCGATGGTCCACTCGACCTCCGCCGGGAAGCCCATCAGCTTCATGTTCTCCTGGAAGGTCCCGCCCACCGTCAGGGGCGCGGGGCCGCCCTTGGGGAAGTTGGTGTGGGTGGCGTTCCACTCTCCGTAGGCCGGCCAGTCCGTGAGCCGGGCCCACACCTTTTCGGCCGGTGCCTGGATGCGTGCCTCCGCGCTGACTTCGGCCATGCGACCACCCCTTCGTGTCGGGCTACGGTGTCGCGGAACGTAGCCGCAGGGCCGCAAACATTCAATACTGATGAACCGTCAGGAAATGCGGAGGCCGTGCCCCCGCCCAGGAGGCCACCAAGGGGCCCAGGGGACCAAGGGGCCCAAGGAAGTCCAAGGAGCCAAGGAAGTCCAAGGGGCCCAAGGAAAACCTGGGCCTACGGAGCCCAGGGTGGCTGGGCTGGTCCGGGTCGGCATCGGCCCCCCGGTCAGCCCACCCGCCGTATCACCGCCGCGTCGAACAGGTCCCACGCGCGCGGAAACCTGCTCTCGTCGTGGCAGTGCCACGCGTCCCAGAACAGGTCGGCGGGCAGCGCGTCCGCCGGGGCGTACACCCGGTAGACGTACTGCCTGCCGTCGATCGCCGGCAGGGCCACCAGCCAGCACCCGCTCTCCACGTTCCTGTGGACGTGCCGCGGCGCGCCGGCGGTTTCCTTCCGGGCGCGGGGCAAGGCGACGCGCGCCCCCGCGGGTAAAACGGCCTGATCTCCTCCGTAAGGAGGAGATTCCGGCCGACGGCGTCCACTTTGTGTGGGACGCAGAAATGCTCCCCACCGGGGATGCCCCGGGCCCACGGGACTGATGGGGTAGGGGATGTGCAACCCCGTGTTCCCCGCCAGCCCGCCCACGACCAGGGCGCAGACCGCGCGGGCGGCGATGCCGGACTCAGTGCCGAACTGGCGGCGGTGGTCGCCGGTGCCCGCCGGAGAGCCGTCCGGGACGGGGACCGGCAGGTCGACACCGCCCATCTGCTGCACTCGCTGCTGGAGTCCGACCCGGACGTGCGCGCCGTCGTCGGCGACGTCCCGCAGAACGCCCGCCTGTTCGGCTACCTCGTGCAGCGCAGCATCGGCTACGGCCTGCGCTGGCAGAACTCCGTGGAGGACTCGGGCCCGATCGCCGTGGTGCGCGCCGCGGAACTGACGGGTCCGGAACTGACCGGAAGGGACCTCAAGGGCCCGGACCTGCACGGCCAGGAGCTGAGAGGTGTCGACGCGAAGGAGGCGGCCGGCTGGTCGCCGCTGGCCGCGGCCGCCATGCGGTCCGCCGTCGCCCGCGCAGTCCTCCGGGGCGCCGGCCGGGCCGACTGCACCGACCTGCTCGCGGCCATCGTCGCGGACCCGCAGTCCCGGGCCGTCGAGGTGCTCGGCCGCGCCGGGGTCGACGTGCCCGGCCTGTTCGCGCGGATCGACGGCCGCTCGGGGAGGTACGCGGCCGGCGGCGGGACGCCCTGCTGAGCCTGGGCGACCCGCCGGGCGCACGGGGCGGGCGGCGCACGCCGGGCGGGCGGCCAGGGCGTGCGGGACTGTCGAATCACGAAGGTAGGGGACGCGCGCCGCGCGCGGAGCGGGCGGTGGCGACCTGTGCGGCGCTACTGACTCCGTCCACTCGGTGAGACAGGTGTCAACGGGGGTGACGGTCATGTCGCCGCCTGTCATCATGGCCCGGTGCGTACCTCTGAGAGCGGACCGGGCGGTCATGGGAAGGGCGTCGGCCTCGGCCTCGCGCTCGGTTCGGCGCTCGCCTTCGGCGGGTCGGGTGTCGCGGCGAAGCCGCTGATCGAGGCGGGACTCGATCCACTGCACGTGGTGTGGCTGCGGGTGGCCGGTGCCGCCGCCGTGATGCTGCCGCTCGCCGTGCGCCATCGCGCGCTGCTGCGCCGCCGCCCGGGACTGCTCGCGGGATTCGGGCTGCTCGCCGTGGCCGGTGTCCAGGCTTGCTACTTCGCCGCGCTCTCCCGTATCCCGGTCGGTGTCGCGCTGCTCATCGAGTACCTCGCCCCCGCCCTGGTGCTCGGCTGGGTGCGGTTCGTGCAGCGGCGGCCGGTTACCCGGGCCGCCGCGCTCGGGGTGGTCCTCGCGGCCGTCGGCCTCGCCTGCGTGGTCGAGGTGTGGTCGGGCCTGAGCTTCGACGCCCTCGGACTGCTGCTGGCCCTGGGCGCCGCCTGCTGCCAGGTCGGCTACTTCGTCCTGTCCGACCAGGGCAGCGACGCGGGCACCGAGGCGCCGGATCCACTCGGCGTCATCGCGTACGGCCTCCTCGTCGGCGCCGTCGTCCTCACCGCGGTCGCCCGCCCCTGGACCATTCACTGGTCGGTGCTCACCGGCAGCGCGCGGATGAACGGCGGCACGGTGCCGGCGATCGCGCTGCTCGCCTGGATCGTCCTGGTCGCCACGGTCGTCGCGTACATCACCGGTGTGCTGTCCGTGCGCCGGCTCTCCCCGCCGATCGCCGGGGTCGTGGCCTGTCTCGAAGCGGTCGTCGCGACCGTGCTCGCCTGGGTGCTGCTCGGTGAGCACCTGTCGCTGCCGCAGTTGGCCGGTGGCTCGGTCGTGCTGGTCGGCGCGTTCATCGCGCAGTCGTCGACGCCCGCCAGGGGCGTCGCCGAGCCCGTGGCGGGCGGGGGCGGGGAACGCGAGTTGTCCGTCCGGCGAACGGCCGCGTAGGGTGCCGCACATGCAGACGAACGCACTCGTCCTTCCGCCTCCGGCCGCCTGAGGCGGGCCTCCGGGACCAGGCCCGGCACCACGCCGGGCCGGACGGTGCTGCCCGCAGATGAAGTCCGCGCGCCCCGCCTGAGCGGGTCGCCTCCCGTACTTCTGCACCTCTGCGGAGAAGATTCGTGTCGAACCCTTCCTTCGGCCTGCCCGTCGGGCGTGGCCTGCTCTACCTGACCGTCGCCGGTGCCGCCTGGGGCACCGCGGGTGCCGCCGCCTCCCTGGTCTACCGGACCAGTGACATGGGCGCCGTCACCCTGTCCTTCTGGCGCTGCGCGGTCGGTCTCGTGCTGCTGCTCGCCGGGCGGCTGCTGCGCCGCGGCGCCCGTCGTCCGGCCGCCGCCGAACCGCTCGGCCGCAAGGCCGTGAAAGCGGTCGCGACCGGCCTCGGCCTGGCCGTCTTCCAGACTGCGTACTTCGCGGCCGTGGCCGCCACCGGGCTCGCCGTGGCGACCGTCGTCACGCTGGGCGCCGGGCCCGTCCTCATCGCCCTCGGCGCCCGGTTCGCGCTGGGGGAGCGGCTGGGCCGCGCCGGGGCCGCCGCCGTCGTCGGGGCGCTCGCCGGGCTGACCGTGCTCACGATCGGCAGCACCGGCGCGACCGTACGCCCCTCGGGGGTGCTGTTCGCGCTGGCCTCGGCGGCGGGCTACTCCGCCATGACCCTGCTCACCCGCTGGTGGGGCCGCCACGGCGGCGCGGACACCTCCGGTACGACCGTGTGGGCGTTCGCGGTCACCAGTCTGTGCCTGCTGCCGTTCGCCCTGGCGGACGGCCTGGTCCCGCACACCGCGCATCCCACGCGGGTCCTGTGGCTGCTGGTCTACATCGCGGCGATACCCACGGCGCTCGCGTACGCCCTCTACTTCGCGGGTGCCGCCGTGGTGCGGTCGGCCACCGTCTCCGTGATCATGCTGCTGGAGCCGGTGAGCGCGGCGGTCCTCGCGGTCACGCTGCTCGGCGAGCACCTGACGGCGGCCACGGTGGCGGGCACCCTCCTGATGCTGGGCTCGGTCGGCGGCCTCGCGGCGGCGGAGGCACGGAGCGCCCGCCGCACGGAGGGCGAACCGGCGTTGGCCTGAGCCTCTTGCCGTCGTGCTCCGGGGCCGGGGTGGTGTCCAGCGGCCGGGACGCCTCGGGGCCGGGGTGCACCCGGACGCGGGCCTGCCCCGGCCGTCGGACGCTGTCGGCCGTCGGACGCTGTCGGGTGTCGGGTGTCGGGTGTCGGGTGTCGGGTGTCGGGTGTCGGGTGTCGGGTGTCGGTCCGTGCCGGGCGCAGGGCGTGCCGGGCGTCGGTCCGTGTCAGCCGTGGACCGTGCCGGGCGTCGGTCCGGCCGCGGGACCGTCCCGGCCGCCGGATCGTCCCGGTGCGCCGGGGCTGTGTCCGGGCCCCGGACCGCGGCCGGGTGTGGACCACCTCCACGCCACGTCCCCGGCGGCCCTCCCGGACACCCGCCCGTTCTCCGGCCCAGGCCGAGTCGCCGTCCTCCCGTCCTCGCCGGCTTCCCGCGCGGGGTTCGCGGGTGCCGGCGGCGGCACGGTCTCCCCCGGGAAGCCGGTCTCCCGCCGGGGCTCAGCCGCTCCGCCGACGCATCAGGTGCTCCGCCGACGCATCAGGTGCTCCTGTGCCGCCCCGTCGCGCGGGCCGCGCCGTTGCCCGAGTCCCGAGGCGATCCGCTCCTGGACCTCCTCGGGTTTCTGGCCCGCGTACTTGAACTTGGCCCGCACGCCGGTCACTTCGAGCCGCAGTCCGCGGATGCCGGGCAGCATCCTGCCGTACGGCGGCCCGGCCGGCGTCGCACGGGCCGAGCCGCCCGCGGGCTGGAAGTGGGCGAGCTGGCGGTTGAGGAGGTCGGCCTTCTCGGCGGGATCGTCCACCACATGGGCCGTGCAGCGGAGTTGGACGGCTGCGTAGAAGCTGGTCGGGACGCCGTGCTCGGCCGCGGTGCCCGGGGCGGCCTGCCAGGGGCCGGGGACGTAGACATAGTCGTCGACCACGCTCAGCAGCACCTGGGGATCGGCGTCCAGCGCGGCCCACAGGGGGTTCGGGCGGGCGAGGTGGGTGACGACCTCGGCGCGCTCGGCGTCGTAGGCGAAGTGCAGCGGCTGGACGGCGGGCGGCTCGCCGGGCAGGCCGTTGACGGCCAGGTGGCCGAAGTCGTGCGTGGCCAGCCAGGTCTGCCATTCGGTGTCGTCGTGCGGCGCGTCCCAGGGGTGGATCAGCATCACAGGGCCTTGAGGTAGCCGGGGAGTTCCGTGCCGGGGGCGAGGCCCGCGTCGGGGACCGGGGCGGCGTAGCCCTTGCGCAGCGGTACGACGCCCGCCCAGTGCGGCAGGGCCAGGTCCTCGGGCTCGTCGTTCGCGCCGCCGGTGCGGAACTTGGCGGAGACCTCGTCCAGGTCGAGCCGGATCACCGCGGTGGCGGCCAGTTCCTTCCTGTTGGCGGGCCGGGAGTCGGCGGCGCGGCCCGGGACGACGTGGTCGACCAGCGCGTCCAGGGCCAGGCGCCGCTCCTCGGGGTCCGTGACCTCGTGGGCGGTGCCGTGCACCACCACGGAGCGGTAGTTGATCGAGTGGTGGAAGGCGGACCGGGCCAGCACCAGGCCGTCCACGTGGGTCACCGTCAGGCAGACCTCAAGCCCGGGATCGGCCTGCCCGGTCATCCGCAGCGGGCGTGATCCGGTGGAGCCGTGGACGTAGAGCCGCTCACCGACCCTGGCGTACAGCGTCGGCAGCACCACCGGCGCGCCGTCACGGACGAAGCCGAGGTGGCAGACGTAACCCTCGTCGAGTATCGCGTGCACCACGTCGCGGTCGTACGACGCGCGGTCCGCGGAACGCGTCGGTACGGTGCGCTCGGTCGAGGGGTAGGCGGCGGGTTGCGACGGTGTCTGCTGGGGCCCCTGCATGAGCAGTCTCCATTGCACTAGTGCATAATGTTGTTTGTGCTAGGAGAATATCCGATCGAAGGCCGCGGCGCAGCGGAGATCGCGACGAGCGTCGAGCGCGCGGTGGGGGACGGCCGCCTGGAGCCGGGGCAACTGCTGCCGCCCATGCGGGAGTTGGCGGTCCGTCTGGGCGTCAATCCGAACACGGTGGCCGCCGCCTACCGCACCCTGCGCGAGCGCGGCGTCATCGAGACCGCCGGGCGCCGGGGCAGCCGGATCCGGCCCAAGCCGGCCACGACCGGGCGTGAGCAACTGCACGTCACCGTGGGGCCCGGAGTGCGCGACCTGTCCAGCGGCAATCCCGACCCCGCGCTGCTGCCGCCGCTCGCGCCCGCCCTGGCGGCGGTGGCGGAGGCCGGGGACGGGGATCCCGTCCTGTACGGCGCCGAGCCGGTGGAGCCCGCCCTGGCCCGGATCGCACGCGGCGAACTCGACGCCGACGGGGTGCCCGACGGCCCGCTCGCCGTGGCGTCCGGTTCGCTGGACGCCGTCGAACGGGTCCTCGCCGCCCACCTCAGACCCGGTGACGCGGTCGCCGTGGAGGATCCCGGCTGGGGCCGGACCCTGGACCTGATGCCCGCGCTCGGCCTGCGCACGGTCCCCGTGGGCGTCGACGACGACGGGCCGCTCGTCGGTGACCTGCGCAACGCCCTGGAGTCCGGCGCGCGTGCGCTGATCGTCACGGACCGCGCGCAGAACCCCACCGGCGCCGCGGTGAGCGCCGCACGCGCGCGTGCCCTGCGCTCCGTGCTGCGCGCGCACCCCCGGACGCTGCTGATCGAGGACGACCACGGCCACGGCATCGTCGATCTGCCGCCGCACCCCCTCGCCGGCGGCACCCACCACTGGGCCTTCGTCCGCTCGGTGGCCAAGGCGTACGGCCCGGACCTGCGGCTCGCCGTCCTCACCGGTGACCCGGTCACCGTCGACCGGGTGGTGGGCAGGCAGCGGCTGGGGCCCGGCTGGGTCAGCCGCCTGTTGCAGCGGGCCGTGGTCCGGCTGTGGACGGACGGCGCGGTGGACGGACCCGCGGTGGCGGCGGCCTACCGGGCCCGCCGGGACCCGCTGATCGGCGCCCTCGCGGAACGCGGCATCCGTGCCCACGGGCGCAGCGGCATGAACGTCTGGATCCCCGTCCCCGACGAGACCGGCGCGGTCGCCCGGCTGCTGCACGCGGGCTGGGCCGTCGCTCCCGGCGCCCCCTTCCGCCTCGCCGCGCCGCCGGCCATCCGCATCACCGTCTCCACCCTCACCGCGGAGGAGACCGTCCCCCTGGCGGACGCCGTCGCGGCGGCCCTGGCACCGGCGCCCTCCCGGAGTTACGTCTAGCGCTCCGAAAGCCGCGTCCGGACGGCCCGGGAAGCGGCGGGCCCGAGGCCCATCAGGGGCGCGCTCAAGGATCAGGGACGGTGCGGGATCCCGGGCGTGCCTGGGTGAGGGCCGCGCCCGCCAGTACGATCACCGCCCCCACCGGTGTCGTCCAGCTCAACGACTCGCCCAGGACCGCCACGCCCGCGGCGGTCGCGATGACCGGGATGAAGTAGGTGACCATCTGGGCCGTCGTGGGGCCGACCTCGGCGACCAGGCCGTACTGGAGGAGGACGGCCAGGCCCGTGCCGAGCGCGCCCAGGGCGGCGACGGCGAGCAGCGGGACCACCGGGAAGCGGCCGGGCAAGGACGTGAACAGGGGTGTGACGACGGCCAGTTGCACGGTGGCCAGGGACAACTGCGCGCCCGTCATCGACAGGTGCGAGTGGCCCGTCCCGGCCAGCGTGCGACGGACGTGGATCCAGCCGACGGGATAGCTGAGCGAGGCCAGCAGGGCCAGCGCCGTGCCCGTCGCGTCGAGCCCGTGGAAGCCCTGCCAGGCACCGAGGACCGTCAGCACGCCGAGGAAACCGAGGCCGAGCCCCGCGACCCGCAGCCGCGTCGGGCGGTCCTCGGAGAGCGCGACCAGCGACAGGGCCATGCCCCACAGGGGCGAGGTGGCGTTGCAGATGCCCGCCAGGGTGGACGGAATGGTCAGCTCCGCGTAGGCGAACAGGGAGAAGGGCAGGGCGTTCAGCAGGAACGCGGAGACGGTCAGATGCGCCCAGACGCGCGCTCCGCGCGGCAGCCCCTCCCGCTTCACCGCCATCGCCGCCACGAGCACCGCCGTACCGAACACCAGCCGGCCCAGCGTGACCTGGAAAGGCGCGTACCCGTCCGTGCCCACCTTGATCAACAGGAAGCTGAAGCCCCAGATCAGTGACAGGGCGCCGAACCGGAGGCGCCAGTCGAGGCGGGCACGGGCGGCGGAGGCGGGCCGGGCCTCGGCGCGCTGGGTGGTGACGGCGGTCATGGACGCAACGATGCGGTACCCGACCTCGTAGCACAATCGAGATTTCTCACCAGATACCTCTTAGTCTTGCTTACATGTTGAACCTGGAGCGCCTGCGCACCCTCGACGCCCTCGCCCGGCACGGCTCGGTCAGCGGGGCGGCCGAGGCGCTGCACGTCACCACGTCCGCCGTCTCCCAGCAACTCGGCAAGCTGGAACGGGAGGTCGGGCAGCAACTCCTCGCCAAGAACGGGCGGGGCGTGCGCCTCACCGACGCGGGGCGGCTGCTCACCGAGCACGCGGCACGCATCCTCTCCCAGGTGGAGCTGGCCCAGTCCGACCTGGAGGCGCACCGCGGGCAGGTGGTCGGCGAACTCCGGCTGTCCGCCTTTCCGACCGCCGCCCGCGGTCTGTTTCCCACCGCCTTCGCGGCCCTGCGCGCCCGGCACCCATCGCTGCGGATCCGCTCGTGCGAGCTGGAACCGGAGGGCGGCGTCGCCGGGGTGGTGCGGGGCGACCTCGACCTGGCCGTCGTCCTCGACTGGTACAACAAGCCGATGCCGCTACCGGACGGGCTGGTGAAGGCGCCCCTGCTGGACGACCCCGCCGATGTCGCGGTCCACGCGGAACACCGGCACGCGGGGCGCACGGAGGTGGACCTCGGGGAGTTCGCCGGTGACGAGTGGATCACCTGGGGCACGGGCGAGTTCTGCCACGAGTGGCTGATGTTCACGCTGCGCTCGCGCGGTGTCGAACCGATCCTCGGTCACCGTGCGGCCGAGACGCACACCCAACTGAGCCTGGTTTCCGCCGGGTTGGGCGTGTGCGTCGTGCCGCGCCTGGGCCGCCACCCGGTACCGCCCGGGGTCGTCACCATCCCGCTCAAGCAGCGCGTACGCCGTCATGTGTACGTCGTCTGGCGGGCCGACGCCGACCGTCGGCCGTCGATCCGGGCGGCGGTGGAGGCGCTGCGCACGGCGGCGGAGACGGTGCGGTGAACCCTCGGACGGCACGCTGAACCCCTCAGGGCCCACGGGGAACCGCACCCGATTCCACGCACCCGCTGTCCGCACCGGGTTTCCGCACCTGAATGACGCGCCCGGCGCCCCGCCCGGTCCTACGCCGAGCCCATCTTGCGGAAGTCCCAGGAGACGATCTTCCGCGGGGTCAGCCGCATCCACGCGTGCCGGCCGTCGTACGGCATCTCGTCGAGGCCGAAGTTCTTGCGGGCGAACAGGATTTCCGGGGTGTCGAGTTCGGCGCACAGCTCGCCGGTGCGCGGGGCCTCGCCGACGAACTCCACGGTGCCGGACAGCTCGACGCCGCGCAGCTGCCCGTACTCCTCGCCCGCGTCCACCACGACCGCCACCCGCGGATCGCGGCGCAGATCGGACCACCGTTTGCTGCGCACCACCGAGTACAGCCACAACGAGGTGCCGTCCCAGGCGAACCAGAGCACGCTCACATGCGGTGCGCCGTCCGCGGAGACGGTGGCGACCCGGCAGGTGCGCTGGCCGGCGAGGAACCCGTCCAGTTCACCGGGCGTCATCATGATTCTCCGGCCCCGGCGCTGCGCGACAGTCATACGGCCCCCTTCTTCCCCTCTCGGGCAATGCTGGTTAGTCTCGCCCGCCCCGCACCCGAGCGAAAGGGGGCGTCGTGCCGTCGCACGACCGGCTCCGTGAACTCCTCGATCCCACGGTCACCGTGCTGCTCACCGTGGAGTGCCAGCAGGGCGTCGTGGGACCCGGCAGCGCGCTGCCCGAACTCGCCGCGCAGGCCCGTTCGTCGGGTGCCCTCGGCAACGTCGCCCGGCTGGTCGCCGCCGCGCACGACAGCGGTGTCCAGGTGATCCACGCCGTCGCCGAACGCCGCCCGGACGGACGGGGAGCCAGCCGCAACGCCCGGCTGTTCCGCGCGGCCGAACGGCTCCCCGTCCAGCAGCTGTCCGGTACCACCGCGGTGCGTGTCGCGCCCCCGATCGAGGTGGCCGAGCAGGACATCGTCGTACGACGGCTGCACGGCCTCTCGCCCGTCCAGGGCACCGACGTGGACGCGCTGCTGCGCAACCTGGGGTGCCGCACCCTGGTCGTCACCGGTGTCTCGGCGAACGTCGCGATCCCCAACGCGGTGTTCGACGCGGTGAACCGCGGCTACACCGCCGTCGTGCCCGCCGACGCGATCGCGGGGGTGCCCGCCGACTACACCCCCGCGATGATCCGCAACACCCTCGCGCTGGTCGCCACGGTCGTGACCACCGACGAGGTGCTCGGCTGCCTCAGAGGGCCGCGCCGTGGCGGCTGAGCCTCACGCGAGCGTGATCTCGTCCCCGGACACGGTGATGTCCTGGGCCGGCAGCGGCTGGGTGGCGGGGCCGCGCCGCACCGCGCCGTCCGTGACGGAGAACTCACTGCCGTGACACGGGCAGACGATCGCGCCGGCGGAGACGCTGCCCACCGCGCACCCCTGGTGGGTGCACTGCGACGAGAACGCCTTGAACCGCCCCGCCGTCGGCTGCGTGACCACCACGCCCCGGTCCTTGAAGATCTTGCCGCCGCCCTCCGGGATCTCGGAGGTCTTCGCGAGCACGGTGCCGCCGCCCGTGGCGCTGTCACCGCCGCCCGTGCCGCCGCCCTGCGGATCGGCGGC
>NZ_JBHJUV010000068.1:0-47110 GCF_042268025.1 Streptomyces sp. NPDC056161
GCCTGTGGACACTGGCCCGGAATTACACCATCAACACCTCTGATCCTCCTTTCAGTGCAATTCACTCGCTTCGTGCGACTTCGTGTCGCACGCCCCCTCAGAACCGTGCAAGCAGCTGTTCACCGCACACGGCTCAAGCAAGTCCCAAGGGCTCGCGGCCAGGAGAAGGTACAGGATTCGTCAGCCCGGCGGCTCCAATCCGCCGTTGACAAAGGGTGTGAAGGAGACGGAGCCGTTGATCATCCGATGAGCCACCGCCCAGGAGCGCGACGTACTGTTTGGAGATCGCCTTCCTGATGACGGCCCGCCGCGCTTCCTATTCCCGGGGACTTCGCGGCGGGTGATCGGTGTGCAGAAGGAGTCCTCCGCAGATCGGGCAACGACCTTGCTGTGCTCGGCGCAGGCGCACGGTCATGCCGTCGACCGGCGGAGGCGGTCCTTTGCGACGCCGCTCGGCCCAGTACGACTCAAGCGCCGGGTCGTCCGGAGATGCCCTGCCCTTGACCAACTGGTGTCGGACGATCTTCGTCCAGGAGAACTTGAGCAGGTAGGCGCCGCTGTCGCGGTCGCCGAACACCCACCGGTCCTTCCTCGACTTATTGAACCGGCCGAAGTACTTGTCGGAGATCCAGTGCATCGGCTTGTTCGGGTGGCTGCGCTTGGCCCATTTGTAAGTGAGCTTCCACACGTGGTTGTCCCAGTGCGGTGAAGACCTCGCTGGACACCACCGTCCGGTAGTAGGCCGACCAGCCCCGCACGATCGGGTTGATCTTCTTGAGCGGTCCTTCCGGGCGTAGTAGCCCTGCCGTGACACACCCAGCAGCCGGGCCATGAGGGAGACGTCGTGGTGTGCCCTGTTCTCGTCGATCAGCCGGTAGCAGATCACCGGCTGGTCTCCCGGACGAAGAAAACCGTGGCTTTACGGAGGATCTCTTTCTCCTCGCGCAACTGCTTGACCTCACAGCGCAGTTGGGCGAGTTCCTCCTTCTCGTCGCTGGTCAGCCCCGGGCGTTCCCCAGCGTCCACACGGTCCTGGCTGGCCCAGGTGCGGATGGTCTGGGCGGAAGGCTCGAACTCCTTCGCCAGTTCCTCCGGCGAACGGCCAGCCCTGACCATCTCGACTATCTGGCGACGGAACTCCGGCGGGTAGGCCGGACGCGTCCTTGGCACGATCAACTCCTCCTTTGCGGGACCCACTGTCCCAAAGTGGAAGGTTGTCCAACACACCGGGGCAACTTCAGCTGCGGACGGCCTCGGCTTTTTCGCGGCGCAACTCGACCCGACCCGGCCCGGGTGACGGCTCTCATCGGCGAGCGTCCGCGCCTGGGAGTCGAGTGCGTCCTACGGGAGCTGCGCATCCCCTCCGCCACCTACTACCGCTGGCGCCGTGCCGAGAAACAGCTGTGCGAGCGGCGGCGTCGCGACGTCGAGCTGACCGGGCGGACCAGGGAGATCCACACGGAGTCCGGCGGGATCTACGGCACGCGTGCATGCGGTGCTGAAACGCGAGGGCACACGCGTGGGGCCGCAAGCGGGTCGAGCGCCTGATGCGTGAGGCTGGCCTCGCGGGCGTCAGCCCTCGCCGCAAGGGCTTCACGCGCCGGGATCCGAAGGCCACGCTCGCCCCGGACCTGGTCAACCGGGACTTCACCGCACCGGTGCCGAACCGGTTGTGGGTCACCGACCTCACCATGATCTCCACCGGCGAGGGCCCGTTGTGGCTCTCGGCGATCCGCGACGCTTTCTCCCGCCGGGTGGTGGCCTGGGAGACCTCCGCCCGAGCGGACTCCGACCTGGTCCTGACCACACTGGAGTACGCGCTCGCCGGCCGCGAGGTCGAGCCGGGCAAGCTGGTCCATCATGCCGACCACGGCTGTCAGTACACGTCCATCAAGCTCACCACTCGTCTGCTGCGAGCCGGAGTTGACGCGTCCATGGGCTCCGTCGGGGACAGCTACGACAACGCGCTCGCGGAGACCCTGTGGATACTGATCAAGACCGAGGGCGTGCGCGGCCGCGTCTTCGCCACACGTGCCGAGGCGAACCTCGCGCTCTTCGAGTACATCGACGGCTTCTATAACTCCCGCCGCATCCAGGAACGGCTCGGCTTCCTCAGCCCGGTCGAATTCGAGGAGAAGCACTACGCCGAGCAGGCAACGGCCGAACGAGCGAACCTGAAACTCCGTCAACCTACTCTGACCAGCTGATCAGCATCTCCCGAACGACGGGGGAACCTCAGTCGGGAGGAAGCCCTCGCAGAAGACGCCGGCCCCGGACAACCCTTTCCAGTCTGCATGGAACTTCGGCAGCGTGCCAGTGGCCTCGAACCCGTACAACTTGGAACGGGAGCCAGTGTGAGGCGCGATGATTCCATCAACGGTCTTGAGGTCGTCGATGACCCGATCCGGCGCGGTTTCCGCCTTCCGCCGCATCACCTTCTCACGGTGCACCTGGTCATCGCGCTACGAGACGCCAACGTCGCCACCCATGCCGGGGACTTGTCCGGCGCACGCCGCGCCCTGAGCCGCGCGGCCGGCCACCAGGTGCGGGCGGATACGGACAGCGAGGCTCCCAACTGGGCGAGGTTCGTCGGCCCGTTCGAGGTCGACACGCTACGGCCGACATGTACGTGCGAGCCGAACAGCCCAAGTGCGCCGTGCCCTTCCTGCGCGCGATGCCGTGCACGGCATCGGCGGCAACCTTGCCCGCAACAGCGCCTCGTACCGCGTCAGGCTCGCGGGCGTCCTCCGGGATGCCGGTGAGGTCGACGAGGCATGCGCGCAGATGAGCGGTGTACTCGACGGCTGGGGAGGCATCTCCTCGCCGCGTCTCCTTGGCAAGGTCGGGGAGTTCCAGCGGGCTGCGACTGCGGTCGACAGTACCGCGGCCCGCGAGTGCGGCGACCCCATCCGCGAAACCGTCCCAGGGAGCACCACGTGACACAGCAACAGGCCATCACCACAGAGCAGATGGGCGGGCGCGTCGCCGTGCAGGCCGAGGATGCGTTCCGCCTCATCTACGCCGAGGCGTTCGCGGAAGCGCCGTATAACGAGACCGAGCATGACGTGAACGCGACCTTCCGGCGCTTTCGCTCGCAGACCCGCAAGGCCACCTTCCGCGCGGCCCTCGCTCGCACCGAGGACAGAGAGCCGGTCGGTATGGCGTACGGCTATCCGCTCAGCGCCAACACAGGATGGTGGGACCAACTCGCTGAACCCGTGTCCGAGGACATGCGGCGCGAGAACGGACACCGCACCTTCGGCCTCATGGAACTTGCCGTACGCGGACCGTGGCGCGGGCAGGGCATCGCCCGCCGCCTCCATGAGGCCGTGGCGACCGGATCTTCCTGCTCCACTGCTCGGGCAACCGCGACGAGAGCGCCTTCCCCGACCCGTACCGGTTCGACATCACCCACGGGCCGAACGCCCACATGGCGTTCGGCGCGGTGGGACCGCAGGTGTGTCAGGGTGCCCACCTGGCCCGTATGGAGATCATGGTTCTCTACCGTTCGTGCCCTGCACCTGTGAGCGCCGCACCTGTGACGATGCGGACACGCCGGAGCGCCGCACACCGAATGGCGCGTGATGTGCGGAATTCAGGTCAGCGGCCGGACGCGACCGGCGGCGTGACCAACAGGCTCTTGTCTCCGGCGAGTATGGCTCGCTGCAGCGCCTGGAGCGGGCGTCCCGGCTCCAGGCCCATTTCGTCGTTGAGGGTCTGTCGCACCGACTGATAGACCTTCAGCGCGTCCGCCCGCCGCTCGGAACGGTAGAGCGCCAGCATGAGCTGGCGATAGAACGCCTCACGCATCGGGTTCTCGGCGATGAGTGCGTACAGCATCCCCACGGCCTCCCGGTGGTGCCCGAGATGCAGCTGACACTCGGCCAGCATCTCCTGGCACTCCAGACGGCATTCCGCGAGCCAGGTCGAGAACCCGTCGATGATCGGCCCGTTGGCGGCCGGCCCGCCGCCGCTGTGTCCGAGTGCCGGACCGCGCCACAGCGCGAGCGCCTTCTCAAGGCAGGGGACGGCCATGTCGTGCTGCTTCTGTCTGAGGAACGCCCGTCCCGTGCCGACCAGCCGTGGGAACAGTTCGGCGTCGATCTCGTCATCGCCCTTGTGCAGCACATACCCCGGCGCACGCGTCTCGACGCGGCTGCTGGCGGTGCTCGAAGCCTTGAGGAACTTGCGCAGCTGGGAGATGTACACATGCAGTCCCGCGGTGGCTCGCCGCGGCAGATCCTCTCCCCAGACCTCCTGCATCAGCTGCTCCAGGGAGACCACATGGCCGGCGCGGATGAGGAGGACGGAGAGGACTATCTCCACTTTGCGTGCGTTGATGGTGGAGTGCGTTTTTCCGTCGGTGATACGGGGCGGGCCCAGGATTTCGTACCTCACTGGGCCCCCCTCACGGGTTCGCGCTCCCCTGGGTCGCCCACCAGGGCGGTGACCGGGCAGCTCAGCGGCGCCGGTGGATCCCACCGGTACTCCTCGGTCGCCTGGTAGTCGTTGCGGGCGACCGGCAGCACGTCCGCAAGCGGTTCCTCGTCGTCCAGGAAGCGTGGGTCGGTGCTACCGACCCGGCGCAGTTCGTCGGCCGGCTCGGCGTCGCCGAGCAGATGGACGGTACCCCGGTAGAAGCGGGACGGCGCGCGGCGTCCTGATACGAAGAGCCGGTTCGGCTGGTTCTCCGAACGCTCCTGCCGCCGCCGCGCCACTGCGAAGGCGAGAACGGCGCCCATGCTGTGTCCGAAGAGGGTGGGTGGGTGGTCATGGTGCGAGGTCAGTGACGCGGTGATCCGGTCGGCCGGCTCGGGAATGCTGTCCATGAGCTGTTCCCTGCGCCGGTGCTGCCTTCCGGGGTACTGCAGCGCCGGCACTTCCGCAGTCGGCGCGAGTGCGGGGGACTGGGCCAGGGTGCTGTAGTAGGTGGCTGAACCGCCCGCGTGCGGGAAACAGACGAGGCGAAACCTGGCCTTTGGACGCGGCCGGAAGCGTCGGAGCCACGGGGCTTTTGGATCAGGTAAGTGGGGGGCAGGCAAGAGCGTTCCCCTCTCCGGAAACACGGCAAGGGAACCGCCACGTCGTGATCGTCGTTGACCCGGCGGCGGCCGCCAAACAGTTTCATCCATCATGGAAGGTCAATGTTCAAGGAGCAACGCGGCCTAAGGTGCCACTGGTGCGGAATGAGACATTCCATTTCTCTCGCGTATGGATCGTTGGGTCAAGAATTGACCTTCGGGAATTAAAGTGCGGGTAATTGATGTGATCGCCGGTGTTTCGTCTTGCAAAGCGTGGCATCCGGTTGGGTGGCTGAATGGGGGGCCGATAGCGTGTATAGCTGCTCTTTTCCCCCTTGCGTGCGCCCCGGGGTGAGGCGCGGCAGTTCCGCGGGTGTGAACCAAGTGAAGTAGTCGTGGGGATGTGGCTGGTTTCTTGCCGCCGCCGCCCTCGGCGTGCCTCCGGCCGTGCCCCCGGCGACTCGATGACTCGACGACTGGGTGACCGACCACGACGTTTCACGTTCCGGAAGGTGCGTTCGGTCCGTCCCGGGACGTGTGTGGCGGACCGTCCACCGGGGGTTGTCCCGGCGTGCTGTCCGCAGGTTCGGGTGGTGTGGCACTCACCGCGCGTAAGGGCGCAGGAGTGGCTCCTCGTCGGCCCAGGGCTCACTGTGGAGCAGGGCCTCAACGGGGTAGGCCAGGAAGCCGGACAGGGCCTTGACGGCCTCTTCGCTGTGAGCGGCCTGATCGGCCTGGCGCAGTCCGCGTCCCGGCACTCGATCGCCGAACCTCGATCACAGCAGGCCAGCAGCGCCGTGACCTGCTCGTCCGGCAGCCTTTTGGGCAGGCATGGTCTGCGTCCAGCTGGGCACCGCCGGCACCGCCGTGGACAGTGGCTTGCCGATCATGCCGCCGATATGGAGGAAACTGAGCAGGGACCGCAGCGCGGTCACCATCCGCCCCGCTGAACCCGGTCGCCGGCGGGATCGCTCCAGCACGAACGCGGTCACCTCACACGCGTCCAGCCCGCCCAGGTCAAGTCGGCCCCCGGTCCCCGCCAGGCCAAGCAGGAACGGGCGAAACAGGTGCACGATCAGCTCGACGGTCGTGGTCGCCAGGCCCCGCTCGACGCTCAGGTAGTCCCGGTAGCGGGCCAACAGCACCTCCACCGATGTCGTCGGCACCGCCGGTGTCACTGGCGGGGCCACCCCCAAGCACCGCCGGTAGTCCAGCGCGGCCGCAGGGAGCGGCCGGTGACGGAGCTGGCGTAGCCGAGCGCGCGACGCTCGACGAAGTGGCGTACGCCGTGGTCTGCGTCAACGCCGAAGGTTCCAGGGAATGCACCAGGCCATCCTGGGCGCCGAAGACCACGTGCTGCGGCCGATGGCGCGGTCGGCGCACGCGGCACGCCGGTGGCCGGCCGTGGACCCATCGCAGCGTCCGCAGTCGCTTCCGCATCAGCACCCTCGTACCCCGGCCGCGGCGTCGACGTCCGCCGCGTCCACTTCCGCATCGGCCGGGAACCGAGGGTGCGAAGTGGCGCTTTAGCCGGGCTTTGCCCCGGCGGTCCACGGTGGAGGCCATTGACTCCAGCGGCGCCCGAGCGGGCGTCCGGTGCCGAGCCCTCCGGAGAGAGGACCGACATGCCCGCTTCGCCCATGCCGACCGCCCGCGTCGTGTCCGTCGCCACAGCGCTGCCCGGACCGCCGATCGACAACGCCGCACTCGGCCGGTTCTTCGGAACCGGCCGGGTCTTCGAACAGTGGGTCAACGAGTTCATTGGGACCCGCACCCGGCACCTCGCCGTGGACCTGGAGACCGGACAGATCCGGGCCGGCCTGGCCGACCTGGCCGAGGACGCCGGCCGGCGCGCGCTGGCCGGCGTCGGCGTCGGGCCCGACGAGGTGGATCTGGTCCTGCTCGCCACCTCGATGCCGGACTCGCTGCTGCCGACCAGCGTCAACCTGGTCGCCGACCGGCTCGGGATCAACGGGGTGCGCACCTACCAGCTCCAGTCCGGCTGCACCGGCGCGGTGCAGGCGCTGGACCTGGCGCACCAGGCGATCCAGGCTGGCCGGGCCCGGACCGTGCTGGTGCTCGGCGGGGACGTCTGCGCCAAGCACGTGGACCTGGAGGCGGACTTCGCCGCGCTGGAGCCCGGCGAGCTGGTCAACACCGTGCTGTTCGGCGACGGCGCCGGGGCGCTGGTCCTGAGCGCCGAGGACGGCCCGGCCCTGCGGGACGCGTCCGCCGCCCGGACCGCCCCAGTCCTGCGCCACGTCCACACCCGCTTCGTGGGGCTGGGCCGGCCGCCGGGCCAGACCGTGGAGTGGTTCGGCCTCGGCGACCGGCGCTCTGACCACCGGGCCATCCACGAGGACTTCAAGGCGATCGAGGAGAACGTGCCAGCCCTGGCCGCCGAGGCGCTGGGCGACGCGCTCGACGCCGTCGGCTGGAAGGACACGGACGTGGACGTGCTGATGCCGCCCCAGCTGTCGGTGCGGATGACCGACCGGATCGTGGCACACCTGGACCTGCCGGGCGCGCGGCGCGTGGACTGCGTCGGCGACACCGGCAACACCGCCAACGCGCTGGCGTTCTTCCAACTCGAACTGGCGCTGCCGGGCCTGGAACCCGGGCAGCGCGCGGTCGGCGTGGCGGTGGAGTCCAGCAAGTGGATCGAGGCGGCCTTCGTCCTGGAGCGGGAGGGCGATCGGTGATGGGCTCTGATTCGCAGGGCATTGACGAACTGACCGAGTGGCACCGCGCGGGCCGGCTGGCCGCCGAGTACCCGAGCGTGCGTGCCGTGCTGCGCGAGGACGACCCCGAGACGCTGCTGCGCCACGGCCACCTGCTGGCCCGGCTCGACCCGGCCGAGGTGCTGCGGCACCACCCGGACCAGCAGGTGGCCGACGTCGCGGTCACCGGGCACGGCACCCTGGCCGCCCTGGTCCCGGCGCTGACCGCCGAACTGGCGCGGCACGGCCTGCTGCTGCGCCCGCACCTCGCCGACTTCGACTCCTACGTGTTCGACCTCGGCGACCCGGCCGGACCCCTGTACGCCGAGCACCGCGACCTGGTGGTCTGCCTGCTGGACCCGCGCGTGGTGCTGGACGAGCTTCCCAGCCCCTGGCGGGTTGAGCACGCCGAGCAGATCCTGCTCGCCAAGGTGGACCTGATCGGGCGGCTGGCCGCGGAGTTCGACCGGGCCGGCGGTTCGGCGCTGGCCGTGGGCACCCTGCCGCTGACCCGCGAGGCCACCGCGCAGCTGGTCGCCGTCGACGACCGCACCCGGCTGGCCGCGGCCTGGCACGCGGCCGGGGCCGCGCTGTTGGACCTGGCCCGGACCCGACCCCGGCTCACCGTCCTGGACCTGGCGCCGATGCTGGCCGAGGGTGTTCCGGTTACCGAGCCGCGGATGTCCGCATACGCCAAGGCACACCTGTCCGACCAGCTCCTGGCCGCCTGCGCCCGCGATCTGGGCCACGTGGTCCGGCGGCTGACCGGCCGGGTCCGCAAGTGTCTGGTGCTGGACCTGGACGGCACGCTGTGGGGCGGGATCCTCGGCGACGACGGCCCGGAGGGTATCGAGCTCGGGACCGGCCGACGCGGTGAGGCGTTCGCCGCGTTCCAGCGGGTGGTCAAGCAGCTCGGCTCCCAGGGCGTGCTGCTGGCCGTGGTCAGCAAGAACGACATCGAACCGGTGCGGGCCGTGTTGCGCGAGCACACCGGGATGCAACTCGCCGAGCAGGACTTCGTGCGGGTGATCGCCGACTGGCGGCCCAAGCACGAGAGCATCAAGGAGCTGGCCGAGGTGCTGAACCTGGGCCTGGACGCGTTCGTCTTCGCCGACGACAGCGCCTACGAGTGCGCCCTCGTGGCCCGGGAGCTCCCGGAGGTCGAGGTGATCCGGCTCGGGCCAGACCCCGCGCTGCACCCCTCGGCCCTGCTGCGCGACGGCTGGTTCGACGCCGCGCACGTCACCGCCGAGGACGTCTCGCGCGGCGCCCTGTATCGCGAGGACCTGGAGCGCCAGGACTTCCTGGCCTCGTTCTCCGGCATCGAGGACTATCTGCGCGAACTGCGGACCGAGGTGCGGCTGGCCCCGGTTACGCCGGAGCAGATCCCGCGCGTCGCGCAACTCACGCAGCGGACCAACCAGTTCAACCTCACCACGGTCCGGTTCCAGGAGCAGGACGTCCGGACCCTGGCCGCCGACCCGGACCACCTCGTGCTGACGATCCGCGCCAGCGACCGGTTCGGTGACGCCGGCCTGGTCGGACTGCTGGTCTACCGGCGCGACGGCGAGGTCGGCCTGATCGAGAACATGCTGCTGAGCTGCCGGGTGTTCGCCCGCAGCATCGAACACAGCTGCCTGGCGGCACTGCTGCGGCACGCCCGCGCCACCGGGGTGCAGGCCGTGCACGCCGCGTTCCGGCAGACGCCGAAGAACGGCAAGGTGCGGATGTTCTACCCCACGGTCGGCTTCGCCATGGTCCGCGACGACGGCGACGTGCTGCATTTCCGCCACGGCCTGGAACAAATCCCCGACACACCCAAGCACCTGACCCTGACCGCCGTCTTCCCCGAAGGGGTCCATGCATGATCGACATCGAGGGCTTTGTCGCCCTGGTCCACGACGAGGTCGGCCTGCCGGTCGCCGCTGAGCACCTGGACGTCGCGTTCGACCTGGTCCCCGACTGGGACTCGCTGCACCTGCTGCGCCTGGCGGCGGTGCTGGAGCAGCGGACCGGCCGGGCGCTACCGCTGGCGGACGTGCTGGAGGCCGGGAGTCTGGGCGCGCTGTTCGAGTTGGCGGTGGCGTGATGGCGGGGCGTCGTTCTGGGGCTGCCGGGCTAAGCCAGGCCGAGCAGGCCGGCCGGGCCCCGCGCGCCGCGGCGCTGCCCGCCGCCCGCCGCCCGACTCACAACTTCTTGCGATACGCCCGCGGCGGCTTCCCGGTGTTCCTCGATACCGACGTGGACATGACCGTGCTGGCCGAACGCCGTGCGGCCGCCCTGGCCGCGGGGACCCGCTACTCCTGGGTGACGTACGTCCTGTCCGCCGCCGGCCGGGTGCTGGCGGCCCACCCCGACGCCAACGCGGCGATCGGTGGCCGGCTCCGTCCCCGGGTGGTCCGGTTCACCGGCGCCGACGCCAAGCTGGCGCTGGACAAGCGGGTCGGCGGGCAGCGCGTCGTTCTCTCCGGACTGCTGCGCGACGTGGACCGCGCCGACCTGGCCGCGATCCAGCGTGACGTGGACCGGTTCCGCGACGGCGTCCCGGCCGCGATGTCCGAGTTCAAGGGGGCCTTCGTGCTGGCCCGCCTGCCGGCCTGGCTGGGACCGCTCGCCTTCACCGCCGGGGTCCGGCCGCTGGCCCGGCGGCGGGCCCGGCTCGGCACGTTCTCGGTGACCTCGCTCGGCCACACCGCCGTGGACGGCTTCCACTCCTACGGCGGCACCGCCGTCACCCTCGGCGTCGGCCGCATCGCCGAGCGCCCGGTGGTCCGCGCCGGGGTCCTCGCGGTGGCCCCGGTCCTGCGGCTGAGCCTGGCCTTCGATCACCGCGTCATCGACGGCGCGGAGGCCGCCGACGTGTTGACCGATCTGCGGGACGCTCTGGAGTCCGGTCTCCCCGATCTCGTCGCTGAAGCCCCGGCCGACGCCGCTGAAGCCACCGACTTGCAGGCCGTGTCGGAATCCGGTTCCGCCGATCCCGTGGCCGGAGCCGCGGAGGCCCGAGCGTGAACGACATTGCCGAACTCAAAGACTTCGCTGTGCTGCACGCCCGCGCGCAGAAGATCAGCGGCCTGACCGGGATCCTCGCCGGGATCGCCGACGACGCCGAGGGTTCGCCCACGTCTTGGGCGGTCCGCTGGTCCGAGGCCGGGGACGTGCTGCGCGAGCGCGGACGGCTGCTCGAAGCGGTGCGGCATTACACCATGGCCCGCTTCCCCTTCGTCGACGGCCCGGCCCGGCGGCGCGCGCACGACCTGGCCGTCGAGACCTTCGCGCGCTGGGCCCCGGAATACGGTCTGGAACGGGTGACGGTCAAGGCCCCCGACGGCGACGTCGCCTGCTGGGCCACCGGCCTGTCGGCGTCCCGGCCCCGGCCGCTGATCGTCACCTGCGGCGGCATCGTCAGTTCCAAGGAGCAGTGGGCCCCGGCCCTGGCCGCGGTGCGCCGGTTCGGCTTCGCCGCCGTGGTCCTGGAACTCCCCGGCGTCGGCGAGAACACCCTGCCCTACACCGCGGAGAGCTGGCGTCTGCTGCCGGCGCTGCTCGACACCCTCGGGCCGGTCGCCCGGACCGAGCAGACCTATGCCATGGCCCTGAGTTTCAGCGGCCACCTGGCGCTGCGCGCTGCCGCCGACGACCCGCGGATCCGCGGCGTGGTGACCGCCGGCGCGCCGCTCTGGTCGTTCTTCACCGACCACGCGTGGCTCAGCCGGGTGCCGCGGCTCACCCTGGAGACGCTGGCCCACCATGTCGGGGTGCCGGTCGCCGAGCTGCCGGACGCCCTGGCGTCCTGGGGCCTGGACGCGGACCGGATCTCCCGGCTCGACATCCCGATCGCCTACGCCGCGAGCACCCGCGACGAGATCATCCCGTCCGCCGACCCGGCATGGCTCCGGGCCCACGCCCGGCACCTGGACCTGCTCGAACACGACGATGTCCACGGCTCGCCGGACCACGTTGCGCACACCCGGCTGTGGGCGATGGTTTCGCTGCTGCGCATGCACGGAGTCCGGGGCCCGCGGGTCGGCGCGCTCGGCCTCCTGCTGCGCGCGGCGGCCCGCTCCGGCCGGCGTGGGACGGCCCGAGTCGGAGCGGCAGCCGGAGCCGGGTCCGCGGCGCCGAACCCCGCCGCAGGCACCACGAAACCGGAGCGGTCATGACGAACGAGCAGAAGCTCACCGATTACCTGAAGCGGGTCACCGCCGAGCTGCACCGCACCCGGCGGCGCTGGGAGGAGTCGGAGGCGGCGCGCCGCGAGCCCATCGCGATCGTCTCCACGGCCTGCCGCTTCCCCGGCGGCGTGCGGGGTCCGGAGGATCTGTGGCAGCTGCTGGCCGACGGCCGGGACGCGGTCGGCGGCTTCCCCGACAACCGGGGCTGGGACCTGGAGCACCTGTTCGACCCCTCGCCCCAGCGGGCCCGGCACTCCTACGTGCGGCACGGCGCGTTCCTGTACGACGCCGACGAGTTCGACCCGGAGTTCTTCGGCATCAGCCCGCGCGAGGCCGTCGCCACCGATCCGCAGCAACGCCTGCTGTTGGAGACCTCCTGGGAGGCGCTGGAGCGCGCCGGGCTGGACCCGGAGGCGCTGCGTGGCAGCGACACAGGGGTTTTCGTGGGGCTGATCTACAACGACTACGCCTCCCGGATCCGGGTCAAGCCGGACGACCTCGAGGGCTATCTGGCCGGCGGCAACACCACGAGCGTCGCTTCCGGGCGGCTCTCCTACTTCTTCGGGTTCCACGGCCCGGCCCTGACCGTGGACACAGCGTGCTCCTCGTCGCTGGTCTCCCTGCACCTGGCGATCCGCTCGCTGCGGTCGGGGGAGTGCGACCTGGCGCTGGCCGGCGGCGCGAACGTGATGCCGACGCCGCAGCCGTTCGTCGTCTTCTCGCGGCAGCGCGCGCTGTCGCCGGACGGCCTCTGCCGCTCGTTCTCCGACGACGCCGGCGGCACCGCCTGGGGTGAGGGCGTCGGCGTGCTGGTGCTGGAGCGGCTGTCCGACGCGCGGCGCAACGGACACCCGGTGCTGGCGGTGCTGCGCGGCAGCGCGGTCAACTCCGACGGCGCTTCCAACGGCCTCACCGCGCCGAACGGCCCGGCGCAGGAGCGGGTGATCCGCGACGCGCTCGCCGACGCCGAGCTGCGGCCGCAGGATGTGGACGTGGTCGAGGCGCACGGCACCGCGACTGTCCTCGGCGATCCGATCGAGGCCCGGGCCCTGCAGTCCGTGTTCGGTCCCGGCCGGGACGCGGCCCGGCCGCTGTGGCTGGGCTCGGTCAAGTCGAACCTCGGGCACAGCCACGCGGCCGCCGGGGTGGCCGGCGTGATCAAGATCGTGGAGGCGCTGCGGCGTCGCACCCTGCCGCGCACGCTGCACGTCTCCGCGCCGACCGGTGAGGTCGACTGGACCGACGGCACCCTGCGGCTGCTGGAGGCGGAGCGGCCCTGGGACCCCGGGCCGGGGCCGCGGCGGGCCGGGGTGTCGTCGTTCGGGATGAGCGGGACGAACGCCCACGTCATTGTGGAGCAGGCCCCTGAGGAGGATGAGGCGGCGGCCGATGCGCTGGGCGCTGACGATCTGGGCATCGATGTTCTGGGCACTCATGATGTGAGCACGGAGGATCTGGGCGCTGATGTGCAGAGCGCCGATACGACCGACGCCCCCGGCGTCGCCTGGCTCCTCCACGCCCGCACCCCCGAGGCCCTGCGCGAGCAGGCCGCCCGGCTGCTCGCCGCCCGGGCCGCCCGCCGGGCCCCGATCGGCGACGTGGCCCGCGCGCTGGCGGCCCGGACGCGGTTCGCGCACCGGGCCGCCGTCGTGGGCGCGGACCGGGACGCGCTGCTGGCCGGGCTCAGCGCCCTCGCCGAGGACGCCGCCGCGCCCGCCCTCGTCACCGGGACCTCCGCGCCCGCCGAGGGCGTGGTCTACGTCTTCCCCGGGCAGGGGTCGCAGTGGCCTGGCATGGCCCGGGACCTGCTCGACGCCTCGCCAGAGTTCGCCGCGCGGACCAAGGAGTGCGCGGACGCGCTGGCTCCGCACATCGACTGGTCGCTGTTCGACGTGCTGCGCGGGGCCGCCGACGCTCCCAGCCTGGACCGGGTGGACGTGGTGCAGCCCGCGCTGTTCGCGGTGCTGCTCGGCCTGGCCGCGGTGTGGGAGGCGCACGGGCTGGCGCCGGCCGCCGTGCTCGGGCACTCCCAGGGGGAGATCGCGGCCGCTGTCGTCGCCGGCGCCCTGGACCTGGACGAGGGCGCCCGGGTGGTGGCGCTGCGCAGCCGGGCGATCGCCGAGATCGCCCGGACCGGCGGCATGGCCCATCTGCCGGTGTCCGCGGCCGAGGCGGAACAGCTGATCGCGCCGTGGCCCGGTCGGCTGAATGTCGCCGCGCTCAACGGCCCGGAGTCGACGATCGTCGCCGGCGAGGCCACAGCGCTCGACGAGCTCACCGAGGGATGCGAACGCTCCGGGGTCCGGATGAGGCGGGTCCCGGTGGACTACGCCTCCCACACGCCGATGGTGGAGTCACTGAAAGACCGGCTGGCCGAGCGGCTCGGCACGGTCCACTGCCGCCCGCCGCGGATCCCGATGTTCTCCACGCTCACCGGCGCGCCGGTGGACGCCACCACGCGGCTGGACGCCGACTACTGGTATCAGAACCTTCGCAACACCGTGCGCTTCGCCGACGCGGTGCGGTCAGCCGCGCGGGAGCACGCGGTCTTCGTCGAGGTCAGCCCGCACCCGGTGCTCGTGCCAGCGGTGCAGTCGGTGCTGGACGAGGCCGGCGTGCGCGGCGTCGTCGTGGGGACGCTGCGGCGTGAGGAGGCCGGGCCGCACCGGTTCCTGATGTCGCTGGCCGAGCTGCATGTCCGGGGCGTCGGTGTGGACTGGCGACGGGCGCTGCCGGGGTCGTCTGTCGATGGCAGTGGCAGTGGCACCGGTATTGGCGGCGGACTGCCGGATCTGCCCACCTATCCGTTCCAGCGGCGGCGCTTCTGGCTGGCTGAGGCCGGCGGCGCGACCGACGCGGCGGCGCTGGGCCTGGCCCCGACCGGGCACCGGCTGCTGGGAGCGGCCGTCGATCTGACCGATGGAGCGGGGACGCTGCTCACCGGAGTGGTGTCCGCACGGGAGCCGGCGTGGCTCGCCGACCACGCGGTCGGGGAGACGGTGCTGTTCCCGGGAACCGGGTTCGTGGAGCTGACCCTGCGGGCCGGCCGGCACGTGGGGTGCGGGCGGATCGGGGATCTGGCGCTGCACGCGCCGTTGGCGTTGACGGCGGAGGACTCCGCGGTGCTGCGGGTGTTCGTCGGGCCGCCGGGCGGAGGCGGGGACGGAGCGCGGGCGGTGAGTGTGCACTCCCGGCCGGCAGGGGCCGCGCCGGACGAGGAATGGGTGCTGCACGCGAGCGGGACTGTGCTGCCCGATGCGGACGTGACAGACCCGGCGTCGGCCGCGGTGCCGGGGATCGCCGGCGAGTCCTGGCCGCCGAGCGGCGCCGACGAGGTCGACGTCCTCGACGCCTACGAGGTGCTGGCCGATCGAGGCCTGCGCTACGGCTCGGCGTTCCGAAGGCTGCGAGCGGCGTGGCGACGCGGCGAAGAACTGTTTGCGGAGATCGGCCCGGCCGACGTCGACGCGTCGAGCGGATCAGGGCTCGATGACGGTGGATACCTCGCGCATCCGGCGGTGCTCGACGCGGCCCTGCACGTCGCCGCAGTGGCGGGCAGCGGGACCGGACCGGTCCGGCTGCCGTTCGCCTTCGAGGGTGTCTGGCTCCACGGCGCGGGGCTGCCGCCCGGCGCGGTGCTGAGAGTGCGGATCACGCCGGTCGGGGCCGACGCGGCGAGCGTGGCGGTCTCCGACTGCGAGGGCACACCGCTGCTCAGCGTGTCGGCGCTCCGGACGCGTGAACTGCCGGCCGACGGCCTGCTCGACATCGGGCGCTGCCTGTTCGGACTGGACTGGGCACCGGCGTCGGGCGGCGAGCCGATCGGCACGATACTGGACGGCTGGGCGGAACTCGACGCGACGGTCCACGCGCTCTGCGCGGACGACATGGTCGAGCTCGGGGCGGCGATCGGATCGCCGGCAGAGCTGCCCGTCGCCGACGCCCCCGCCCTCCTCGCCGTGCGCATCACCGGCGGCGATCCCGCCGCCGCCCGGACGGCGGTCGGCGACGCGGTTGGCCACCTGCGTCGATTCCTGGCCGAGCCTCGGCTCGCCGCTACCCGGCTGCTCCTGGTCACGCGTGGCGCGGTGGCCGCCGGTCCGGGCGATCGGGTGGACGATCTGGTCGGCGCGGCGGTCTGGGGGCTGATGCGCGGTGTGCAGGCGGAGCATCCCGGCAGGGTCGCGCTCGTCGACCTCGATCCGGCGACCGAGGAGGCCGTCCACCACCCCGACGAGCCGCAGCTTGCGATCCGCGCCGGCCAGGCGCTCGTGCCTCGCCTTGCCCGCATCGCCGCCGTCGACGATGCTCCCGGGCCGACCCCCGACTTCGGCGACGGCACAGTCCTGATCACCGGCGGCCTCGGCGCGATCGGCTCGCAGGTGGCGCGACATCTCGTGATCCGGCACGGGATCCGGAGCCTCATCCTCGCCGGACGCCGCGGACTGGAGAGCGCGGGCGCCGTGGAGTTCGCTGCCGAGCTCGAGGCGCTCGGCGCGCGCGTCGTCGTCGAAGCCTGCGACGTCGCCGACCGGGGACAGCTCGCGGCCCTGCTCGCCCGGGTTCCGGCCGACGCTCCGTTGACCGCCGTCATGCACGCCGCCGGGGTCACCGACGACGCGGTCCTGGAATCGGTGAGCGCCGACCAGGTGGACCGCGTGCTGCGGCCCAAGGCCGACGCCGCCTGGCACCTGCACGAACTGACCCGCGACCTGCCGACGCCGTTGGCCGCGTTCGTGCTGTTCTCCTCGGCGGCGGGCGTCATCGGCAGCGCGGGCCAGGCGCATTACGGCGCCGCGAACAGCTTCCTCGACGCGCTGGCTGCCCATCGCCGGGCCGCGGGTCTGCCCGCGCACAGCCTGGCCTGGGGTCTGTGGGCCGGTGAGAGTTCGATGACCGGCGCGCTCGGCGCGGCTGGGCGCGGACGTCTGGCGCGCGGCGGTTTGCTTCCGCTGAATCCCGCCGAGGGTCTGGCGCTGCTGGACGTGGCGCCGGCGGCGAACCACGCCTTGGTCGTGGCCGCGCGCCTGAACCTGCCGGCGCTGCGCGAGCTGGCCGGTCTCGGGCGGCTGCCGTCGGTTGCGCGCGGCTTGCTCCCGGCTGTCGTCCGGACCGGCGGCGGCGCCGGGTGGGCCGCCCGGCTGACCGCCGAGCCCGCCGCCCGCCGGGGCCGGGTGCTGGCCGAATTGGTCGGCGCGCAGGTGGCCGCCGTACTCGGGCATGATGACCCGACCGCAGTCGCTACCGACCGGGCCTTCAAAGACCTCGGGTTCGACTCGCTGACCGCCGTCGAACTGCGTAACCGGCTCGGCGCGGCGTCGGGGCTCACTCTGCCCGCGACGCTGGTCTTCGACTTCCCGACGGTCGACGAGCTCAGCGCCTGGCTGCTGCCCCGACTGGTGGAGTCGCGTGCCGTGCCGGCCGCTGCCGGGGGGCGGGCCTCGGCCGGCGCCCTCGACCCGGCCGAGCCGATCGCCGTCGTCGGCATGTCGTGCCACTTCCCCGGCGGGGCGGACACGCCGGAGGAGTTCTGGACGCTACTGGCCGAGGGCCGCGACGCGATCGGCCCCTTCCCGGACGACCGGGACTGGGATCTCGAAGCGCTCTACGACCCGGACCCCGGCGCGTCCGGCAAGGTCTACACCCGCGAGGGCGGGTTCCTGTACGGCGCGGCGGACTTCGATCCCGAGTTCTTCGGCATGAGCCCGCGCGAGGCGCTGGCCACGGACCCGCAGCAGCGCCTGCTGCTGCAGACGTCGTGGGAGGCCGTCGAGCGCGCCGGAATCGACCCGACGACCCTGCGCGGGACGTCCACCGGCGTGTTCGCCGGGGTCATGTACGAGGACTACGCCTCGCGCCTCACCCCGGTGCCCGCCGACTACGAGGGCTACCTCGGCACCGGCAGCGCCGGCAGCGTGGCCTCCGGCCGCATCGCCTACGCGCTGGGACTGGAGGGCCCGGTGATGAGCATCAACACCGCGTGCTCATCGTCGTTGGTCGCCATGCACCTGGCGGCGCAGGCGCTGCGCGCGGGGGAGTGCGAGCTGGCCCTCGCGGGCGGCGCGACGGTGATGGCCACGCCGGTGGTCTTCATCGAGTTCTCCCGCCAGCGCGGTCTCGCGCCGGATGGCCGCTGCAAATCGTTCGGCACGGGCGCGGACGGCGCGGCCTGGTCGGAGGGCGCGGGGATGCTCGTCCTGGAGCGGCTGTCCGACGCGCGCCGGAACGGCCATACCGTCCTCGGCCTCCTGCGCGGCTCGGCGGTCAACTCCGACGGCGCGTCCAACGGCCTGACCGCGCCCAACGGCCCCTCCCAGCAGCGCGTCCTCCGCGCGGCGCTGGCCGCCTCCGGCCTGGCGGCGTCCGACGTGGACGCGGTCGAGGCGCACGGCACCGGTACCTCTCTCGGCGATCCGATCGAGGCGCAGGCCCTGCTGGCGGTGTATGGAGCCGAGCGGGACGGGGCGCCGCCGCTCCGGCTCGGCTCGGTGAAGTCGAACATCGGCCACACCCAGGCCGCGGCCGGCGTCGCCGGGGTGATCAAGACGCTGCTGGCGCTACGGCACGGCGAACTGCCGCGGACGCTGCACGCCGACCAGCCGACCGAACACGTGGACTGGACGTCGGGCGGGGTGGAGCTGCTGAGCGAGGCGGCGACCTGGCCGGGCGGCGGCGAGCGGGTACGGCGGGCAGGGGTGTCGTCGTTCGGGATCAGCGGGACGAACGTGCACGTGATCTTGGAGGAAGCGCCTGAAGAGCTGATGGAGGTTGTGGCGGGGGAGGCGTTGCCGGTGGCCTCGCCGTCGCCGACGGAGGCGGAAGCGGCGACGGAGGCGGTCGAAGTCCCCGCGCCGCCGGTCCCCTGGCTCCTGTCCGGCCGCACCGAGAGCGCTCTCCGCGCGCAGGGCGAGCGCCTACGCGAGTACCTGGCCGCGAACCCTGACACGCCGTCGCCCGACATCGCCCGCACTCTGGCGGTCGGCCGGACGGCCTTCGAACATCGGGCCGCCGTTCTCGGCGCCGACCCGGCTCGCGCGCTGGCCGATCTGGCGCGCGGCCGGGAGTCCGACGACGTGCTGCACGGCCGCGCCGTTCCGGGCCGGCTGGCGATGCTGTTCTCCGGCCAGGGGAGTCAGCGGGCTGACATGGGCGCGGGACTTCGGGGCCACGCCGTCTTCGCCTCGACCCTCGACGAGACGCTGGCCGCGTTCGCCGACGCGGGGTGCGACGTCGCGTCGGCCGTGTGGGGCCCGGGCCACACGCCGGAGCTCGCCGACCGCACCGAGTTTGCCCAGCCTGCTCTCTTCGCCCTTGGCTGGGCACTGTTCCGGTTGTTCGAGTCCTGGGGGGTGTCGCCGGACCTGGTCGGCGGCCACTCGGTCGGAGAGTTGGTGGCGGCTGCCGCTGCTGGTGTGTTGTCGGTCGAGGACGCGGTGCGCGTGGTCGCGGCGCGGGGCCGGTTGATGCAGGCGCTGCCGTCCGGTGGCGTGATGGTCGCGGTGCAGGCTCCGGAAGACGAAGTGCTGCCGTTCCTGACCGGCCGCTTGGACCGCGTAGGCGTTGCCGCTGTCAACAGTCCCGGATCCGTCGTCCTGTCCGGAGTCGAAGCGGACGTGCTGGCGGTCGCCGAGCTCCTGGGTGAGCAGGGTCGTAAGACACGGCGGTTGCGGACGAGTCATGCGTTTCATTCGCCGTTGATGGAGCCGATGTTGGAGGAGTTCGAGGCGGTGGTGTGTGCGGTTCGGTGGGCCGAGCCGCGGCTGCCGGTGGTGTCGAATCTGACTGGGCGGATCGCAGCGCCCGGAGAGCTGACGGATCCGGCGTACTGGGTGCGGCATGTGCGCGAGGCAGTGCGGTTCGGGGACGGGGTCGGGGCTTTGCGGGAGCACGGGGTGACCACGTTCTTGGAGTTGGGGCCGGACGCCGTCCTGACCCCGATGATCCGCGAAGTGGCGCCTGAGGCGATTGCGGTGTCGGCCCTCCGTCGCGAGCACACCGACGCGGAGATCACGATCCGGGCCCTGTCACGGCTCCACACCGCGGGTGTCCGGGTCGACTGGTCCGCCTGCCTGCCGCCGGCCCGGCCCGCCGACCTGCCGACGTATCCGTTCCGCTCCGAGCGATACTGGCTGCCCACCCCGGAGGCCGGCGGCGGCTCCGGCGCCGGGCAGCAGAGCACCGGGCACGCGGTCCTCGGCGCGGCCGTCCCGCTGGCCGAGGGCGGCGGGCTCGTCCTGACCGGCGCGCTGTCCACGCGCACCCACCCCTGGCTCGCCGACCACCTGGTGTTCGACACGCCGTTGGTGCCGGGGGCCGCGCTCGCCGAATTCGCCGCCGAGGCCGGTCGGCAGGTCGGGCTTCCCGACGTGCGTGATCTGGTGCTGCTGGCCCCCATGGCGCTGCCGGACCGGGGCTCGCTGAGCGTGCAGGTCGTGGTCGGGGCCGAGGATCCGGACGGGTCGCGGACGGTCGTGGTGTATTCGCGGCCGGGGAACGGCGGCGACGAGACCGAGTGGACCCGGCACGCTTCCGGGAGCGTCACAGCGGGCGGCGCCGGGGCGGGAGGCCCCGATCCAGCTCTCGGCGGAGCGGCCTGGCCGCCGCCCGGAGCGACCGCCGTCCCGGTCGCGGAGCTGTATCAGGACATCGCCGACCGCGGGATCGAATACGGACCCGCGTTCCACGGGGTGCGCGCGGCGTGGCGGGTCGGCGACAGCGTCCTCGCCGAGATCGCCTTGCCGGACGACGCCGAGGTCACCGGATTCGCGCTGCACCCCGCGCTGCTCGATGCGGCGTTGCAACCGCTGGCGCTCCTCGTGCGGGCGGGTGCGGGCGACGACGGAGTTCCGCTGCCGTTCTCGTGGAGCGGCGTGCGCATCCAAGGCCGGGGCGGACGATCCGCACGGGTCCGGGTCACGGCGTCCGGCGGAGACACCTGCCGGATCGTGCTGGCCGCCGCGGACGGCGCACCGCTCGCCACCGTCGAGGAGCTGGCCGTGCGGACCGTGTCGCACACCCAGCTGCGGGCCGCCGCGGCGGGACCAGTGCGCGGCTTGTATACGGTCGCGTGGATCGAGGCCGAGGAGGCGGCGGCTCCGGACCGCGACTGGATCTTGGTCCACGACGTTGCAGGGCTCGCCGACAGCGCCGAGTTCCCGCCGACCGTCGCGGTGCCGGTGGCCGGGGCGGTGGAAGCGGTGACCGTGCTGCGGCGCTGGCTGGCCGACGAACGGCGGGTCGACGGCCGGCTGGTGCTGGTGACGCGCGGTGCGGTCTCTACTGGCGACGCGGAGTCGGCGGACGCAGGCGTTGCCGCAGTCTGGGGGCTGATGCGCAGCGCCCAACTGGAGCATCCCGGCCGGTTCGGCATCGTCGACCTCGATGACGCCGTTGACGACGACCTCGATGACAGCCACGGTCTGGCGGCCGCGTTGGCCACCGGAGAGTCACAGGCCGCGGTGCGGTCCGGACGCGTGCTGGTGCCGCGGTTGGAGCGGCTGCGGGTCGTGGACGGCGGCACCGGTGCCCTGACCGAGGCCGCGCGCGATGAGTCCGGGCCCGACTCATCGGCGGGCGGTACTGCCCCCGCCTTCGGCACCGGCACCGTCCTCCTCACCGGCGGCACCGGCGCGATCGGCTCCCACCTCGCCCGGCATCTCGCGACCGCGCACCACGTCAAGGACCTACTGATCGTCAGCCGTCGCGGACCGGCCGCCCCCGGCGTCGGCCAGCTGGCCGCCGACCTCGCCGCGCTCGGCGTCCAGGCCCGGATCGAGGCATGCGACGTCGGCGACCGCGATGCCCTGGCCGCACTGCTGGCCAGCGTTCCGGCGGACCGGCCGCTCAGCGCTGTCGTCCACACCGCCGGCGTGACCGACGACGCGCTGCTCGAAGCCCTCACGCCGGAGCACCTCGCCCGGGCGGCCCGGCCCAAGGCCGACGCCGCGGACCACCTGCACGAGCTGACAGGCGACCTGCCGACGCCGCTGAGCGCCTTCGTGTTGTTCTCCTCGGCGGCCGCGACGCTCGGCAGCCCCGGCCAGGCCGGTTACGCCGCCGCGAACGCCCGCTTGGACGCGCTGGCCGCGCGCCGCCGGGCCGAGGGGCTTTCGGCGTGCAGCATCGCGTGGGGGCTGTGGGACGTCGAGGGCGGGCTGGCCGGCGACGTGCGGGGCCGGGCTCGGGTCGCCGAGCGCGGCCTGGTCCCGATGGCCCCGCCGACGGCGCTCGCGCTGTTCGACGCCGCGCTGGTGTCTGGGCGGCCGACCGTGATGGTAACGCCGCTGGACCCGGCCGCGCTGCGTCGGCTGGCCGGGCTCGGCGCGCTGCCGTCTATTGCCGCCGGGCTGGTGTCGGCGGCGCCCGCCGGGGCCGGCGCGGGCGTCGGAGGACTGGCCGCCCGATTGGCCGCGACGCCCGAGGAGCGTCGCAGTGCCCTGGTCCATACCGAGGTGCTGGCCGCGATCGCGGCCGTGCTCGGCCACGCCTCGGCGGACCTGATCGATCCGCACAAGCAGTTCACCGACCTCGGCTTCGACTCGTTGACCGCGGTGGAGCTGCGCAACCGGCTCGGGGCGGCGGGCGGGCTGACGCTGCCGGCCACCCTGGTCTTCGACCACCCGACGCCGGCGGCGGTCGCCGACTGGCTGCTGGCCCGGCTGACCTCGGCGACCGGGGCCAGTGCGGCCGCCGCAGCCGAGCGCGACGCGGAACAGATCCTGCGCGAGGCACTGCAAGCGATCCCCTACGCCCGGTTCCGGGAAGCCGGGCTCGTGGACGCGCTGCTGCGGCTGGCCGGGGGTGGGGCCGAGGTCGGCACCGCCGCCGCGCCGCCCGGCGACGACCAAGCCGACCCGATCGACGCCGCCGACGCCGTGGACGCCTTGGACGCCGACGAGTTGGTGCGCCTCGTGCTCGGCGGCACGGAGCCGTCGGACCTGACCGAGTCATAAACCAGCTCCGGCGACCGAGCGCCGGACCTGATCACCGAGAGCTTGACCGAACCCTGAGCGAGAGCCGAGGACAACGATGACCGCCAGCCCGGTCGGGCCGACCGCGCCCGCCGCCCCGACCATGACGCCGCATACCGGAACCGCCACTGCCACGACCGCTGCCGCAGTCGCCGGGTCCGCGATCGCCTCGGCTTCCCCCGATCCCGCGGATCGCGTGGTTCTGGCGCTCCGCACCGCCGTCAAGGACAACGACCGCCTCCGCCGCCAGATCGAGGACCTGACCCGCGCCGCGCGCGAGCCGATCGCGATCGTCGGCATGGCCTGCCGGTTCCCCGGCGGCGTCCGCACCCCGGAGGACTTCTGGGACCTCCTCGCCGAGGGCCGCGACGCCACCAGCGAGTTCCCGGACGACCGGGGCTGGGACGTCGAAGCCCTCTACCATCCAGACCCGGACCACAGCGGGACGTCGGTGACCCGGCGCGGCGGCTTCCTGTACGACGCCGCCGACTTCGACGCGGAGTTCTTCGGTATCAGCCCGCGCGAGGCCGCATCCATCGACCCGCAGCAGCGCCTGCTGCTGGAAGTCGCCTGGGAGGCGCTGGAAGACGCCGGGATCGATCCGGCGACCCTGCGCGGCAGCAAGACCGGCGTCTACGCCGGGATCATGTACGGGGACTACGCCACCCGCCTGTCCGCGGTGCCGCCGGCCTACGAGGGCTTCGTCGGCACCGGCAGCGCGGGCAGCGTGGCCTCCGGCCGCATCGCCTACACCTTCGGCTTCGAGGGGCCGGCGGTCACGCTCGACACGGCCTGCTCCTCCTCCCTGGTCGGCGTCCACCTGGGTGCCGAGGCGCTGCGGAACGGCGAGTGCGACCTGGTATTGGCGGGCGGCGCTACCGTGATGGCTACGCCGGGGGTGTTCGTGGAGTTCTCCCGGCAGCGCGGGCTGGCCCCGGACGGCCGCTGCAAGCCGTTCGCCGCCGCCGCCGACGGCACCGGCTGGTCGGAGGGCGCTGCCCTGCTGCTGCTGGAGCGGCTGTCCGACGCGCGGCGGAACGGGCGGCGGATCCTGGCCGTGGTGCCCGGCAGCGCGGTCAACCAGGACGGCGCGTCCAACGGCCTGACCGCGCCGAACGGCCCGGCGCAGGAGCGGGTCATCCGGTCCGCCCTGGCCGCCGCGGGCCTCGGCGCGGACCAGGTGGACGCGGTGGAGGCGCATGGCACCGGCACGCCGCTCGGCGACCCGATCGAGGCCCAGGCGCTGCTCGAGGTGTACGGGGCGGCGCGGCGCGGCGGCGATCCGCTGTGGCTGGGGTCGGTGAAGTCGAACATCGGGCACACCCAGGCCGCCGCCGGGGCCGCCGGGGTGATCAAGATGGTGCTGGCGATGCGGCACGGGCTGCTCCCGGCCAGCCTGCACGTCGACGCGCCGTCGCCGCACGTCGACTGGAGTCCCGGTGGCGTCGCGCTGCTGACCGAGGCCGTGGCGTGGCCGGGCGGCGCGGGACGGGTGCGGCGGGCCGGTGTCTCTTCGTTCGGAATCAGCGGGACCAACGCGCACGTCATCGTGGAACAGGCCCCGGAGAGCGGCTCCGCGGCCGGTGACCCGAGCTTCGCGGGCGAATCCGGTGACGCGCGGGACGTATCAGAACCCGAAAACGCGCACCCCTGGGTCCTGTCCGCCCGCTCGCACCCGGTGCTGGCCCGGCAGGCCGCGGACCTGGCCGGATTCCTGCGTCGCGAACCCGGTGTCCGGAGCCGGGACGTCGCCCGCACCTTGGCCGCGACCCGGTCCAGGTTCACCCACCGCGCGGTCGTCGTCGCTGCCGACCGGGGCGTGGCGCTCGCCGGCCTGGAAGCGCTGGCCGCCCAGGGCGCCGCCGCCGCACTGATCGACGGCCCGCGGGAGGACTCGCCGCGCGGAAAGCTCGCGATGCTGTTCTCGGGGCAGGGGAGCCAGCGGGCCGGCATGGGCTCCGGACTGCGGCGGTTCGGGGAGTACGCGGCGGCGGTCGACGAGGTGACGGCGCTGTTCGCCAAGGCGGGGTGCGACGTCGGGGAGGCGGTGTGGGGCCCGAACTCCAGGCCGGAGCTTGCCGACCGGACGGAGTTCGCCCAGCCGGGGCTGTTCGCCCTCGGCTGGGGGCTGTTCCGGTTGTTCGAGTCCTGGGGGGTGTCGCCGGACGTGGTCGGGGGTCACTCGGTGGGGGAGTTGGCAGCGGTCGCGGCTGCTGGTGTGTTGTCGCTGGAGGACGCGGTGCGCGTGGTCGCGGCGCGGGGCCGGTTGATGCAGGCGCTGCCGTCCGGTGGCGTGATGGTCGCGGTGCAGGCCCCTGAGGATGTGGTGCGGCCGCTGCTGGCTGACCAGCCGGGCCTGGTCGGGATCGCCGCGGTGAACGGGCCGTACTCGGTGGTGCTGTCCGGCCGCGAGGACGCGGTCGAGGAGATCGTCGGCCGGTTGGCGGCCCAGGGTCGTAAGACGCGGCGGTTGCGGACGAGTCATGCGTTTCATTCGCCGTTGATGGAGCCGATGTTGGAGGAGTTCGAGGCGGTGGTGCGTGCGGTTCGGTGGGCCGAGCCGCGGCTGCCGGTGGTGTCGAATCTGACTGGGCGGATCGCAGCGCCGGGAGAGCTGACGGATCCGGCGTACTGGGTGCGGCATGTGCGCGAGGCAGTGCGGTTCGGGGACGGGGTCGGGGCTTTGCGGGAGCACGGGGTGACCACGTTCTTGGAGTTGGGGCCGGACGCCGTCCTGACCCCGATGATCGGCGAGAACCTGGCGCGCACGGCCGCCGCGGTGATCCCCACGCTGCGCCGCGACCGCCCGGAGGACCAGACGGTCCTGACCGCCGCCGCGCGCTTGTTCACGTCCGGGCGCTCGGTCGACTGGGCCGTCGGCCTGGCTCCCGACAGCCGAGTCGTCGACCTCCCGCCCTACCCGCTCCGCCGGCGCCGCCACTGGATCGACGCCCCGGCCGCCGAACCGGCCGAAGACGCAGTGCTGTGGGCGGCGGTGGAATCCGGCGACACCGCCGGCCTGGCCGCCGAACTCGGCGTGGCCGGAGCGGACCGCGAGGCGCTGGGCTGGCTGTTGCCGACGCTCGGATCTTGGCGGCGGCATCGGCGGGCTTGGTATCGGATGGGATGGCGGGCGGTTCCGCCGGCAGGCGGCGGGGGAGCGACGGCGACCGCACGGCCGGGGACCTGGCTGCTGGTGGACGTGCCGACGGCGGTGGAGACGGCGTTGGCCGCACGCGGAGTTCCGGTGACGACGGCGGCGGCCGACGAAGTGCCCGGGGAGTTCGCGCCCGACGCGCTGGCCGGGGTGGTCTGGGGGCTGCGTCCGGATACCCGCCCGAACCTGGCCGAGTGGCCGACGTGGGTGCCGGTCTGGGGCCTGACACAGGGCGCGGTGTGCGCGGACGCGCAGGATCCGGAGCCTGACCTCGGCCTGGCGGCGACATTCGGCGCGTTCGGAGCGGCGGACGTGGCAGGCGGCGTGATCGACCTGCCGGCCGGCGATGTCGCCACGGGCGTGGCGGCGCAGTTGGCGGGATTCCTGCTGGCCGGGCCGAAAGAGCGGGTCTCGGCGGTGCGCGAGTCAGGGATCCTGATCCGCCGGCTCGCCGAGTTCCGAGACCCGGGTGAGCTGTGGCAGCCGAGCGGTGACGTCCTGGTCTACGGCACCGCCGCCGACGACATCGAGGCGGCGATCACCCGAGCCGGAGCGCGCGTGATCCGCGACACCGCGCCGACCGCCGAGTCACACGCCCGCGACGCCGCACCGACCGCCGTCGTCTACGTGCTCGGTGATCGAACCTCCGAGCAGGCCGTCGCCGATCTGCGCGCCATCGACGAGGCCGCCCCGGACGTCGAAGCCTTCCTCATCCTCGCTGACTCGGCAGCCCTCACCGGCGCCTCCGCCTCCGGCGCCCTGGCCGCCGCCGAGGCCCTGGTCCGCGCACGCAGTGCCGCCGGCCGACCTGGCGCGCTGCTGATCTGGGATCGGGGCCGGGCCGCGCCTTGGCTCAATCCCCTGACTCCGGCGCTGGTCCTGGCGCGGATCCCCACCCACGCTCCGGGCGGCCCGCTGGTGGTCGCCGACATCGCGTGGTCCGAGGTGCCCGATCCGGTGCCGGCGCTGCTCGCCGAGCTGCCCGAGGCGCGGGCCCGCAGCGCGGCGATCGGCGAGTCGGCTGTCCCGGCCGCCGTCGATCTCCGCGCCGCGCTGGCGGCGGCGTCGCCGGCCGAACGCGGTCGCATGCTCACCGACTTGGTGCGCACCCGCGCGGCCCTGGTCCTGGCCGCGGACCCGGCCGAGCTGGACCTGGCGGCGGAGCTGCCGCACCTGGGGTTCACCTCGTTGACCGTGCTCGAGGTCTGCAACGCCCTCGGTGCGGACGTCGGCGTCCGGCTCGATCCACAGCGGGTGATGGAGGAGCCGACGCTGGCCGCCGTGGCGGCGCACATCGGCGTCCTGCTGGCTGAGGATCAATGCTCTGCTGACACCGCATGAGTCGGCCCGGCCGGAATGAACACCCTGATGAAACCCACAGCTCACCGCGCGAAAGGCGGCCCCGCATGAAGCTCGAAGCAGACCCCGAGGTCTGCATCGGCGCAGGCCAGTGCGTCACGGCCGACGACACCCCTCTTCGACCAGGCTGAGGACGGCGGCGTCCTCCTCCTCCGAACGCCCGGGGCGGGTGACGAGGCGGCGCTGCGCCAGGCCGTCGCCCTGTGCCCGTCCCGGGCGCTGCGGATCATCGAGGGCTGAGTCGAGGGTGGAATCGAGGACTGAAATCGACCCGGTGGCCCCGACGAGGCGGCCGCCGGGTCAGCGCCCGACCGCCTGCGCGAAGGAGAAGAAGCCGTACGGGTCGTACGCCTGCTTCACCTCCGTCAGCCGGCCGTAGTTCTCGGCGTAGTAGGCGGCCTGCCAGTCGGCCAGCGCCGGGTCCGGCATGTTCTGGTACGACTCGCCGTTCGAGGCCGGGTCGATCGCCGCGAACACTCGTTCGGTCCACGCCGCGGCCGCCGCCTGGTCGGCCGCCCCCGGATCGGCGCTGGCCGGCGTGGTGTCCACGGCGATCAGCTGGAAGCGCGTCGTCCGGTGCGCGTACGCCGTGTCTGTCCGCCCGACCAGGTTGGCGGCCCCGCCGAGCGCCGCGCCGCTGACCAGGCGAACGTGTCCGGTCGGCAGCGGCTGCTCGAACGCCGCGACCAGTGCCGCGGTGTCGGCCGCGGGCATCGGGTCGTCGAACATCCGGTTGCGCACCGCCAGGAAGTTGCCGCGCTGGAGCATGCCCTCCGCAGTGGTGCCGGTCAGGTGGCACTGCTCGGCGGTCAGCGTCCCGCAGCCGTAGACGCTCATCATCGAGTCCTGATACGAGTAGATGTTCGCAGAGCGGACCGTCGGCGCGGTCCCCACGGCTGCCACGAACGTGTCCAGCACTGCGTCGAGCGCGTCGAGCGACCCGGTCCAGCCGCCGGACACGCTCAGCTGCGGGACGCCGCCCGCGGCCGGCGAGGCGGCCAGGGTGAAGCCCCCGCCCAGCGCCCACGGCGCGCCGACGACCCAGTCCTGCCAGGCCGCCAACACCGCCGCCGCCTGGGTGAACGGCCAGGTCAGCGCGTACTGCCCGAGCTGGGTGAGGGCCACCGGCCGGACCCGGTACTGGGTGACTACCCCGAAGTTGCCGCCGCCGCCTCCGCGCAGCGCCCAGAACAGGTCCGGGTTCTCCCGCGCCGAGGCGGTGACAACCCGGCCGTCGGCGAGCACCACCCGCGCCGAGACGAGGCGGTCGCAGGACATGCCGTTCCTGCGGGTGAGCAGGCCGTAGCCGCCGCCCTGGACGAAGCCGCCGGCGGCGACGGTCGGGCAGCCGCCGCCGACCAGCGCGTAGCCCTGGGGCGCCAGGGTGGTCAGCGCGTCGATCTGGCGGGTGCCGGGACCGAGCACGACCAGCGGACTGCCGCCGGGGCCCGATCCGGTCAGCGCGGCGCTGTTCAGCCGCGTCAGATCGATCACCAGCCCGGTGGTGGTGGAGAAGCCGGCATGGCTGTGGCCGCCGCTGCGCGGCACGGCCGGCAGGTCGTACCGCTGGGCGAAGGTGATGCAGGCATGGACGTCGGCTTCGGAGGTGCAATAGGCGACGGCCGACGGGGCCGGGGTGTCGTAGTGACTGAAGTAGACCCGTTCGGCGGCGGCGAAGTCGGCGTCGGTGGGCAGCACGAGCGGGCCGGCGAGCCGGCCGGCCAGCTCCGGCCACGGCACGGAGCCGACGGCCAGGGCCGGGGAGCCGAGGAGGACCCCGGCTCCGGTCCCGGCGGCGATCACGGCTGCCGCGGTGGTCGCGCCGTAGCGCAGAAAAGTTCTCCGATTGACAGGCACCTGTTCCTCTTTCCGCCCGATGGAGCGAGGTGGGACGACGCGGACGACGACCCGGATCCGGTCGGCGTCCGGCCGTCCGAATCCGGCGGCGCGCTGAGGACACGCCGCCGTCGTTGACAACCGGAAAATGCGCCCCGTATCGTCGGCGTCATCATAAGCGGGGCGGTCTTTCCGAATAAAGTGGCCGTCACCGGGCTCTTGAACGAAACGAAATGGAGAAAACCCTTGTCGGAGTCAACCCCGAGTACCCGCGAGGTCGTCGAGCGGTTCCTGGCCGCCGCCCTCGACCCCACAGGCGAGACCCTCGCCGACCTGTACGGCGACCCGGTCGTCATCGAGATGCCGTTCGCCCCGCCCGGGTTCCCGTCGCGGACCGAGACGACCAACGCCGAGCTGCGAGCCCGCTTCTCCGGCGGCGCCGCGACACGCACCTACGACAAGATCGACGGCGTCGTGATCCATGAGACCACCGACCCCGAGGTGGCCATCGTGGAGTACTCCGTCCACGGCAAGCGCGCCTCGGACGGCGAGGGCTTCGTCCTGTCCTACGTCAACATCATGACGATCCGGGACGGCAAGATCGTCCACTCCAAGGACCACACCGACCCGATCAACGCCCTTCGCGCGCTGGGCATGTTGCCCAGGCTGCTAGAGGCCCTCAGCAAGGAAATCGCAGGCTGACTCCCGAGCGGGACGCGCGATCGACGTGGAGAGGGGGGCGACGGGCATGCCCGGCCGTTCCGGGAAAGAAGCGCTGGAGCCGAAGCTCCGCGCCCTGATCGGGATCCTCCTGGTCGGGCTGGTGGCGGTGCTGTTGGATACCACCATCGTCAACGTCGCCACCGCGCGGCTGGCCAAGGACCTGCACACCGGCGTGTCCATGGTGCAGTGGGTGAGCACCGGGTTCCTGCTCGCCCTCGGTGTGAGCATCCCGCTGAGCGCCTGGGCCGTCGGCCGCTTCGGCGGCCGGTCGGTGTGGCTGGCGGGCGTCGCGCTGTTCACGGTCGGCTCGGTGCTGGCCGGCGTGTCGTGGAACATCGGCAGCCTGATCGCGTTCCGGGTGGTCCAGGGACTCGGCGGCGGACTGATGCTGCCGGTGCAGCAGACGCTGCTGGTGCGCGCCGCCGGTCCGGCGCGGCTGGGGCGGGTGATGGCCGCAATCAGCCTGCCCGCCGTGGTGGTCCCGATCCTGGGCCCAGTGGCCGGCGGCCTGATCCTGCAGGCGGCGAGCTGGCGCTGGATCTTCCTCATCAACGTGCCGATCGGCCTGGTCGCCTTCGTCCTGGCCTGGCGCGGCCTGGACCGCGACCAGGACCGGCAGCGCCGCCCGCTGGACGTCACGGGCCTGGTGCTGTTCGTCCCCGGTGTGGTCGCCGTGCTCTACGCCCTGACCCGGGTCGCGCAGTTCGGCGTCCGGGAGGGGGCCTGGGTGCCGCTGGCCCTCGGTGTCCTGCTCCTGGCCGGGTTCGCGGTCTACGCGGCGCGGGTCGGCGACGCCGCGATGATCGACGTCCGGCTGTTCCGGGTCCCGTCGTTCGCGGCCTCCTCGGTGCTGTTGTTCCTGTCCGGGCTGTCGCTGTACGGGGTGGCGTTCCTGCTGCCCCTCTTCTACCAGCAGGTCAGCGGATACTCCGCGCTGACCGCGGGACTCCTGCTGGCTCCCCAGGGCATCGGCAGCCTGGCGGCGCGCAGGGCCGTCGGCAAGCTCTCAGACCGCTACGGGGCGCGTCCGGTGGTGCTCGCCGGGCTGGCGTGCGCGCTGGTCGGGAGCCTGCCGTTCGGCTGGGTCGGCGTGCACGGCGGCCAGGTGCCGCAGATCGCTGGCCTGGTGGTGCGCGGGGCGGGGCTGTCGGCGGTGAACATCGCCGTGATGGTGGCCGCCTACCAGGGCCTGTCCAAGGACCGGATCCCGCATGCCAGCAGCACCACCCGGATCCTGCTCCAGGTCGGCGGCTCGTTCGGAGTGGCGGTGGCCGCGGTGGTCCTCCAGCACGAGCTGGCCGGGCATCCCGGGGGCCCGGCGGCGCACGCCTCCGGATTCGGCGTCGCGTTCCTCTGGATGACCGCGCTCACCGTGATCGCCGTGCCGCCGGCGCTGATACTGCCGCGTAGGCGGCGGCCGGAACCCGCGTCGCCCGTGACCCCGGCGGGGTCCGAGGCGCGGAGTTGACCGGGGCCGAGCCGACCACCCAGCGGCGGCTCGGCCCTGCGCCCCGGCGGTCCCGCCGCCGTCGGCGAACCCGTCGGCGGGGCCGCCGGGGCCCGTTCCGCCCGGCCCGGCGCCCGAGCGCGTCGCCGCTCCGAAAGGCATGCACTAACCTGGGGGGATCCGGTCGGGCCGGTCGGGGTCGCGGCCGTCACCGAGGGATCCGTACATGGCCATTGAGGCATCAGCTGAAACATCCGTACCCGCTGAGATCCCGGCCGCCGAGCGCGCGGCCGCGCCGGCGATGCGCGCCGACGCCCGCCGCAACCGGGCCCGGGTGCTGGAGGCCGCGCAGGAGGCATTCGCCTCCGTGGGGCTCCAGGTCGGCCTGGACGAGATCGCCCGCCGGGCCGGGGTCGGCGCCGGAACCGTCTACCGGCACTTCCCGACCAAGGAAGCCCTCTTCGACGCGGTGATCCTGGACCGCGCGCAGCGCCTGGTGGACCGCGCCGAGGCGCTGGCCGACGCCCCCGACCCGGGCGCGGCCTTCTTCGCCTTCATCTCCGGGCTGCACCGGGAGAGCGCTGCCAAGCGCGACCTCATCGACGCGGTGGCCGGGATAGGCGTCGACATCACCGCCAGCCTCACCGACGTCAACCGGGACCTGTGGGCGGCCGTCGAGGTGCTGATGCGCCGGGCCCAGCAGACCGGGACGGTGCGGATGGACGTTGACATCACCTTGCTCAAGGTTCTGCTGCGTGCCGTGTTCATCGCCAACGACGGCGTGGGCGGCGGGCCGAAGGAGGCCGACGGCGTGATGGCCGTGATCTGCGACGGGTTGCGCACGGAAGCGGCCCGGTGAGCCCCATGCCGGTCTCACACGGAAGAGGCCCGGCGAGACCGGTTCCGGTCGCACCGGGCCGTCGACGGCCGCGCTCGTCAGTCGGCTGACGCCGGGGCGAGTCTCCCCTCAGTGCCCGGCGACTCGGCCGGGACCAGCGCGTTCATCCCGGATTCCCCGTCCTCGTCGGCGAGCGCGGGGGAAGCCGGGATGAACAGGCTGAGCACCGCGGCGGCGAGCAGTACCGCCACCCCCACCCACAGCGCCGCCACCATGCCGTGGACGAACGCGCGGGCGGCGTCGAACGGGAACGCTCGGACCACGGTGAAGTGTGCCAGGTACACCGTCGACAGCGCCGCGACGCCGAGCGCGCCGCCGATCTCGCGGACGGTGTTGTTCGCCCCCGAGGCCTTGCTGTAGTCGTGCGGCCGCACCGAGCCCAGTACCACGGCCATGGTCGGCGCGAACACCAGGCCCATCCCCACCCCGGCCAGGACCAGCGCCGGGACCAGCCGGGTGTAGGACAGTCCGACCTGGGCGATGGCCGCCACCCAGGCCAAGCCCAGCCCTTGCAGGGCCAGCCCGCCGGCCATCAGCCGGTTGCCCCCCACCCGGTCAGTGAAGGCCCCGGCGATCGGGGCCACCAGCATCGGCATGGCCGACCACGGCAGGGTCCGTACTCCCGCGCCCAGCGCCGAGTAGCCGAGGGAGTCCTGGAAGTACTGCGACAGGAAGAAGATCGAGCCGAACACCCCGAAGTAGAAGGCGAGCGACACCAGGTTGCTCATCACGAACGCGCGTTGTCGGTAGAAGTGCAGTGGCAGCAGGGGCGAGCGGGCCCGGCGCTCCCAGGACACGAACGCGGTCGTCAGCACGACCGCGGCGGCCAGCGGGACCAGGACCGACGGGGAGGACCAGCCGGCCGTGCCGACCTGGACGATGCCCCACACCGCCAGGGTCACCGCGCCGATCACCATCACCATGCCGGGCAGGTCCAGCCCGCTGTCCTCGCCGTGGGTCTCACGGACCCCGCGCAGGACGAACGGCACCGCGGCCGCGGCCACCGGGATGTTCACCCAGAAGATCCACTGCCACGGCGCGTGCGCCGTGATCAGGCCGCCGACCAGCGGCCCCAGCGCCACGCCGAGGCCGTTGACGCCGCCCCACAGGCCGATCGCCACGCTGCGCTTCGCCGCCGGAACGGCGCCCACCACCAGGGTCAGCGACAGCGGCTGGATCGCCGCCGCCCCCGCGCCCTGGAGCGTGCGGGCGGCGATCAGCACCTCTCCGGACCGGACCATTCCGCACAGCGCCGAGCCCACCGCGAACAGCGCGATCCCGGCCAGGAACACTTTGCGGCGGCCGAAGCGGTCGCCGAGCGCCGAGCCGGTCAGCAGCAGGCCGGCGAAGGCGAGGATGTAGGCGTTGATCACCCACTGCAGGCCGGTGATCGACATCAGCAGCTGCTTCTCGATCTCCGGGAGCGCGTTGGTCACCAGCAGGTTGTTCAGCGACACCATGAACACCGGCAGCGAGGCGCCGAAGACGGCCGCCGCCACGGCCCGGCGCGGCGCCTTCGACGGCCTGCGGCCGGGTGTCTTCGCCCGCCCCGCCACCGGGCTCACGCGGCGGTCCAGCCCGGGTTGCGGCCGCTGGCGCCGAGGGCCTGGGCCAGGGCCCCCGCGGACTCCGGCACCGCGACGTCGGGCCCGAACATCCCGGCGCGCCGGGACTCCTCGGCGGTGGCCCGCACGGCGCGCAGCGTCGTGGCCGCCACCTCCGGGGCGACGATCAGCTCCTGCCCGGTCGCCTTGGCCAGGTCCCAGCCGTGCACCACGTACTCGATGATGGTCTTCTCGCCGATGACGACGGTCGGCACGTTGGCGAATCCGAGCTCGGTGCGGCCCTCCCACGTCGCGTCGGAGTACCAGGACTCGGAGATCCGGTCCAGCGAGGCCAGGAGCCGGCCGCGCCAGTCGCCCGGCAGATAGCTGATGCTCTCGTCCGGCCGGCCCGGGGCCAGCGGCATGCCGGCGCCGATCGCCTCAACCACCGGCGACCAGGCCACGATGTGGTTCAGCAGGCCCTGCACGGTCTGGTCGGCGCCTGGCGTGAGCAGCGGGAACTGCGCCTCGTCCACGCCCTTGATCAGCCGCGCGAGTTCGGCGGCGGCGGCGGTCAGTTGGTCCTTGACCTGCATGTCGGGTCCTTTCGGGGATGTGTCGCCGGGGCAGGGATGTGTCGCTCCGAGGGAGCCGGAGTCCGAGTCGGAGTCCGGGTCCGACTCGGCCGGGGCCGGGCTCAGCGGCACAGGGTGAGCCGGAGCTTGAGCCTGGTCTCCTGCGGCGGCGGGTTCTGGATCGGCTGGGGGAACCACCACTGCCGGGTGCCGGTCTGGCCGATGTAGGAGCCGGAGGTGCCGATGATCGACAGGTTCACCTGGGCGCCGCCGAACATCGCGTAGCGGTCGACGATGCCGCTGGCGCTGAACGTGCCGTCGCCGAGTTCGACCGACTCGTAGTACTGGGTCATCAGATGGCCGTCGGAGGGGCGCTTGTAGATGGCGCTGACGAAGCCCACCGTGTGCCCGACGACCGCGCCGTGCGCGTCGTAGATGTTGTCGTAGTAGGTGAGGCTGGAGCCGACGCCGTGCACCGGGATGCCGTCCGCACCGCCGACGTAGTGGTAGTCGGTGGTGGCCTCGGTCAGGTCGTCGCGGACCGTGCAGTTCGTGCCGGCCGCGGCGGTCGCGTTCCCGTGGCTCAGGAACAGCAGGCTGCTGCCGATGACGCAGAGCGCGACGAGGACGGAGGCCGCCAACAGGCTCCGGCGGCCGGTGCGGGTCCGGCGGGCTGCCGCCGCGTCGGCCCCGGCCGGGCTCACCACGCCACGGGGACCTCGTGGACCCCGTAGAAGTTGGTGTCGTTCTTGAACCGGAGCTCGTCGAACGGGACCGCGAGCCGCAGGTTCGGCAGACGTTCGAACAGCCGGGTGTAGGCGACCTGGAGCTCCAGGTGCGCGAGGTTCTGCCCGATGCACTGGTGGATGCCGTAGCCGAACGCCAGGTGGTGCCTGGCCTCGTCGCGGCCGACGTCCAGCCGGTCCGGGTCCTGGAACACGGTGGCGTCCCGGTTCGCCGCGCCGTTAGGGGCCAGCACGCCGTCCCCGGCGCGCATCTGGACGCCCTCCAGTTCCATGTCCTCCAGCAGCACCCGGCCGGTCGCGTAGTCGGAGACGCTGAAGAACCGCAGCATCTCGTCGGCGGTGCGCGGCGCGAGTGAGGGGTCGGCGACGAGCCGGGCCCGCTCCTGCGGGTGTTCCAGCAGCGCCACGACGCCCAGCGCGATCATGTTGGCGGTGGTCTCGAACCCGCCGGTCAGCAACAGGGTGACCAGGCCGGTCAGGTGCGCCAGGTCGTAAGTGCCGGCGTCCTGGTACTTCTTGACCAGGCGGCTGATCAGGTCGTCGCCCGGGTCGGCCGTCTTCTCGGCGATCAGCTTTCCGATGTAAGAGCCCATCTCACGCAGCGCCTGGGTCCGGGCCTCCGGGCTGTTCGCCAGGTTGACGATCAGGGTGGTGCGTTCCTGGAACAGCCCGCGGTCCTGGTAGGGGACGCCCAGCAGTTCGGTGATCACCATGGTCGGGACCGCCAGCGCCAGATGTTCCAACAGGTCGGCGGGCGAGCCGGCGGCCACCATGGCGTCGACGCACTCGTCGACCGACTCCTGGACCCGGGGCCGCAGCGCCGACAGCCGCCGCACCGTGAACTCGTTCATCAGCATCTTGCGGTGCTCGGTGTGCTCCGGCGGGTCCATCCAGGTCAGAAAGCCCGGCGGGCGTTGGGTGAACGCCGCGCCCTGCGGAATCACGCCCGGGTAGGCCGGGTGCGCCCGGTCGACGCTGACCCGGGGGTCGGCCAGCAGCTTGCGGGCCAGGTCGTGCCGGGTCACCAGCCACGCGGTGCGGCCGGTCGGCAGGGTCACCTTGGAGACCGGATCGTTCTCCCGTAATTCGGCGTACTGGGTCGGTGGATGGAAGGGACAGGCCCTCGGCATCGGGAACGCCGGCGGCGCCTCATCCGTCGTCGGCGCCCCGGCGGGTGTGCTGGACATCGCTACGCCTTCCCGCCTCCCGCGTGCGGCTGCGCACACGGTGGCATCTTCAGGTCCACGTCGGCCCCGGCCGATGAGGGCTCTGGCAGCCCGGCCCGGGTCGTTTTGCGGGTCACAGTCTCGGCGTCGGCGCTAAAGCACGCCTTGTCCGGCGCTTGGTGTCGGCGTACGAGTTGACGTTCACGTGTACGCCGACACTTGGCGGCCCGGCCGCCGGACCCGGCAAGGCTCGCCCAAGTTCGCCTTTAGCCCCCGCTGGTCGACTACCGGCGTCGGCGTCCGCAGCCGCTCGCAACGCCACCATCGTCAGGAGGAGCAGCCCATGACGGAGATCGCCCACGCCGAGCCCGCCCAGGCCCAGCCGCCGTCGTTCCCGATGACCCGCGGCTGTCCGATGCACCCGCCGCAGGCGTACGCCGAACTGCGGGACAAGGAGCCGGTCTCGCGGATCACGCTGCCGACCGGCCGCACCGCGTGGTTGGTGACCCGGCACGACCTGGCCCGCAAGCTGCTGGCCGACCCCCGGGTCAGCGTCAACCGCGCGCATCCCGGCTACCCGGCGCTGGTCGCCGGCGCGCAGGGCATGGGAGCCGCTGTCAAGGGCTTCCTGACCTGGATGGACCCGCCGGAGCACACCGAGCACCGCAAGATGCTGATCAACGAGTTCACCGCGGCCCGGCTGGCGGCGCTGCGGCCGCAGGTGCAGCGGATCGTCGAGGACTGCGTGGCGGGCCTGCTGGCGGCCGGCCCGCCGGCCGATCTGGTGGCGCACCTGTCCCTGGCCGTGCCCTCGCTGGTGATCTGTGAGCTGCTGGGCGTGCCGTACCAGGACCGGGAGCTGTTCCACCAGCGCGCCGCGACGCTGGACGCCCGCAACAGCACGCCGCAGGAGAAGATGGAGGCGTTCAAGGGCCTGCGCGGCTACATCGGGGCGCTGGTCACCGCCAAGACCGAGGACCCCGGCGACGACCTGCTCAGCCGGCTGGCCGCCCGCTACCGGCAGGCCGACGCCTACGACCACGACCTGCTGGTCGGCGAGGCCACCCTGTTGCTGACCGGCGGGTTCGAGACCACCGCCAACATGATCTCGCTCGGTGTGCTGGCCCTGCTCCAGGACGACGAGCAGCGGGCCAAGGTCGTCGCCGGCGCGCCCGGGGCGGCCGACGAGCTGCTGCGCTACTTCAGTATCGCCGAGATCTCCACGAGCCGGGTCCTGACCGAGGACGTGGAGCTGGGCGGGGTCACTATGCGGGCCGGCGAGGGCGTGATCGTCTCCAACACCGCCGCCGACTGGGACCCTGCGGTGTTCTCGGACCCCGAGCGCCTGGACGTCGAGCGCCCCGAGGCCAAGCACCACCTGGCGTTCGGCTTCGGCGTGCATCAGTGCCTCGGCCAGAACCTGGCGCGCATGGAGCTTCAGGTCCTGTACGCGACGTTGTTCCAGCAGGTGCCGACGCTGCGGCTGGCGGTGCCGATGGAGGAGCTGCGCTTCAAGAAGGAGACGAACTTCTACGGCGTCTACGAGATGCCGGTGGCCTGGTGACCGGCCCCGAGACCGAATCCGGAGATCTCTGGTGGAGCCCGCAGTGACAGCCCTCGGCCGGCGCCGTGCGGCGGCGCCCTGTCTGACCTCGGTGCCCCGGACCGACGGCGGCCCGCGCCTGTTCTGCTTCCACCACGCGGGCGGCGCGGCGTCGGCGTTCACATCGCTGCGGCGCGACTTGGACGGCGTCGCCGAGGTCGTCGCGGTCCAGCTGCCCGGCCGCGAGGGCCGGCTGCGCGACCGGCTGCCGACGACGATGGCCGAGGTGGTGGCCGAACTCGACGAGCAGCTCGACCCCCACGTGCGCCCGGACGACGTGTTCTACGGGCACAGCATGGGCGCGCTCGTGGCCCACGACGTGCTCGCGCGCCGCCACGCCCGGGGCGGCGCCGGCCCGGCCCGGCTGATCGTCGGCGCGTGCCGGGCGCCCAGGCACCCGGTGGCGCTGGGCCACCGCGCCCGCGACTCCGACGGCGATCTCACAGCCCTGATGCTCCAGATCGGCGGGCTGTCCCCGGAGATGGCGCGCTATCCGGAGTGGGTGCGCGCCGCGGTGGACCGGATCCGCGGCGACCTCGTCCTGTGCGCGAGTCGCGAGCCGGCCGACTCCGAGCCGCTGCCGTGCCCCATCGACGTGCTGCACGGCGCCGACGACCCGCTGGTCGACGTCGGCCAGGCCACCGACTGGACCGGGCACACCCGCGCCGGCTGCCGGACCCACCGGCTGGCCGGCGGGCACTTCTTCTTCCTGGACTCCGGGCGGGACGCGTTCGTGCGGCTGCTCGGGGGACTGGTGCGGGGGACGGCCGCGGTCCGGGCCTGAGGCCGCGAACCGAATCCGCGGCGCGCTCGACGCGTCGCGGACTCTCGCCACAAGCCCGCCTGCACCCCCTCCGGGCCCGCCCATGCACCCTCCACGCAGGCCCGCCGAACGTTGAGCAACCGCCGAGAGAGTGAGGCACGGTGACTGAATCGTCCGAGTCCCTGGCTGCGCCGACCGCCGACCTGACCGGTGACCCGCTCACCGCGTCGCGCACCACGCCGCCCGCTGAGCCGGTCGCCGTCATCGGAGTCTCCTGCCGGATGCCGCGCGCCGACACACCCGAGCGGTTCTGGGAGCTGCTGCGCGACGGCGTCGAAGCCGTCGGCGAGGCCCCGGCCGGGCGCTGGCCAGACCCGGCGGTCACCGTGCGGCGCGGCGGATTCCTGGACCGGGTGGACCGGTTCGACGCCGCGTTTTTCGGGATCTCCCCGCGCGAGGCCGCCGCGATGGACCCGCGGCAGCGCCTGGTGCTGGAGCTGAGCTGGGAGGCGCTGGAACGGGCGCGGATCGTGCCGGAGACGGTGCGCGGGACGCGGACCGGCGTGTTCGTGGGCACGATGTCGGACGACTACGCGCAGCTCTCCTTCACCGGCGGCGGGGCCGCGGTCGGGCGGCACACCTTCACCGGGTCCCAGCGCGGCATCATCGCCAACCGCGTCTCCTACCTCCTGGGGCTGCGCGGGCCGAGCCTGACCGTGGACAGCGGCCAGTCCTCCTCGCTGGTCGCCGTCCACCTGGCCTGCGAGAGCCTGGCGCGCGGCGAGTGCGACACCGCGATCGTTGGCGGGGTGAGCCTGGCGCTCACCTCCGAGCCCACGGTGGCCGGCGTCCAGTTCGGCGGGCTGTCGCCGCAGGGGCGCTGCTTCCCCTTCGACGCGCGCGCCGACGGCTACGTGCGCGGCGAAGGCGGCGGCGTGGTCGTCCTCAAGCCGCTGGCGGCGGCCCGCACCGATGGCGACCCGATCCTGGCCGTGATCGTCGGCAGCGCGGTCAACAACGACGGCGGCGGCGCGGGCCTGACCACCCCGGACGCGGCGGCCCAGGCCGACGTCGTCCGCACCGCCTGCCGCCGCGCCGGCGCCGACCCGCGCCGTGTCCAATTCGTGGAGACCCACGGCACCGGCACCCCGGTCGGCGACCCGATCGAGGCCGCCGCGCTCGGCGCCGCGCTCGGGGCCGGCCGCGACGCCGCCGACCGGCTCGCACTGGGCTCGGTCAAGGCGAACATCGGCCACCTGGAAGGCGGGTCGGGCATCGCCGGACTGCTGAAAGTGGTCCTGAGCCTGGGCCGCCGACAGCTTCCGCCGACCCTCAACCACGAGACCCCGAACCCCGCGATCCCCCTGGACGAACTGGGACTGCGGGTGCCGACGACGCTCGGGCCGTGGCCGCGCGCCGACCGCCCGCTGCTGGCCGGGGTGTCTTCGTTCGGCATGGGCGGGACGAACTGCCACGTGCTGGTGGCGCAGGCCCCGGAGTCCGTGGAGGCCGTGGATCCGGGCCCTGACACCCCGGACCGCGTTGAGCCGGCCGACGGGTCGGGGCCGACTCCGCTCCTGCTCTCCGGACGCACCCGCCAAGCGCTCCGTGCCCAGGCATCGAAGCTCCGCGCACACCTCACCGCGCTCGACTCCGCACCCGCCGACGACCCCGCGCTCGACCTCCGAGACCTCGGCCGCGACCTCGCCACCACCCGCACCGTCTTCGAGCACCGCGCCGTGGTCCTCGCCGCCGACCACACCTCCGCGCTGGCCGGCCTCGACGCCGTGATTTCCGGCAGCCCGCTGCCGCCGGTGGCCGTCGGCCGGGCCGCCGCGCCCACCGCGGGTTCCGCCGCCCCCGGCCCCGTCTTCGTCTTCCCCGGCCAAGGCTGGCAGTGGCCCGGCATGGCTCGGGAGCTGCTGGAATCCTCCCCGGCCTTCGCCGCCGCCATGGAGCGGTGCCGCGACGCGCTATCCGAGTTCGTGGACTGGGACCTGCTGGAGATGGCGCGCGGCGTCGCCGAGGTGCTCGACCCAGACGCCGCCGACGTCGTCCAGCCGTTCCTGTGGGCGGTCATGGTCTCGCTGGCCGAGGTGTGGCGCTCGCTCGGCGTCGTGCCGGCCGCCGTCGTAGGCCATTCCCAGGGCGAGATCGCGGCCGCGACCGTGGCCGGGGCGCTCTCCCTGCGGGACGGCGCGCGGATCGTGTCCGAGCGGGCCCGGCTGGTCGCTTCCTCCGGCGTCGAGGCGGTCGGCGGGCTGGCCTCGGTGCTGCTCCCGGCCGCCGAGGCCGCCCGGCGGATCGAGCCGTGGGCGGACCAGATCTTCGTGGCCGCGGTCAACGGCCCTGACACCACCATCCTGGCCGGGCGGACGGCGGCGCTCGCCGAGCTGACCGCCGTGCTGGCCGCCGAGGACATCGGCGTGCGGCAGGTGCGGGCCTTCCCCTCGCACAGCCCGCTCGTGGAACCGATGCGCGACGGGGTGCTCGCGGCGCTCGACAGCGTCCGCGGCCGGCCCGGACAGGCGGCCTTCTACTCCGCCGTCCAGCCGGGCCGTTTCGACCCAACCGGCCTGGACGCCGAGTACTGGTGGAGCAACCTGCGCTCGGTCGTCCGTTTCGAGGACGCGACCCGCGCCCTGGTGCGCGACGGCTTCGGCGTGTTCGTCGAGATGAGCGCCCACCCAGTGCTGACGGCGGCGCTCGCGCAGACCTTGGAGTCGGAGGGCGCGCCGCCCGCGGTGTCGGGCACCCTGCGCCGCGGCGAGGGTGGCCTCGACCGGCTGCTCCTCTCCTTCGGCGAGGCAGTGGTCAACGGCGCGGCCGTGGACTGGGACGCCCCGTTCGCCGACGCCCCCGGCGGCCGCCCGGACCTGCCGACCTACGCGTTCCAGCGCCGCCGGTTCTGGCTGGCCGAGACCGGCAGCCCGAGCGCCCCGGCGAGCACAGGCTTCGAAGCCTTCGACGCCGGCGCCACCGCCGATGAGTCCGACGGCTTCGACGACGTCTCGTCGCAGGACTCTGATCGACCCGCCGCGTCCGCCGACGCCGCCGAGCTTCTCGGCCTGGTGCGCTCCGTCGCGGCCGGCATCCTCGGCCACGCCGACGCCGCGGCCGTCGACCCGGCCGCCACGTTCAAGGACCTGGGCCTGGACTCCCTCGGCGCCCTCGACCTGCGTGCCGGCCTGGCCCGCGGCACCGGCCTGACACTGCCGGCCCCGGTCCTGTTCAGCCACCCCACTCCGGTCCGGCTGGCCGCGCATCTGCATGCCGAGCTGTCCGGGGGCGCGCCGGCCGGAGCCGCCGCGGCGTCCGCCGCCTTGGTGGGAACCGCGGTCGCCGACACCGATCCGATCGCCGTCGTCGCCATGAGCTGCCGCTACCCCGGCGGTGTTCGCAGCCCGGAGGATCTGTGGCGCCTGACCGCCGAGGGCCGCGACGTCATCTCCGGCTTTCCCACGAACCGGGGCTGGGATCTCCCGGCCCTGATCGGCGACGCCGGGCGGCCGGGGGCCAGCGCCACCGCCTCTGGCGGCTTCCTCTACGACGCCGACCGCTTCGATCCGGCGTTCTTCGCGGTCAACCCGCGCGAGGCCGCCGCGATGGACCCGCAGCAGCGCCTGCTGCTGGAGACCTCGTGGGAGGCGTTCGAACGGGCCGGCCTGGACCCGACCCGGCTGCGCGGCGACCAGGTCGGCGTCTTCGTGGGGGCGATGTCCCAGGACTACGGCCCCCGGCTGCACGAACCGGCCGACGGCGGCGAGGGCTACCTGCTCACCGGCAGCACCGCGAGCGTCGCCTCCGGCCGGGTCGCCTACGTCTTCGGGTTCGAGGGCCCGGCGGTCACCGTGGACACCGCCTGCTCCTCGTCCTTGGTGGCGCTGCACCTCGCGGCCCAGTCGCTGCGCCGCGGCGAGTGCCGCATGGCGCTGGCCGGCGGTGTCGCGGTGATGTCCAGCCCCGGCATCTTCGTCGAGTTCTCCCGTCAGGGCGGACTGTCCGCCGACGGTCGCTGCAAGGCGTTCGGCGCCGGGGCGGACGGCACCGGCTGGGCCGAGGGCTGCGGTGTCGTCCTGCTGGAGCGCCTGTCGGACGCCCAGGCCCGCGGCCACCGCGTCCTGGCCGTGCTGCGCGGGTCGGCGATCAACTCCGACGGCGCCAGCAACGGTCTGACCGCGCCGAACGGCTTGGCGCAGGAACGGGTGATCGCTCAGGCGCTGGCCTCGGCCGGGCTCGCGCCGCACGAGGTGGACGCGGTGGAGGCGCACGGCACCGGCACCATGCTCGGCGACCCGATCGAGGCCGAGGCGCTGCTGGCTGTCTATGGCCGCGGCCGCGCCGCCGACCGGCCGCTGTATCTGGGCTCGATCAAGTCGAACATCGGTCACTCCCAGGCCGCCGCCGGCATGGCGGGGGTCATCAAGATGGTGATGGCGCTGCACAATGCGGAGCTGCCGCGGACCCTGCACGCTGAGGAGTCGTCGCCGCATATCGACTGGTCGTCGGGTGCGGTGAGTCTGTTGACCGAGGCGCGGGAGTGGCCGCGGGTGGAGGGTCGTCCGCGGCGGGCCGGGGTGTCGTCGTTCGGGATCAGCGGCACCAACGCGCACGTCCTCGTCGAGGAGGCGCCCGTGTCCGGGCCCGCTGTGGCGGCGCCGCCAACCGGTGCGAAGCCGGGCCTGGACCTGGCCGTAGTCGGCCCGGTGCCCCTGGTGCTGTCCGCCAAGAACGACCCGGCGCTCCGGGACGCCGCGCGAGCACTGGCCGACCGCTGGGCGGCCGCACCGGACATGACGCCCGACGAGGTCGGCTACGCCCTGGCCACGACTCGCGCCGCGTTCTCCGAACGGGCAGTCGTCCTCGCGGACGACCGGGACACCGCGCTGGTCGCGCTGCGGTCGTTCGCCGAGGAATCGCCGAACGCTGATGTGCTGATCGGGAGCGGACCCGCGCTGCGTCCGGTGTTTGTGTTCCCGGGGCAGGGTGCGCAGTGGGTCGGTATGGGTCGTGAGTTGTTGGGGTCGTCGCGGGTGTTCGCTGCGCGGATGGCTGAGTGCGCGGCGGTGTTGTCGGAGTTCTGTGACTGGTCGTTGATTGATGTTGTGCGTTCTGATGGGGCGGAGTTTGAGCGGGTGGATGTGGTCCAGCCGGTGTTGTGGGCGGTGATGGTGTCGCTGGCGGCGCTGTGGCGTTCGCTGGGTGTGGAGCCTGCCGCCGTGGTGGGTCATTCCCAGGGTGAGATCGCGGCGGCGACGGTGGCGGGTGGCTTGTCGTTGCGTGATGGTGCGCGGGTGGTGGCGTTGCGGTCGCAGGCGATTCGGGCGATCGCCGGCCGGGGCGGGATGATGTCGGTGGCGTTGCCGGCCGCGGCGGTCCGGGACTTGTTGGCCGAGGCCGGTGGTGATGCCGATGGAGTGGGTCTGGCGGCGGCGAACGGTGTGTCGTCTTCGGTGGTGTCCGGTCCGGCGGCGGCGCTTGAGGTGTTGCAGTCGCGGTGGAAGGCTGCGGGGCATCGGGTGCGGATGGTCGCGGTGGACTACGCGTCGCATTCGGCGCATGTCGATGAGATCCGCGGGCAGATCTTGGAGGCGTTGCGCGAGGTTTCTCCGCAGTCTGGTTCGGTGCCGTTCTGGTCGACGGTCACCGCTGAACAGATCGACACCGCGGTCTTGGACGCCGAGTACTGGTTCACCAATCTCCGCGGCACCGTCGAGTTCGAAGCCACGACGCGGACGCTCCTCCAGTCCGGGCAGTCCTTGTTCCTCGAAGCGAGCCCGCACCCGGTGCTCGTGCCGGCCCTCCAGGAGACCATCGAAGCGGCCGACTCCGACGCCGCGGCCGTCGGCACCCTGCGCCGCGGGCAAGGCGGCCTGCCGCGCCTGCGCCGGTCGTTCGCCGAAGCGCTGGCCCTCGGGGTGCGTCCGGCTTGGGAGTCGTCCGTCGACGGCGGTCCGCGCCGGGACCTCGATCTGCCGACCTACCCGTTCCAGCGGTCCCGCTACTGGAGCACCGCGACGCAGAGCGCCGACACCGGCGGTCTCGGCCTCCCCGGCGCCGGGCATCCGCTGCTCGGCGCGCGCGTCTGGCTCGCGCAGGGCGACGGCCTGCTGCTGACGGCGCGGCTGTCCATCGCCACCCACCCCTGGCTCGCCGACCATGCCGTCCTCGGCCGGGTGCTGCTTCCCGGCACCGCGTTCGTCGAACTGGCCCTGCGCGCGGCGCAAGAGGTCGGCTGCGCGCGGCTGGACGACCTGACCCTGCAGGCCCCCCTCCTGCTTCCCGACGACGGCGCGGTCGAGGTCCAGGTCCGGCTCGGCGGCGCCGACGAGGCGGGAAGGCGGGATCTCGCGATCCACGCGCGGCCGGCCGAGGATGAGGACGCTGATTGGACCTGCCACGCCACGGGCGTCGCCACTGTCGCTGCTTCGGGCGAGTCGAGTTCGGGCCAGTCGGTCGACCTGCGGGTCTGGCCGCCGGCCGGCGCGGTGCCCGTCGACCTCGCCCACGCCTACGCGCGTCTGGCGGAGGCCGGGTATGAGTACGGGCCGGAGTTCCGGTTGGCGCGGGCCGCCTGGAAAGTGGGCGGCGACCTGTGCGTGGAGACGGTGCTGTCCGAGGACCAGATCGCCGATGCGGCGAGATTCGGCCTGCATCCGGCGCTGCTGGACGCGGCACTGCATCCGGTGGTGTCCGACGGGCGCGATGGGCGCGACGGCGCGTCCGGCGCACCGAAGATCCCGTTCGCTTGGTCCGGTGTGCGGCTGCACGCAGTCGGCGCGGGCGCACTCCGCGTTCGGATCTCGCCGAACCCCGACGACTCCGTCCGGCTGACCGTCGCCGACGCACAGGGCGGCCCGGTCGCCGACGTCGAGTCCCTGACCCTTCGGGCCTGGAGCGGCGCTGGTGTCGCGGCTGGCGACGGTGGGGCGCTGTACCACGTCACCTGGGTCCCGGTCGAAACGTCTCCGGTCCCTGAGGAAGCGCCGGTCATCGTCGCCGACTTCCTCCGCCCCGCCGACGCGCCAATCGACGCCGCCACGGCCCGTGCGGCGACGGCCCGGGCCCTGGATCTGATCCAGAGCCATCTCGCCGATCCGCAGTACGCGGACACCAGGCTCGTCGTCGTCACCAGTTCCTCGGACCTGGCCGGGGCCGCGGTGCGGGGCTTGGTCCGCAGCGCCCAGACGGAGAACCCGGGCCGGTTGGTCCTCGTCGAGACCGATCAGGCTACGGATGCCGAAACGGCCGTCGCCCTGGTGCGTCCGGTCATGGACGCTGAGCCGCAGCTCGCCGTCGTCGGCGGCCGGGTGTCGGTACCGCGTCTGGCTCCGGCGCCCGAACCTGAATCAGGGCCCGGATTCTCCCTTTCGCTCAGCGACGGTCCGGTGCTGATCACCGGTGGTACCGGCGTGTTGGGTCGCTTGCTGGCCCGGCATCTGGTGTCGGTTCACGGGGTTCGCGAGCTGGTGCTGGTCAGTCGTTCCGGCGTCGCGCCTGACCTGGTGGCGGAGCTGGCGGTGCTGGGCGCGCGTGTGGTCGTCGAGTCCTGCGATGTCGGTGACCGGGCGGCTGTCACGGAGCTCTTCCGTCGGCACGGCTCCTTCGCGGCCGTCGTCCACGCGGCCGGCATCCTCGACGACGCGACCGTCGAGACCACGACCCCCGATGCCCTGGACCGGGTGTTCACCGCGAAGGCGGACTCGGCCTGGCACCTCCACGAGCTCATCTCCGACCGGTCCCCGCTGATCCTGTTCTCCTCCGTCGCCGCCGTCGCGGGCAACGCCGGCCAGGGGAACTACGCGGCCGCCAACGCCTACCTCGACGCTCTCGCGGCGCATCGCCGCGCCCTCAGCCACCCGGCGCTCTCCCTCGGCTGGGGCCTGTGGGCCGACACCGGCGGCGCCGGCATGACCAGCGCCATGCGGACCGCCGACGTGGCCCGCCTGGCCCGCACCGGCATCGAGGCACTGGCCGCCGACGACGGACTCGCACTGTTCGACCGCGCCCTCGGCCTGAGCGCCGACACCTCACACGTGCTCCCTCTGCGTCTGGGCCGCGCTGCCCTCAACGCGCGCGCCGCCGCCGGCGGCCTCGGTCCGGTGTGGCGAGGTCTGGTGCGCGCGGTGCCGCGCCGGGCGGCCGCTGCATCGGCCGGATCACCGGGCGGCGCCTCGGGATGGGCCGCGCGGGTCAAGGCTCTGTCACCCGCCGACCGGGAACGTGAAGTGCTGGACCTGGTCCGGACCGAGGTGTCGACCGTCCTCGGCCACGCCGCCGGCGCCTCGGTGGCCGCGGCCACGACGTTCAAGGACCTCGGGTTCGATTCGTTGACGTCGGTGGAGTTGCGTAATCGTCTGGGTGTGGTGTGTGGTCTGCGGCTTCCGGCGACGGTGGTGTTCGATCG
>NZ_JBHJUV010000069.1:0-46527 GCF_042268025.1 Streptomyces sp. NPDC056161
GCCGTGCACGGCGCCGAGACCCCCTTCCGTCGGCGCCCAGCGGAACTCGTACAGGAAGGCCGCTCCACCGGCGTCGAGCACCTGTTGCCCGATCTCGTGGGTCGGCTCGATGAACACCCTGCGGGACATCGCCGCGACGGCTTCCTCGGGTACCGGGGACGGGGCGCTGAGGGCGAACGCCCTGCCCTCATCGGCGGTATAGCCGATGAGGAGGTCCGGCATGGGTTCGGACCGGAAAGTCCGTTGCTGCGTCTCGGGGTTGCCGAGCGGATCCATCAGCGCGGGCCGGAGCGGCACCGTCCCCGGCCTCGGCGACATGTCCGCATTCCACTGCGCGGTCCGGGCTTGGGCGTCGAGGATCCGCTGCACCGGGAGTCTCGTCAGGTCGCCACGGGCTGCCTCGGCGAAGTAGAGCCCGGCCGCGAGTGCCTCGTCGCGGGTGGGGAGCGTCACGAGAGTCGGTGCGCTCTGTGCGATCACCCGGCGGATCAGTCGTCGGCTGCGTGGGATCGACAGGAGCGCGATGGCTGAGCTCGCGCCGGCGGACTGGCCGAAGACGGTGATGTTCGCCGGATCGCCACCGAACGCGGCGATGTTGTCGTGCACCCATTCCAGCGCGAGGATCTGGTCGTACAGGCCGAGATTGCCGTTGCTGACCCCTTTGTGGACCAGGTAACCCAGCGCACCCAGCCGGTAGTTGATCGACACGACGACGACATCGCCGTCGGCGGCGAGCCGCCCACCGTCGTACATGGGGAGCGTGCCGCCGCCGGTCAGGTACCCGCCGCCGTGCACCCAGACCATCACTGGCCGGTTCCCGATGAGATCGGATGTCGTGATTGCCAGGTAGAGGCAGTCCTCGGATTGCGGCGGCTCGTTCCACTGCGGGCCGTAGACCGGTTCCAGGCGGGACGGCAGCTGTGGGCAGATCGGGCCCGGCCGGGTCGCATCGACGGTGTCGGCGTGCCGGTCGGCCCGGACCGGTTGCGCGAACCGTTCGGCCGTTCCGTAGCGGATCCCGGGGAACCGCAGCAGTTGGTCCGCTCCACGGATGCCAGTGACGGGCCCGGACTCCGGGCATGCGAGAACGGATCCGGTGTCGTTGCCGGTGGCCATCGGTCGGCTCCTTGTCATTGAGGGCGGTTCGGCTGCGCAGAGCACGGTGCGGTAGCGGGATCCCGGCGCAACGCGCGCAACGCGCGCAGCCGTCGCAGCAATTCAGCGTGGTCCAGAGCGGTCAAGGGCATCGCGCTCCTCGGGGCGACCTCGATGTCCTCGGTGGGCACACGCCACCGTCCGCCGGTCGAGCTGAGGTACCGCAGCAGTTCCTCGACGGCGTTGACGATCAGTTTCGGGTCGTCGGTGTCGTGGATCTCGGCCGGCACCGTGCGCCGCACGTCGTAGCCGGTGACCAGCCACGGCGTGCTGCCGTGCCGGATTCTGACTCGGCTGGTAGGGCCGACCTCGCAGCCGCGGGGACGGGGCGAAGGGGAACTGGGCGGCCCGGCTCATGGGGAAGGCGGGTATCGCTTCGGGCATGAGATGACCACCCTCTGTGAGTGAACGTTCGTTAAGTTATTGAGGGTAGCCTACGCCGCTATCGGCGCGGTTGTCGTTCATCGAAGGCTCGTCGAGGTTTTCGAGGGGCAGCACCGATCGGCCGCTTCATGGGCCCCGGTCCGCAGGTTCTGGCAACAGCTGCCGGGCAGGGCCGGGCGTGCGGAACCGGCGCAGGCGGCGTTGGTCGTCCGCAAGGCCCGGTCGTAACCGGTTACAGTTTCTTGTGGCCGAGACATCGCAGCGCGCGCGCAACCCACGAGGGCAAGGTGACAGGCTGCGCCTGGAGATCCTGGAAGGGGCCGCGCGCCTGCTGTCCGAGTTGGGCGGCGAGGAAGGGCTGACGATCCGCGGCGTCGCACGCGCCGCGGGCATCTCGCCGGCAGCCATCTACCAGCACTTCGCCGACAAGTCCGCACTGGTCAAAGGTCTGATCGGGTACGACTACGAGCAGATCTCGCAGGCCATGGCCAAGGCCGATGAGTCGTGCGAGCAGGACGCCGTGCTGGAGCGGGTGCGGGCCCAGGTGCGGACCTACTGCCGGTTTGTGGTGGACAACCCCGGTCACTACCGCCTGCTGATCAACCATCAGCCGCTGGCGGCGCCCCGGACCGGGCCGATGATCGACCTCGTGACCAAGGTGGCCGCGGCGTTCGAGCGCTGCGAGCGGGCCGGTGTGCGGCTGCGGATGCCGGCGCGGCGAGCCGCGGTCCTGGTCTTTACGGCCGCCCACGGTCGAGTCGCGCTCTGGCATGCCTCCGGGGACCCCGCAGGGGTCGAAGACCTCGCCGACTTCGTCGACGAGGTGGTCTGGCTCGTCACCCAATGACCTCGGTCACATGCTGCCGGTGCGCAAGCCGCGCACCGGCAGGCGGCGTACGCTACCCTCCATGACTAAACGAATGTTCAGTCATGGAGGGTAGCCCTGTCCGAAGCGCTACCCGCCTTCCCTGTTCGGGCGCGGCGGCTTCGTGTCCGGCGTCCACTCGCATTCCGTCACTTGGTAAGGAATTCCCGCCATGCGATACCTCCGGTTGGGCAAGAGCGGGCTGTCGATCTCCGAGGTCGTGCTGGGCTGCATGAGCTTCGGCGACCCGGCCCGCGGCACCCATCAGTGGTCCTTCGGCATCGACGAGTCCCGTCCGTACTTCAAACAGGCCGTCGAGTCCGGCATCACCACGTTCGACACCGCCAACATGTACGGCCGCGGCGCCAGCGAGGAGATCACCGGCCGGCTGCTGCGCGAGTTCGCCAAGCGGGACGAGGTGGTCATCGCCACCAAGGTGAACGCCACTATGGGCCCCGGCCCGAAGGGCGGCGGCCTGTCCCGGGCGGCGATCCTCACCCAGGTGGACGAGAGTCTGCGCCGGCTGGGCACCGACTACATCGACCTGTACCAGATCCACCGGCTCGACCCGAACGTGTCGGCCGAGGAGATCATGGAGACGCTGCACGACGTGGTGAAGGCCGGCAAGGCCCGCTACCTCGGCGCGTCCTCGATGTGGACCTGGCAGTTCGCCAAGCTCCAGCACACCGCGGACCTGCACGGCTGGACCCGGTTCGTTTCCATGCAGGACCAGTACAACCTGCTCCAGCGCGAGGAGGAGCGGGAGATGCTGCCGTACTGCCTGGACCAGGGCATCGGCGTGATGCCCTGGAGCCCGCTGGCGCGGGGCCGGCTGACCCGCGACCTGGACGAGCGGACCACGCGCAACAGCACGGACAGCGCCGAGGAGATCCTCTACGGCCAGACCGCCAAGGCCGACCGGGAGATCATCGACGCGGTCGCCGCCATCGCCACGGAACGCGGTGTCAGTCGCGCCCAGGTGGCGCTGGCCTGGGTGATGCACCAGCCGGCCGTCACCGCGCCGATCGTCGGGACCACCAAGCCTCATCACCTCACCGACGCTGTCGCCGCCACCGAGCTCAGACTCAGCACCGACGAGCTGACCCGGCTGGAGGAGCATTACACCACGCGCCCCGCCTCCGGCTTCTGACCTGCGTCCGCTCGGAACGCCCCGGTCGCCTGGCCGTAGTTCCGATCGGGTCGGCACAAGCCCACCGATACCTGCACGCGTGCCGCAGTGAAGCCGTGATCGCGCGATGGGTGCAGCCCTTCTTCGGGTGGGTGCCGAGCTGACAGAGGTTGTACTTCGCCCTGCCGGAGGGGGCGAAGTCTCGCACCGTCGACATGCCCTCCTCGGTGGCCGAGGAGCTGACGCGTCACGTTGAAGGGTTGCCACCGGAGACCGCCGGGGCCGGAGCTCGGCATGGGACCTCGGGGAGATCGGTGGCGTGCATGTGTACGATCGTATACATAATGCGCGACGGCTTCACGGACGATCCTCGCTCGGCTTTCGAGCGGATGACAGCGGGCGACCTCTACATCGCCGACGATCCCGACTTGGTCCGTCGTCACCAGCAGGCGGTGCGTCTGGCGGCCCGCTACCAGGCGGCGTACGTCGAGGATGCCGCCACCGCCCGGCCCGTCCTGGCCGAACTGCTCGGTGCGCTCGGTGCCGACGTGCAGCTACGACCACCGCTGTACGTCGACTACGGCAGCAACATCACCATCGGCGCGCGTACCTTCGCCAACTCCGGCCTGACCGCGCTGGACGCAGCGGCCATCACGATCGGCGAGGACTGCCAGATCGGCCCCCACGTCCAACTGCTCACCCCCACCCACCCGTTGGAGCCGCTGCCCCGCCGCGACAAGCTGGAGGCTGCCGAGCCGATCACCATCGGTGACAATGTGTGGCTCGGCGGCGGGGTGATCGTGTGCCCGGGGGTGAGCATCGGCGACCACTCCGTGATCGGCGCCGGTGCCGTCGTCAGCAGGGACATTCCCGCGAACGTCGTCGCCGTCGGCAACCCCGCCCGGCCGCGGCGGGGCCTGTGACGCAGGATCAGTCCTCCAGGGGCGACAGTTCCTGGTCAAGGCGCGCGGCGGTCCCCTCCGCATCGGCTTACGTGGGGCGGCCGGAACGTGCCAGATGCCCGAGGCTGCCGGGCGGCGCGGTGTCGTGGTCCGACTGGATCCGGATGTTGTCGAACCGGCCGTGGTAGTGGCCGTGGAAGCGCGGGACATACCGGCGGCCGGTGGCGCTGCGGGCAAGAGGGGTCGCCGCCCGAGCAGTTGATCCGCGCCTCACGACTGACGCCACGTCACGAGCGACCACCCCTCACGACCGCCCGCACCACACGGTCCACGAGGAACGACGGCTCACACCCGGCGAGGAAGTTCCCGATGCTCAGCCGATCGCCGGGAACTTCCTCGTACTCGGGCTCCCGGACTCGTGTGCGATCGTACATGTCAGGTAGGAAGGTGTTTCACGTGTCGGACCGGAAAGAACAGATCATCGAGGCATGTCTGGCCGTGATGGCCAGGGAAGGTGTCGCGGGGACCACGCACCGCAGGGTCGCCGCCGAGGCGGGTGTGCCCCTGGGCTCGACGACGTACCACTTCGCGAGTCTGAACGATCTGCTGCACTGCGCTTTCGACCGATTCGCCCGCCGCTCCGGTGCGCGCCTGGAGACGGCGCTGCTACGGGCCACCGACCGCTCGTCCGCGGTCGAGGCGATCACCGATGTCATCCTCGCCGGCGCCCAGGACCGCGACGGCGAACTGGTGCTGACGCAGGAGCTGTACACCATCGCCGCCCGCCGGCCCGAATTCCGGGACATCACCACGGCCTGGATGCACCGAAGCCGCACGGCACTGGAAAGGCACTTCCCTCCGGACCTGGCGTGCACGGTCGACGCACTCATCGAGGGACTGACCCTGCACGGGGCACTCGAATCCACGGATTCCTCGACGCCGTCCCGCGCGCGCACCAAGAACGCCCTGCTGCACGTGATCTCCGCCCAGCCCTGCGAAGGAACAGGAAAGAATGGTTAGGATCTTCGATCCCATAACCCTGCGAGGGGGCACGATCAAGAATCGTGCGCGGGTCTCTCCCATGTGCCAGTACATGTCCACCGGGAAGGACGGAATCCCCGACGACTGGCATCTCACCCGCCTCTGCGGCTTCGCGAACGGTGGGTTCGGCCTCATCCTGACCGAGTCCACCGCGATCTCGCCGGAAGGCCGCATCACCCCGCAGGACACCGGAATCTGGAACAACCGACAGGCCGACGCCTGGGCCCGGATCACCGCCGACGTGCAGGAACGCGGCTCGGCGATCGGCATCCAGCTGGGGCACGCGGGACGCAAGGGCAGCAGCTGGAGCCCCCTCACCGGCAACCACGGCTCGGTGCCGGTCCACACCGACGGCTGGCCCACCCTCGGTCCCTCCCCGGTGCCCTTCAGCGACACCTACGCGACACCGGCGCAGATGACGACCGCCGATCTGGACAAGGTCGTCGAGGACTTCCGGCGCGCGGCCGAGCGCTCCGTCGCCGCCGGATTCGACGTCGTGGAGATCCACGCCGCGCACGGCTACCTGCTGCACCAGTTCCTGCCGCCGCTGAGCAACCGACGCGGCGACGAGTACGGCGGGACCCTCGAAAACCGGGCCGCGCTGCTGCTGCGGACCGTCGGCGCGGTGCGTGCCGCCGTCCCGCACACGCCGCTGTTCGTCCGGGTCTCGGCCACCGACTGGGCCGAGGGCGGGCTCACCTCTGAGGACGTAGGACGGGTCGCGGCCAAGCTGGGCTGCCTGGGTGTCGACCTCGTCGACGTGTCGACGGGCGGCAACACGCCTTCGCCGACCATTCCGACGGGCCCCGGATACCAGGTGCCTGCTGCCGTGGCGGGGCACGAGGCATCCGGCATCCCGGTGAGCGCCGTCGGAATGATCACCGAACCGGAACAGGCCGAAGCCGTGCTCACCGACCACGGAATCACCGCCGTGATGCTCGGCAGGGCAGCGCTCGACAACCCGCACTGGCCCCTCCTGGCGGCGCGTCGCCTCGCGGACGGACGGCTCACCGGGGACTTCGTCCAGCGCACGGTCCTTTCCCGCCGCCTCACCGGTGCCGCTACGTCCCACTGCGCGTGTCTGTCGCGAGGAGCGTCGGCGCCCCGGCAGGCAACGTTCACCCGTCAAGGAGCGGCGTCCGGTGTGTGTTCCGCACTGCCCAGGACGCGCGTCGCAGGTGCTTTCCCTCAGTGTGCCGGACGGAGTCCTCGTACTGGATGTACGTGGGCTTCCGTCCAGTGCGGCGTGCGGGGTGGTCCTGGGTGGTCCTGGGTGGTCCCCTGCTCGGAGAGCCTGGGGATGAGGGTGCCCCCTGGTCGAGCGCAGCCGGGAACTCGGGGGAGTGCCGGAACACGCAGGAGGAGACATTGAGCGACGGCATCACGTGGCTTACCGGCGCCTGGCTCGTAGAGGCCCCGGGCCTGTTCGTCACCTTCGCACGCGGCATCAGCCCACGTGACCTCGTTGGCCGGCTCGGCGCCCGGCCCGGGGAAGTGCTCGACCCGATCACCTTCGCCGAGGCCGAGCGGCTGACGTTCAACGACCGTGAATCAGCCCGCGTGGCCCGCTTCGGTGAATGCGTGGGCTGGTCATATGCGGTGGAGCAGGGCTGGCCCTCCAAGGCATGGTGGGCTCACCCCGACGTCTCCGCAGGCGGGGTCGAAGTCTTGCACCTGACCCCGAAGCCGGACGACCCGCCCAGGGAGTGCTGGTACTACCGCGACGGCCACACGGTCGGTCGCTTCGACATCGGCGACACCCCGGACGAGGGTATGGCGTTCCTGCTCCCCGCGTTCGAGGAAGCCGGACTCCTCGATGATGACGTGAGCGAGGAGCTCGACTCGTTGCGTGCGACCCTGGCCGCCTTGCAGCAGTACTTCGGGCTGTCACTCCCACGCCAGGAAATCCTGAACGGACGGCTGCCCGCGGCAGTGACAGCGAGCGTGCCGCCGGAAAACCTGGGGGACTGACGAGCAGGCCATGAGCAAACGCCCCACAATCCACAGCCGGCCATCCGGTCCCGGGATGAGCCAGAAAGCGAGACCGGGCGCCAACGGCACTGTGCCTCCATGGCCACGGCGTCCTCCAGGAGTTGGCGGGCATCACCGGCCAACTCCGCCTGGGCCTGGGCCTGGGCCGCGCGTCGGACGAACCCCTGCGCTCAGTCGGTCAGGCGTTCCAGGAGTGCGGGATGGTCGGCGAGGGCGCGGTGAAGACGCTTCTGGAGAAGGGGGGCGTACTGGCCGGGGTCGGCGGCCTCCCAGTCGATCGGGCCGAAGGGGGGCTTGGGGTCGTACTCGACGAACAGCTGGACCTTGCGTGCGATGCCCTGGCCGGCGAGCTCGCCGACCAGGTGGAGTGCCATGTCGATGCCGGCCGACACCCCGGCGGCGGTGATGACGTTCCCGTCCCGGACCCAGCGCTCGGCCACCGGGATCGCACCGAACCTGGCGAGCAGGCTGCGGTACAACCAGTGCGTGTTGGCCCGGCGCCCTTCCAGGAGACCGGCGGCGGCGAGCAGTAGCGAGCCGGTGCACACCGAGCCTACGATCTCGGACCGTGCGGCTGCGGTACGCAGCTTGTCCAGTAGCTTCTCGTCGGCCATCGCGGCGACGGTGGGGACCGTGCCACCGGGCACGATGAGCGCGTACGGATCGGGCATGGTCTCGAAGGTGTGGCTGGGAACCAGGGACAGCGGAGTGTCCGTGACCATCGGTTCGATCCGCTCGCCGACCACGATCGTGTCGTAACCGGGGATGAGAAGGGACAGCACGCCGAAGACCTGCAACGCGCCGACGATGTCGAGCGGGCTGAGGCCCGGGTACTGGACGAAGGCGATGGTCCTGACCGGGGCTTCGTGCTGGAGGGCCGAGGGTTCGGTCATGGGGATGCTCCTGGTGGCTGGGCCGGGCCGGGACCTGTCGTCGATCCGACTCGGGCTGAACGTGACGCGTTGGAGTGCGCCGAGCGGCGGGAGTGAGCGCCAGGAGAGACGTACGGGGCGCACGTACGAGTCCTGGCGTGGTGTTGCGAGTAGTCAGCCGGGTGTTGCGATGGCGCGGCGGGTGGATGCTGGGGTGGGAAACGGCTTGGTGGGAGGAGAGCGGGCTGAGTCTCTCCGAGGGCGGAGCGCATGCCGAAGAACGTCACGCCCTCGACATGTCGATGCCCTGCTACAACGGCTGAACGTCGCGGCCATCGTGGCTACCGTTGCCCGAAGCACGTCGGCTCACATAAGCACAGGCCGGCCTGGCGGGTTGTGCCGAAGGGTTCGTCAACAGCAGCCCGGCCAGAGCCGCGCCTGCGAGTACGAGGATGAACAGGGTGTAGTCGCGGGCGGTGGCGATGAGCCCGCCGCCGTGGACGATCAGCACCCCGGCGATGACCGAGGGCACTCCCATGCCGACGTGGCGGACGACAAGGAGGACGGACAGCACGCCGGCCCGTTGGTGCGGCACCGCGCGGGGACGGCGACCCGGCCGTGTCGTGGCGGACATTCGATGGAGGAGCGCACGGGATTCGCCGTCACGTCGATGGGCCGCGCCAGGCACTGCCGGCGACCGAGCATCGGATGCCCACACGGACGCCGGTTGCGGAACTGATCCGGTCATGCCTTCAAGCCTCGCGACATCGTCCGGACTCCACGAGTGGCAGAAATGACTCTTTTCGTTAGGATGCCGCCATGATCGTCGGATGCCGCCATGATCGTCCACCGAATGGCTGTGCTGACGCTGGACGGGATGGCACCGCTCGACCTGGCCATCCTGGGCCATCTCTGTGCAGATACTCGGCCCACGCACGGAGACCCTCCTACCAGGTCTCCGTGTGCGGACCAGCCAGTTCCGCCTCTGCCTCCGCCGTCGGCGGCTTCACGTCGGCCGTCACCGACGGACTGGACGTCCTACGCGCGGCCGACACGCTGATCGTGCCGGGGTTCGGTCCGGGATTCGCGGCGCAGCCGGGCTGTTGCCACTGGCTGTGCTCGACGCGCCGGCCACGGCCCGCGACCGGGCCGACGCGTGATGTCCCTTCCCCTGCTGGATCGTCGGCTGGTCGGCGGCCACCGTGAAGGAGACCGTCTTCGCCCTGGACGCCCTGGAGATGGAGATCTGGCAACGTGACCGTGGCCAACACCCCATTCAACCCGCCGAGTTGATCCAACATTCGGACGCCGACTCGCAGCGTACGTCGTGGCTTCCGCATGAAACCGGCCAAGATCACTTCACGCAGAGACCTTGGGCCGCGCAGGAAGCACAGGAAGGGACATGGTGACCCGCGTTCGAGTCACGAGCTGTGACGGAAGGCTGCGACAGCGATGGTGCGATCGGTGGAGATGTCATCGATGACGAAACTTGTTCTTTCCTCCGCCGGGTCGTCCGGGCGATGGACTGTCCGCATTCGCAAGCGGAGCGTCGTTTCCGGGTCGGCGTTGCCGAAGTAGCAGATCCGGGCGTCATGGATGACGCGGTTGAGGAAGGATCGGCCGGACCGGCCGAGAGCGAGCCATTGACCAAGCTGAGCCTGTTCGGCGATGGCGAAGAAGGAGGCAAAGTGAAGCAGTCCCGCGCCGTTGACATCGTGGGTGATGTCGACGGCACGTTCGACGACGTATTCAGGTCCGGAACTCGGCCAAGTGTCCCTGATCGGATCGGGAAAGGCGCTCTGGCTACGGGCTTGACTGCACAGGGAGCGTGGTGAGTGGGCCTCGGGAAGCTTGGGGAGGACGGTATGGTCGAATCCGACCGGCGGGGAGTGCACAAGGCCCACATTGGTGTGGGATCCGCCGCGAGAAACCCATAGGTTGAGATTCTCTATGTATATACAGTCGTCTCGGTGCCGTGTGTAGGCTTCGTCCAGTCCGAACGGCTCGGTGCTGTCGTTGTCCTCAAAGTCGGCTGTCCGCCGCAGCCGGTGCAGGGTAAGGACACCTCGACGGCCTGCGTCAAAAACCTGGGACTGAACTTCCAAACGGTCACCAAAGGTGAGCTGTTTGGGGTGGAAGCTCGCGCCGGAAGTAATTCGGTAGTAATAGAAGGAGAGATAGGCGGGCCGTCCTTGCCCGTCGCGGGCATTGAAGACGTCCAGTCCGCAGGCGTCACTCACCGCTTCCCACGTCCAGTCGCCGACGCACGCGGCAAGTGCTTTCGTGGGACCGCACATCCCCGGGCTCACGGTCACCAGTCGTCGTAGCGAGGTCGACCCCATACGCTGGACCCGGTTGAAGCTGAAGGGCTGGGCAGGAGCTTGAGGATGCGTCGTCATGGTGTGCTCCCCTCCTTTGCAGCAGTGGATGCGGGCGCGGTGAAAGTGCGGTCGTGGGGCTGGGCAGAGAACGCTGACAGGTCAGAGGTGAGGGCGGGGGCACGGAGGAATTCATCCGTCAGTGCGAAGCCGCCGATCAGAAACTCCGCATCAGCCAGGACCCGAACGCATAGCGTCTCGATCAGGCGAGGAATACGGTCGGCCTGGGACGGAGTCAGTACGCCATGGGTTACGTACCACGTGGCATGCCGGCTAGTCAGTCCCAGGGCGTAGATCGACGCGAGCAGACGCAGCGCGCGCTTGGCTCGGGGAGAGGGAGTGTCGGCCACTACCTCCGAAAAGGCTTGCACCGCGTGTATGGCCCCGCGGCTCCGAGCCAGGTCGATGGCGGTGTTGATGTGGTGGTTCCATGCGGTGAAGACAGAGCTTCCCCGGCGGATTTCCTGACGCATGGAGCGACTGGTGTCCTGACCTACCACGCCTTGCCGGTAGCGCAGCAGTTCCACATGGTACAGCGGGTCGGTGAGGCTACGACTGTGCGGAGAGGGCCTTGGATGCACCTCCGGGTGAGCGAGCAGTTCGCTGCCGACCTTTGCGAGCAGAGGTAGATTGTCACCCTCAGCCGTGACAACGCCCTGTGCCATGGAGATGTAGTCCGCAATGCGGTTGGCAGAGAACATGCCCTGGGCGCCCATGCGTTCACGGCACGTGGTGAGAACGTCCGTCATGGTCCAACTGGTTACCGCCTTGGCGATCGCGATGAGCTGTTTCGTCTCATTGCTGCCGCTGGAGTGCAGGTACTCCCGCTTGACCTGATTGATCAGGAAGGTCATCGCGTAGACGTCAGCCAATGCGCGGAACAGCGCGGTCTGCTGACTGCGGTAAGCCAGAAGTGGTACGTCCTGCTGCGCGGGGGCGCTGGTGTGGCGCCGCATGCTGTACCGCACTGCTATGTACGTGCTCGCGCGCCCCGCGGAGACCAACGCACTGGAGAGACAGAGCCGACCGGCGTGCACCCGTTCCAGTGAGGTGAAGAAGCGGCGCCGCCGACTGCGTATTTCGCTGACGAACTCGCCTTGCTGGGTGACGTGACCCATGGTTCCCCCCAGCAAGTTGCGCCGGGGCACGCGGACATGGTCGAACCAGGTGACTCCGTTGTCCAAGGCGAGACCGGGCTTCTCCGGTAGAGGGGTGGCCCGTACTCCAGGAAGCAAACCGTTCTCATCGACGATCCGGACCACGAAGGGAAAGACTCCGCAGTCGGCGCCCTGGACGATCAGCCGAGCCATGACCACAGCCAGCTTCGGTACGTCCTGAATACCGCTGAAGGGCATGAACTTCTGAGCCTGTGGACTTGGCGTGTTGATGATGAACTCATCCGTGGCATGGTCGTACACGGCCTCGGTCTGCAAGGCGGCTGCGTTGTTGCCCCATCCGAGTTCCGTGACCATGAACATCCCCACCGTGGTCATGGTGGAGAGCTCTTTGATGTAGTCATTGAGATCATCGCGGTCTTGGCCGTGATGAATAATGGTGGCCAGGCACAGGTTGTAATGTACGGTCAATAGTGGCAGCGTAGTCGTGTCCATCAGTGCTGGCCATTCGTTGACCGCGAACAGCCTTCTCGGGTCTGCGATGATGTCCTCGGCCACGCCCGCGCGCTCATGAATCAAGCGAGTGCGCTCGTAGGCGAGTCGACCCTGCTCGGCCATCGTCAGGCCGTCGCGCCGGGAAAAGAGCCCGTCCGTCACGGCCTCGCGGATCGGGGCGTGGATTTCCTCGAAGTCGCCATCGAATACAAGATCGATGAGTTCGTTGTGCTCCGTCTTCTCAAGCAAGACCGGATGTTCATGCTGAGCAGTTCTTTCCATGGCGGTAACACCTTCGCGATTGGCGGCGTGTGTGCGCAATATGCAGAGAATGACCGTCAGACACCGAACAACAGACTGGCATTGTGTCCACCGAACCCTGAAGAGTTACTCAGGGCGTGGTCCAGGGCTACTGCGCGTGGGTTCCCAGAAACGATGTCAAGCCGAACCTCGGAATCCAGTTGGGCGAGGTTTGCCGTCGGCGGGATCGTCTGGCGAGCGAGGCTCAGCACCGTGTAGGCGGCTTCGATGGCACCGGCGGCGCCGAGAGTGTGGCCCGTGACTCCTTTAGTCGATGTGACAGCGACTCGTTTTGAGCCGAGGCGGGCGATGGCACTCGCTTCGGTCGCATCGTTGAGTCGAGTGGAGGTTCCGTGGGCGTTCACATGCTGCACGTCCTGCGACGGCACCTCGGCGTCCCGGCAGGCGAGTCGCATCGCATCCTCGATTCCTTGGCCTGTGGGATGAGGAGAGGTGGCATGACTCGCGTCGCAGGTGGCACCGTAGCCAAGCAGTCGGGCCCATACGCGGGCGCCGCGCGCGCGTGCGTCAGTGAGACGTTCGAGCACGAGGATTCCGGCGCCCTCTCCGATCACGAAGCCGCTGCGGTCCGCGTCGAAGGGACGGGATGCTTGTTCCGGCGGCAACGTTCCGCTGTACAGCGCCCCCATACGTGCGAAGCCCGTGACAAAGGTGGGAGTCACTGCCGCTTCGGTGCCGCCGGCAAGAACTACATCGCACGCACCGGAGAGCAGGAGGTCTCTGGCCACGCCGATGGCCGTGGCGCCCGAGGCGCACGCCGTCGCTGTCACCAGGTTGGGTCCTGTTGCCGCGTACTCGATGGCCATGCGCCCTGAAACCATATTGACCAGCGCCATGGGGTGGAAGAGAGCAGAGACCCCCTTGCTACCCTGACTCAAGAAACGTTCATGCTGGGTTTCAAGAGTGGATACGCCGCCTGCGGCAGATCCGACCACGATGCCGACGCGGCTGCCATCCCACCTGCCGGGATCCAGGCCGGAATCGGCGACGGCCTCCTTCGCCGCCGCCAGAGCCAGCTGAACGAACCGGTCCGTCCGCCAGACCTCGCGAGCCCCCACCACCTCTGCAGCGTCAAAAGTCGGCACCCTGCACGAGATGTCAGCGGCTGCGCCGACGAGTTCAGGGTCCTTCGTTGCGAGCCCCCTACCGTCACAGATCCGTTCCCAGTTCTCCTCCACTCCGATGCCGGCCGGAGTGATCAGCCCGATGCCCGTTACGGCGACAGCGCGATTCACCGGTGATTTTCTCCGTGTGCCTCAAGGATGGAGGCCACCTCGGCGAGTGAGGAGTTCTTGTTGACGGTGCCCTCCTCCAGAGATGTCCCGAACTCCGCGTCAAGGATGTCTATCAGTTCTACCAGCGCCAGTGAATCAATTTCCAAGTCCTCGAAAGTGGCCTCAGGGCTGGTCTCCTCTCGTGCGATACCCAGCCTGGTGGTGAGCACAGTCAACAGCTGCTCGTATATGGCGCTCATATCCAACTCCATGCACTTGTAAAAGTTGTTGTTTCTATTGCCCGAAATCGGCCGGTGATACACCGTTTCGGACTGTGAACATTCGATGCGGCGTCGCATCCGTGACGTCCAGAAAACCCGTCCGTACGTGTCTGCGGGTTGCCCATAGGTCCGTCCCCTCCCTGCGAGCCGGGAAGAGGACGATCCGCCCTGCGTCTGCCCTGCGGCAGGCAGGGCAGACGAGAGGGAAGGGACGGTCCCATCAATTTGCGGCCAGCAACGAAACACTGACCTCAGTGCAACTCGACGGGGCGATCCCTCAAGGAGCTCCGGAGGCGATTACACATCGAAATTCAAGTGAAATCGTTGTAACTTTCGAGCGTCCGGCAACTCCGTTCGGTCGAGCATGAGTTGGCGAAAATCTAACCCCCACGGGCACTCGTGTGCAAGCGTTCGGCATGGGCAAGACGGGATTCGTGTGCAACCCACCGACGGCAGGGGCAGCCCGTTTTGCGTCCGATGGCACGATGAGGGGAAATCGAGAAGCGAGACTGTCGCGTCGGGTGGCCCGCAGGGAAAAAATGTTCGCACTTGGTGTGACGAGACTGCAAACCGTTCGATTCCACCCCGATTCGCCGGTTTGATTTCGAAGTGATTGTTTGCGGTCTGCCAGCCTTTCTGTGGGGTTGTGCTCCGGTCGGACCCCGTACCGATCTTTGACGCCGTGGTTAATGAGTCGGGCATATATGACATATAGGATGTATCGGGACTCGAACTCGGAGGCAGCCGAGCTTGGTTGAGGCGGCGCGGCGCGGACTCTTCGCCGCAAGGAGCGGGGAACTTCTGGAGGCTCACCCTCCCTCCGCGGTCCTGACCTCCATGCCCGGCATCGAGGTCAGGACCGCTGCCCGCATCCTCATCGACGTCGGCGGCGGCAGTGCCACCGTGGCGACGTACGGCTGACCGGTCTTTGGACCGTACCCGCGAGGTGCGGGTACGGGCGCCGATGAGGCCGGACACGGTCAGGCGAGGTCAGCTGACCGGTGGTTCGTCGTTCGCCCGGCGGGGGTGCCGAGCAGCGTGCGCGCGACGTCTTCGAGTGGTCCGAGCATGGGGTTGGGGTCATCAGCTCGCGTGACGAGCACGACCTCGCACGGATCGACCTCGACGACGGGCACCAGGGCGATGTCCTCGCGCACGGCACCGCGTCGATCGCCGACCGGGAAGATCGCGAGGCAGTGGCCGGTGGCGATGAGTTCCAGCTTGTCCTCGTAGCTGTCGTCGATCGTGGGCGGGGATGGTGCCGGGCGGTCGCCGACCGGCTTGGGCGTGCTCCAGACGACCGGCGTGCCGGCGCAGGTCTCCCATTCCTCGTCCGACAGGGCCCGCAGGCTGACGGCCTTCTCCTTCGCCAGGTGATGAGTCGCCGGCATGACGAGTACGCGCGACTCCTCATAGAGCTTGGTCACCCGGAAGCCGTCCGTGCGAAAAGGCAGGGGTCGGTACGCGACGAGGGCGTCGAGCCGTCCCTCGGTGAGGGCGTCCGTGTCCCGCCAGTCGAGGTGCCGGGTGCGGACCTGGCCGTCGGGGTACCGGCGGCGTAGTTCCTGCACGCAGGCGGTGATGATCAGTCCTTCGGCGCAGCCGATCGTGACGGCGGAGGGCTGTACGGCGGCTTTGGCCGTACGAGCGGCTTGCTCGGCTGCTTGGAGCAGCATCCGGGCCTGGGGAAGGAACGCCGCGCCGGCGTCGGTGAGGCTGCTGCCCTGCGGTGAGCGGTCGAAGAGGCGGACACCGAGCTGCACCTCAAGACGCTGGATCTGCCGGCTCAGCGAGGGCTGCGCCAGGTGCAGCCTGGTGGCGGCCCGGCCGAAATTGCCGTACTCCGCCACGATCGTGAAATAGCGCACGAGCCGCAGATCGAAGTCCATACGCCCAGGGTACGTCGTGCGTCGGCATACGCCTGGGACATGACGGCATACGGATCAGGTCTTGGACGGTGGGCACGAGAAGGGATTTGACTTGCGGGCATGACCACTTATGAGGGCAAGAAGATCGTGATCACGGGCGGAAGCAGCGGTCTCGGCCTGACAACGGCCCGGTTGTTCGCGGACGGCGGGGCGCACGTCCTGATCACCGGGCGCACCCGGTCCACCCTGGACGCCGCGCTGGAGCAGTTGGGGGACAAGGCGATCGCCGTACGCAGCGACGCCGCGTCCCTGAAGGACATCACGGCGTTGGCCGGTACGGTCCAGGAGCGGTTTGGCACGGTGGACGCGCTGTTCGTCAACGCCGGTGTCACCGCGTCCGCGCCGTTCGGCTCGACGACGGAAGAAATGTACGACGCGCTGTTCGACATCAACGCCAAGGGCCCGTACTTCACGGTGCAGGCATTGGCGCCGCTGTTGCGCGAGGGAAGCGGCGTGGTCCTGACCACGTCGGTGGTGAACGTCAAGGGCCTTGACGCGCTCAGTGTCTACTCGGCGAGCAAAGCGGCCCTGCGGTCGATGACGCGCACACTGGCCCGCGAGCTGCTGCCGCGAAAGGTGCGGGTCAATGCCGTGAGCCCCGGCCCGGTCGATACGGGCGTCCTGGATCGCTCCCTACCCGCCGACGTCGTCGAGGCGATGAAGGACTCCTACCGGAGCATGATCCCGATGCAGCGGTTGGGGGCGCCCGAGGAAATAGCCGCCGCCGTTGCGTACTTGGCGTTCGACGCGACGTTCTCGACAGGAGCGGAGTTTCCGGTCGACGGAGGGGCTTCGCAACTCTAGTGCTGGGTTCCGGTTCCGGTGGGTACAGGTGCTGATAGCGGGGTGGTTGGGGGCGTTCGGGGGCGGGTGCTGGGTCATGGTGTTGAAGGCAAGGAGCGACCCGTCGTGGTCTTCAGTGCCGGGCGTCTCCCGGGGCGAGGAGGCTGGTGCCCTCGGCGACGGCATCCGCCGAGGGGTGGAAGCAGCGGCGGACGTTCTCCGGCTTCCCGTGCCGGGACTTTGGCCATGAGCATCAGTGGGCCATCAGTGGGCTGGCGTCGGCCTCGCCGAGGTGCGTGAGCCCGAAGCGCCGGTACTCGTGAAGGTCCCAGCCCGCTCCCGACGCCCCGCCGACCACGGCATGGGCGTCGAGCAGGGCCCGGGCCCGCGTGTACGACAGCCGGACGAGCCCGGTGTCCGGGCAGACGTCGCGCGGCGCGAGGACCTTGCCGGGGCCAGGGGCCCGGCAAGGTCCAGTTCCCCGAAGCCGACGCCGCTGGCTCGGTCATACGATCACCGCCTCGGCCGTCTTGCCGTCCAGCGGGCGCGCGGCCAGGTCGGTCAGTCGGTCTGTCCACGGCGCGGGCTCGGCCTGCTCCGCGCGGACCACCGCCTGCTGCGCAGCAAGCTATCGCCGCAGTTTTCCAGGCCGCGGGCAGGCGTTGGGCGTGACAGCACACTGACAGCCCGGGTCCTGGGCGCGCGGCTGCACGTTCCTGCTGCAAGACGCCGATGTCATGCGGCAGGCGCAGGCGTGAGAAGGGGCGGGTTGAGGCGGGCGAAGCCTTCTTGGCGCTGGTAAGGGAAGTACGGGTAGGGCGCTGTCTTGCCGCTCGCCGCATCGAGTTTCGCCGTCTGGTCGGACGTGAGCGTCCAACCGACGGCACCGAGGTTCTGACGAAGCTGGTCTTTGTCGCGGGCGCCGATGATGACGGAGGAGACGGTCGGTCGTTGCAGCAGCCAGTTGATGGCGATCTGCGGAATGCTTTTGCCGGTCTCCTGCGCGATCTCGTCGAGGGCGTCGACCACGCGGTAGAGGTGTTCGTCCTCGACCGGCGGGCCGTAGTCCGCGGTGCGGTGCAGTCGGCTGCCGGCCGGTAGCGACTGGCCGCGGCGGACTTTGCCGGTGAGCCGTCCCCAGCCGAGCGGGCTCCAGACGAGGGCTCCGAGGCCCTGATCGAGCCCGAGGGGCATCAGCTCCCATTCGTAGTCACGTCCGATGAGTGAGTAGTAGACCTGATGTGCGACATACCGCGGGTGACCGTACTTCTCCGCGGTCGCGAGGGACTTCATCGCCTGCCAGCCGGAGAAGTTGGAGATGCCGAGGTAACGGACCTTTCCTGCTCGTACGAGATCGTCGAGTGTGGACAGGACTTCCTCGATCGGTGTGCCGGCGTCAAAGGCGTGCAGCTGGAACAGGTCGATGTAGTCGGTGCCGAGCCGACGCAGGGCGTCCTCGCATGCGGTGAGCAGGCGCGAACGTGAGGAGCCCGCATCGCCTGGGCCGTCGCCCATCGGCAGGCTGGTCTTGGTCGACACGATCACCTGGTCCCTGCGGCTTTTGATCGCTGCGCCCAGCACCTCCTCGGAGGCACCGCCGGAATAGACGTCGGCGGAGTCGAACATCGTGATCCCGGCGTCGAGGCAGATGTCCACGAGACGGCGTGCTTCTTGCGCGTCGGTGTTGCCCCAGGCGCCGAACAGCGGCCCTTGGCCGCCGAAGGTGCCGGCGCCGAAGCTCAGTGCGGGGACCTTGAGGCCGGATGCACCCAGCCGCCTGTATTCCATGGCTGTTCCTCTCTCGTCGCCTGATCTGGCTAATGGGTCTTGAGTTCCGTTAATCTGGGTCCTCAACCTAGCAGGTGCAGGCGATTAAGGGAACTGGAGTCCCGTTATGGGGTTTGAGGGTGCAGATCCGGGGACCGTCCGTCCCGGAGGGCGTACGGCACGGGTACGGGCGGCGGTGCTGCAGGCGACTGGGGACGCCCTGGCGGAGCGCGGTTTTGCCCACCTGGACCTCGCCGACATCGCACGCCGTGCCGAGGTGGGCAAGACCACCGTCTACCGCCGCTGGGGAACGGTGACCATCTTGGTGGCCGACCTGCTGATGGACATGGCCGAGCAGTCACTGCCACGGACCGAGACCGGCTCGCTGCTCGGTGATCTCAAGGCCAACGCCCGGCTCGTGCAGCGGACCTTGGCCGACCCGCGGCAGGGGGCGCTGTTCAAGGCGGTGATCGCCGCCGCCACCTGCGAGGCGAAGACAGCCGAGGCCCTGCACCGCTTTTACGACATCCGCGTCACGGAGTGGGCACCCTGCGTCCAGCAGGCCATCGACCGGGGCGAGGTGCCTGAGGAGACCGATGTCCGCGAGGTGATCCGAGCTGTCTCCGCCCCCCTCTACTACCGTCTGCTGACCAGCAGCGATCGGCTCGACGAAGCTGCCGCAGACCAGGCCGCCGAGGCCGCCGCGGCTGCGGCGCGTGCGGGGGTGTACCTGCGGGGCGAGGAAGGGCGTCCGTGACCGGCTTCTGTCACCGGCGGGCGTTTGCTCACTTCGGCGGCGTGCCGATGACGATCGTCTAGGACCGGACCAAGACCGTCGTGCGCCGTCACGTCGCCCAGGGCGAGGCGGTCCCGCCGCGCCCGGAGGCGGTCGGTCTCGCCGGTCACTGCGACTTCGACATGGACGTGCTGGCCGCCTGCCGGCGCACCGGCAGGGGCCGGGTCGAACGCCAGGTCCTGATCGTCCGCGATCCTGTCCTGTCCGGCCGGGCCTTCTCCTCCGTCGAGGCGATGGACGCGGCTTGCCTGGCCTGGGTGCCGCAGCGGCGGGCCCGGATCCACAAGTCGCACCGGGGGAGGCTTCGGCGAGCGGGCGGCCTGATGGCGTCCCGCTCGGTGGTGTAGCCGATCAAGGATGGGGCGTACGCCCAGTGGCGTGTACTGACAGGGATTCCGCTCCCTGCCCAGCAGGCGGGCCACCTGCAACTCTCCTTGGTGATCGCCCAGTTCATCCGGGAGGTGCACGGTGGCCCTGTCCCAGTCTGACCTACTGCGCCTGCTGGAGTCACCACGTTCGGCGGACGGGCTCGAACTCGTCCGCTCGGTGGCCGGGCGGATGCTCCAGGAACTGATCGAAGCCGAGGCGAGCGCAAGGATCCGCGCTCAGTGGAACGAGCACACCGACACACGTACCGCACTGCGCAACGGGCACCGAGACAAGACACTGACCACGCAGGCCGGCGACCTCAATCTGGCCATACCCAAGCTGCGCTCGGGCAGCTTCTTCCCCAGCCTGCTGGAGCGTCGCCGCCGTATTGACCAGGCCCTTTTCGCCGTCGTCATGGAGGCGTACGTCCACGGAGTGTCCACTCGCTCGGTCGACGAGCTGGTCAAGGCCCCCGGCGCGGACGGCGGGATCTCCAAGAGCGAGGTCTCGCGGATCTGCGCCGAACCGGTTGGCCGCGTGCTCGGGTAAGTCTGCCGATCGGTCCGTCGACCGGGAACTCCGGGCGACCGCGGGCAGTCCCGGCCGGCCGTCGACGGGGGCATGGACGAGGGCGAGTGGTCGCTCAACACCGCAGGCGGGCGGTTCAACCGGATGGAGGATCAGGGCTGATGCGTTCTCAGCTGGCGAGATGAGCTGATCGCTCGTGTTGTGCCACTGCTTGCGGTTCGCCCGGTTCGGCAACGAGAGACGCGACCCCTGATGATCAAGGTTGTCGAAGCCTTTGATCACGAACAGGGGTCGCGTTCGCGTGCCATCTTCCCTGATCGGTGTCCTGCAACGCCACTGCGAGGACATCGACTCCGCCTGCCCGGATCCGCGGCAGTTCACCTCACTTGCGGGAGGTGCTGGGAGGGATACCCGATCCCCGTCGGGTCCGGGGCCGCCGCTACCGCCTGGGCTCCCTGCTCGCGCTGTGCCTGGTCGCCGTCCTCGGCGGAGCCACGTCCCTGGCAGCCATCGCCCGCTTCGCCGCCGATACCCACTACGACCTGCGCGAACAACTCGGGCTGACCTCCAGCATGCCGAACGCCTCCACCCTGGGACGGCTCCTCGCCCGCCTGAACGGCGACGCGCTCGACGACGCCGTGGGCGCCTGGCTCGCCCGGTATGCCACCGACCCGGTCGACGAACCCGGCGACACGCTCGTCGGCCTGGCCGTAGACGGCAAGACCGTGCGCGGATCCCGCACCGACGGCGCAGCCGTCCACCTGCTCGCCGCCGCGCTCCACGCCTGCCAGACCGTGATCGCCCAGCGCCAGGTCGCCACGAAGAGCAATGAAATACCCGCCTTCGCCCCACTGCTGGACCAGATCGACCTGCGCAAAGTCGTTGTCACCGCCGACGCGATGCACACCCAGCGCGCCCACGCCGAACACGTCATCACCGCCGGCGGCCACTACCTTCTGGTCGTCAAGGGGAACCAGAAGAAGCTCCGCAAGCAACTGCGGCACCTGCCCTGGCGCCAGATCCCGCTGCAGGCCCGCACCACCGGGGCCGGGCACGGCCGCCGCGAGGTCCGCCGTCTGAAGGTCTGCACCGTCCGTCCCGGCCTGCTCTTCCCGCACGCTGTCCAGGCGATGGAGATCAAGCGCCGCCGCACCAACCGCAAGACCGGCAAGGTCGAGACAACGACCGTCTACGCGGTCACCAGCCTCCCGCCCGAACAAGCCAGCCCGGCACAACTTGCCGAACTCGTCCAGAACCACTGGTCAGTTGAGGCCCTACACCACGTGCGAGACGTGACCTTCGCCGAGGATGCCTCCAAGATCCGCACTGGCAGTGCGCCCCGCGCCATGGCCACCCTGCGCAACCTCGCCATCGGGCTGATGCGCCAGGCCGGCTGGGCCAACATCGCCGCCGCAGCCGATTACTACAGGTCACAACCCCAGCACGCCACCGCCCTCCTCAAGATCACCTGCTGAGAACGCATCGGCGTTGGTCCCGAGGCCCTTCGAGTACATCTCTTGGTGGTAGTCGAACGTGACATTGTCTTTGGGTACGGCGACTCCCGCGACCACGATGAAGTACGTGCCTGGCCGTGGATCATCGATGACGATGCGCTCGGGCGAGTCCCCGGTCGTGGTGCTCTGGCCTATCGGCGTGCCGTTGAAATACACATAGAAGTCCAGATCGGCAGCGTCTCTGGGCGTCAGCGTCACGTCGAGCCGGGTCGTCTGACGAGGAACATAGAGCATGTTGGATGTGATTTCGCCTTGCGAGACCGTGGAGAACAAGTTGCGGACATCGCCGATCTCGCCAGTTGCGACGTGGGCGGTCGCAGGGCCAAAGGTGTTTGTCCCCGTCGATCCGACATCGGTCGCCGAGTTCATCGTCACCTTGTCGACTGTGACGGTCCCTGGCTCGAACGACATGCCCTGCAGCGAAACTGTCGCTGTGTACGGGTTCCGTTCGACCGGAGACGTCCTGCGGGACTCGATCACGAACTCCCAGATACCGGGTTCGGGTCGGTACACCGGTCGTGCGGTGGCGTTGCAGTTCGCCGGGTCGGTGTAGTCGGTGTAGCAGTGGTCACTGGCGTTGGAGTCCGCGGGCATGCCGTCGGGGTCGATGGGCAGTGCGCGGACCTGGCTGCCGTCGGTGAGCCGGCCCAGGGTCAGCTGCAGTGCTTCGACGCCCTCGGGAACGGGCACCAGCAGCGAGGTGGTTCCGGTTCGGCCGAGTGTGCCGGAACTGATGACCGCGTAGTCGGGTTTGGCCAGCGGCTTGGTCGCCAGCACGGTGACGGGGACGAACTGGTCGATGCCGCCCGTTGCCGGGTCGTCAATGGTCAGGATCGCGCTATGTATGCCGGAGGTCGTCGCGGTCGCGGTGACCGTGATATCAGCCGGCTTTCCGAGGCGCAGGGGCATCGCCGCGCGGGCGCTGAACGTGCCGTCGTTGCCGATCCAACCGATCCGGTGCACGACGTTCCCGGCGGCACCGCTGGTCCGGGTGACGCGGACCTTGTAGGTCTTCTGCGCACCGGTCACCTGGCCGCCTGCCGTTGGCAGACAATGGTTGTAGATGCCGACGCCGGTGTTCGGAGTCGCGAGGAGGCCGGACAGCGAACTACAAACGGGAGCCGACACAGTGAGCAAATTGGTGTTGGCCCCAGCGCTGAGCTGCTTCCAGGCCGCGACGGTGTCGATGATGCCGGCGCCCTGCGCGACGGTCGGGACGCCGGGGATCGGGTCGGCGGTGCCGGTCAGGGCGGTCTTCAGCGCTGCCGAACTGACCGTCAGTGAATGGGCCTTGGCGGCCGACAGCAGCAGTGCCGCCGCTCCGGCGACCTGCGGGGCCGCCATAGAGGTGCCGTTGGCCATGCCATACCCGGTCGGCAGCGAATACCCGGCCTCGGGGACGGCTTCACCGGACAACCACATCGGTATCGAGGAGATGGCGGCGCCGGGCGCGGACACCTGCGGCGCCAGCGCCCCGTTCTCAGCGGGACCGCGGGAGGAGAAGCCGAAGATGCCCTGCTTGGTGGCGACCTTCGACCCGTAGCCGGCCCACCAGGTGTCGGAGCTGACGGACGCGGCGACCGAGATGGCCTTGCCCGCCACGGACGGCGAGCTGACGGTGTTGGTGCCGAGTCCGTCGTTGCCGGCGGCGATGATGATCTGCACGCCGTAGCGGTCGATCAGTTCGTCGTAGAGCGCGGCGATCACGTCGGAGCCGTCGTTCAACGCGGGAAGCCCACCGATGGACAGGTTGACGACGTCGACATGGCGATTGGTGACCAGGTCGATCATGCCCTCGGTCAGTGCCGCCTGGGTGCAGCCACCGCCCCAAGTGCAGGCGCGGGCGGACACGATCTGCGCGCCCGGTGCGGCGCCGTGCATCTGGCCGCCGAACATCGACGTGCCGGCGGTGATCCCCGCCACATGGGTGCCGTGCGAGGCGACCGGCAACCCGATAGACACGTAGTTCGCGGTCTTGCCGACGTTGCTGCCGCCGAGCGAGGAGAGATCGACGTTGTCGCGGTACTCGACGACGAACGGGATGCGCTCGTTCTGCGGTGTTGCGGGATCGTCGCTCCCGAAGTGGCCGACCTGGCGGTCGACCGCGAACGGGGCCATCGGTGTCTCGTCGGTGAGGTCCTGGTTGTTGTTGCCGTCGACCCAGATCCTGTGTGTGGTCGGGTCGTACAGAACCCCGTAGAAGTCCAGGGTGTCGCCGTCCCGGTTGAGGTCGCCCTCGAAGTCGCTCCCGGCCGTCGCGTTCTCGTAGAACACGCCGAATTGGAACGTGCCCTCCGGGATCGTCCAGGTCTTGCCCAGGTAGCTGAACGTCGGACCCGTCTTGGTGGTGGACATCCGCACCCAGCTGCCGTCGCGGTCGGTGACCGGATCGGTCTCGGACATCCAATCGACGATCTTGGGCTTGCCGTCGCTGGTCGTCTGTAGCGCGGGATGCTCGACGTCGACGCCGGTGTCCAGCACGCCGACGACCGTGCCGCGCCCGTCCCAGGCCGGGTTGTCCTTGACGAAGGCTTCGGCGCCGGTCTCGTTGATCGGTAAGTACGGGTTGTCGGCGGGCGTGTTCGCGCCGGGCGCGGTCGGCCCCGCGGCCTTCGTTGCCGCTGTCTTCGCACCCACGGCGCCCAGATCCGGGCCCGGGATCTTGTACGTCCGGTTCAGGTCGATCGCCGCGACCGACCGAAGGCCGGCCAAGGTGGTCACGCTGTCGGTCGGGACGGTCGCCCGGACGTAGCCGACCTTTCCGGTCACCGACCCGACGGTCCCGCCGGCCTTCTCCACCGCGGCGACGACGTCCTCGGTCGCGCCCTTCCGGGCCAGCATCAACACCGTGACCGACTTCTTCTTCGACGCCTGCGCCTGTTGCAGCAGCCTGGTGTCGGCGTTGCCCAGCTTCTCGGCCGCAGTATCCGACAGCGAATTGTCAGTCAGCGGCTGGAACCCGTCGGTCTTCCCCGCCCTGTAGATCGAATCCGGGTTGTCGCGCCCGGCCCGGTCGTCGCGCCCAGCAACGGGCGACCGACCTGGCCCCTGTGGCCCGTCGGGATCAGCGGGTACGACCTTGCTCGCGCCAGCGCTCTTGGAGTCAGTCGGGCTGATCGGGTCGGCGGCTGCAGCCGCAGGCGAAATCAGCGCCGCGGCGATCAACACGGCCGACGCCGCGGCAATCACACCTGTTCGTCTTCGTCGCGCCATCGTGCTCCTAACCAAGGAGTGAAACATCACCGTGCGGCCAAGTCCGCAGACACGAGAACACCTGAGCCGCCTGGCCAATCTCGCAGTTGGGTCCGGGCAGGATCAACGGACCGAGTGAGGCGGATGTCGGCCATGGCAGAATGCCGCCACACTCGGCGCAGACCCACCGCTCCCAGCGAGTTCGGGGTGACCGTTGTCCACGAGCGTCATCAGGGCTATGAGCCAGACCGGCCGTTGCCTATCCACGGCTCGGTCGGGCTAGGTGGTGCGGGGCGGTCCATACTCGAAGCCATGGATGGGAAAACGCGGCTCGGGGGCTTTCTGCGGGCGTGGCGCTCTCAGCTGCGCCCGGAGGATGTGGGGGTAGGCGCCTACGGGGAGCGGCGGCGTGTGCCGGGGCTTCGGCGCGAGGAGCTGGCGATGCCGGCGGGTGTGAGCACCTCCCGGGTGCGGTGAGCGACAGCGGCGGTGACGGCCTGTCCCATCACTTGGCAGCCGATAGGAGTCCATTCGGGCCCCGTACAGTTTCTGCCAGGCCGGGGGCATCCAGGACGCGAGCCATTGGGGTGCGGCGACGGCGACCGCCTCCAGTGCGGCCCGCAGCGTCTCGCCGACGAACTCCAGACGATTGAGGTCCCTCACCGCGGCAAGCACGTGCGTGGAGTCGGTGCGCTGCCGGCCCCGGCCTGCCACCAGCCCCAGCTCCGTGAGCCGCTTCCCAAGTGGCCTGGTCCGCCCCTGTCGGCCTGGCGTTCATCCTCTGGCACTGGCGACTCCCAAGCCGTCCATGTAGTCGTGGACTCGCGTGACCAGTCCGCTGTGGACGTGGAGTATCAGGAGACCCGGGACAGTGAAGGTCGTACGTCTGGTCGGCAGCGTTCCCACCACGACATGCTCAGCGATGATCACTTCCGGATCGGCGGTCTCGTAAGCCGCGATCTTCCTGATCTCCTCCACCTGGACGGGGCTGGCGCCCCAGGCCGCCCGGTATCCCGCACGCACGGCCTCGCGCCCCTCGTAACGCGGGGGAAAGCCAGGAGAGGTGAACGGGAACTCGTGCACCGCCTCCACGGCATACAGATCGGCGAGATCGTCTGCGGACTTGTCGAGCATGGCCTGGTAGTACCGGGCCAGCACCTCGCGAGGGGTGCGGACGGCAGGCGTCTCCAGATCCGGCACAGGGATCACTCCATTCACTCAACACGTGTTGACCCAACCACCGTAGGAGTCGACCCAGGGTTCGGTCAACGGCTGTAGAGTGAATTGGTGCCCTCCCCTCACCGGTCCCGTGCCGACCGCCGCCGAGCCACCGAACTGCGCATCCTCAACAGCGCCCGGGAGCTGTTCGCCGAGAAGGGATTCGATCGCACCACCATCCGCGCCGTGGCGACCGCGGCAGGCGTCGACCCGGCTCTCGTCATGCAGTACTTCGGCTCGAAGCGCGAGCTTTTCACCCAAGCAGTACAGGCGTTGCCGTCACTGCCGGCTGCCACTGACACCGACGCGCTCGTCGATCAGCTGCTGGCCACGCTCGACCTCAAGCTCGGCGCCCTTCCCGAGGGCACACTGGTGATGTTGCGCTCCATGCTCACCGACCCGGCAGCAGCCGATCACGTCCGCGTCACCCTCGATCGGCAGATCGACAGCGTCAGCGCCGCCCTGCCCGCAGCCGAGGACCCCGAGCTGCGCGCCGCACTGGTCATCACCACCTTGCTGGGCGTCACCATCGGCCACCAGTTCCTCGGTCTGGCCGCTCTTCGTGACGCCCCAGCCGACCGCATCGCCAGCCTGCTCCGCCCGGCGTTCAAGGCCCTGGCAGGATCGCCGGATTGAAATAAAGGACTTCAGTCGTGGCTGACGATCCGGGCGTGGTGCCGGGTCAAAACGCGTGAGCAGGACTCTTCGTGGCCAGCCCCAGCCGGTCGGACCCCGGCCACCTTCGGCCCGCGCCGTCACCCGCTGGCTTCTGACCCACCTCGACGCTCTGACCGAGCACGACCGGCTCCAGCTCAAGGCCGTCCTGGCCAACTGCCCCACACTGACCACACTCGCCGAGCACGTGCGCGCCTTCGCTCACATGCTCACCAACCTGCAAGGCGACCAACTGCCCGAATGGATTGAAACGGCCACCGTCACCATCGAACCGCCCAGCCTCCGCCACTGTCTTCCCGTCTGTATCGATCACCGTGCAATGGTGATCGGTCTTGCCCGCATCCGTCCCAGCCCACAGTTCCGGCACCAGGTCCTCCTTGCTGCGTGTGCGGTTCTTGTCCCGGCAGACGACCTCGCCGGCGTGTCCATACAAGCGATCTTCTTCGCGCGTCCCCATCAGCGGTCGAGTCGTCGCGGGGTGCCGGGCGGCCAATCCCCGAAAGCCACGACATCGGCTGGATCTTGGTAGCCATACCCGGCACCCCTGGGCGTCCCGCCCTTTCGAATGACCCGGAGCAGCCCCAGGAAAAAGGTGTGGATCTTGGTCGAGCGCCTTGTTGCGGTAGATCATCGAGCACGTTCATCTCAATCCGGTGGTGGGCCACCCGGTGCGATCTTGTGGGTGTCCGACACTGGCATGTCATCGCCGCTCGGGTGTCTTGATCGGTCACACTGCGCGGTGTGACAGATGCAAAGGGCAGTCGAGGCGGGGAGTCGGCGGGACCGCCCGGGCCCGCCGCGCAACTGGCGGAACTGGACGAGGAGCAACTGTGTGTCCTGCGTGGGGTGGGCCGTGCCTGGGGTCGGGTGTCGGTGTCTCCCGAGGAATGGCGTCGGGCTCTGCCCGTCGACCCGGATCTGGGCGCGTTCCCGCCTGCGGCACAACTCCGGCCGGCCCGGTTCGGGCGCCTGGTCCCTCTCCCGCCCTTGGGGGTGTCTTTGCCGGGCGAGCAGGTCGACACGGAGGAACAGCCTCGTGGGCGGCTGGGGCGTGCCGGGGCGTGGGCGCGGCGACTCGTGCTGGGGATGCCGCTGAGGAGTTCCGCCTTGGTGTCCGAGCGGATGCGCAAGCTCGTGGCCCTGCCCGTGCTGTCGGCCGATGCGCTGTCCTCGGTCGCCTACGGTCCCGAGGCCCTGCTCGCGGTTCTCGTGCTCGCGGGAACGGCCGGGCTTGCGTACTCGTTCCCGGTCTCCGGCGCGGTCGTGGTCCTGATGCTGGCGGTCGGCCTGTCGTACCGTCAGACCATCCGCGCCTATCCGCACGGTGGCGGCTCCTACATCGTGGCCGGCGCCAACCTGGGGCCAGTGGCCGGTCTGGTGGCGGCAGCGGGACTGATGACCGACTACGTCCTCACCGTCGCGGTGTCGGTGGCCTCGGGCGTGGCGGCCATCACGTCGGCGCTCCCGTCGCTGGCCCCCGACACCGTGCCCATCGGCGTCGGGGTAATCGTCGTTCTGCTCGCCGGAAACCTGCGCGGCGTCCGGCAGGCGGGCACTCTGTTCGCCGCTCCGACCTACGCTTTCATCGTCGCGATGTTCGCCCTCATCGTCTCGGGACTCATCCACGCCGCGGGGCAGGACTACCGGCCACGTCCCGCCCCGGCCGTCACGGTCACCGAGAGCGTGGGGCTCTATCTGATCATGCGGGCTTTTTCGTCCGGCGCCACGGCGATGACCGGTATCGAGGCGATCTCGAATGCGGTACCGGCTTTCAAGCCCGTCGAGTGGCGTCAGGCCCGTACGACTCTCACCTGGATGGTGGGCCTGCTCATCGCCATGTTCACCGGCATCATCGTCGTGATCCATCTCGCCGGGGTAGTGCCCCGCAGCAGGGAGACGGTGCTTTCCCAACTGGCCCATCTCAGCTTCGGCTCCGGATGGATGTATGTCTTCGTCCAGGCCGCCACCGCTGCCGTCCTCCTCCTCGCCGCGAACACGGCGTACAACGACTTCCCCCGCGTGCTGTCCCTCCTCGCGCGTGACGACTACGCTCCCCGGGTTTTCATGCGCCTGGGTGACCGGCTGGCCTACAGCAACGGAGTCGTCCTGCTCTCGGCGGCCGCCACCCTGGTCTACGTGGCGTTCGACGGACAGACGGCGGCCCTCATCCCGCTGTACGCGGTCGGCGTCTTCCTCGCCTTCACGCTCTCCCAGGCCGGCATGGTCGTCCACTGGTGGCGGCTGCGTGACCGGCACTGGCGCAAAAGCCTGCTCTTCAACGCGCTGGGCGGCCTTCTGTCAGCCGTGGTCTTCATCACCGCGGGCATCAGCAAGTTCACCTCGGGCGCCTGGGTGGCGATCATCGCCGTCGCACTGTTCCTACTGCTCACCTTGCGAATCCACTACCACTACGCCGCCGTCCGCGCCAGTCTGCGGCTGCGCCCGCACGCCGTCGAACTACCCGCGCACACCACCGTGGGACCGGCCACGGACTCAGCCACGCCGGGCGCCTCCCCCGCCCCGCGACGGCACGCGGCGCAGCCGGAGACGAACGGGGAGAACGAGGAACTGCCCGCGGAGATCCGCCACCTCATCATCGTCGCCCTCGCGACCCTCGACCTAGCCGGCATGCGGGCCCTCGCCTACGCGGCCTCGCTCCGCCAGCCTGTCCTCGCCCTCCACATCAGCCTCACCCAGCAGGAGGCCGAACGAGTACGCACCTACTGGACGCTGTGGGGCGACCACCTCCCTCTCGAGATCGTCGTCTCCCCCTACCGGGCGACCGTGGCACCTCTCGTCCACTACATCGAGGCTCTGCACCGGCAGCACCCCGACCTCACCCTCACGGTGATCCTTCCGGAGATCATCACCCGGCAGCGGCGCCACCAACTCCTCCACAGCCGCACCGCCCCACGCCTGCGCCGCGCCCTGCGTCCCCTACCCAAAATTGTCATCACCACCGTGCCCTTCCACGTGTAGCGCTCCCGCCCAGCCCCGGAAATCCCTGACGCGTACACCCTTCGCGGCCGGGTGCAGTCGGATCGGCGGGGTGCAACGCCGGCCTTGCGTACTGTGCGAGTCGCTCTTCGAGCATGAGGCAAGTCATGAGGAAGGTTACGGTCCGGGCCGTCCGGAAGCAGGAAAATGCCTGGTCGTCCGTGGTCTCTCGGGTCGCTGGGCGGAGTAGTGTGAAGACACCGGGAGTTCTTCGTGCACCGGCTCCGGTGCGGGTGCCGTTTCCGGCGATCGACAACGCCGGGCCGCTCACGAGCCCGGGGCAGGTTCGCGCCATGTCCGTGACCATCGACCGTACGACATCGGGCAGGCGCGCGCCGCTGCTGCCGGTTCGCCTGTCTCTGACGTCGGCGCCCGGAGGGCTGGACGGCATGTGGTGGCCTCGCTCCCGTGACCTCACCCGTGAGCTGCCACTTTTGACGGCCGCACTGGGCGACCTCTGGGGTCGCATCACGCGTATCACGGTGAACCCGGCCTACTGGCCCGTCATCCCGCGTTGGGTGTCCGTCACCGGGCGCACGGTGCATGTGGGCTGGTCCACCGAGGAGCAAGATCCGCACAGACTGACCTTTTTCTCCACTGCTGGCCGCAGGGATGTGCTGGTGATTCCGCCGGAAACCGGTGCGGATGCTGGCGCACGGCTATGGCCGTCGACGGCATCGATGCCCCGGCCCCGGGGGAAGTGGCCGACAGCATCGATGCCCGGATCAGGGAAGAGGCGTGGGAGACCGACGGCGGAGCAGGTCGACCGTTGGCCTCCCTGGCCCATCAGCTCGACAGGGCATTCGCCCGCCGGTCGGTGGAGGTGAGAGAACCATGTTCTGATCGTCGTCGGAGTCGTTCTGATCCACCGGTTCAACGGTCAGCATGATGAACGGATCGCTGCCTTCCACTACAGCGATGTCCTGCCGGGGGTCGGGCGCCGGACCCGGAGGCAGCGTCGGTCGGCGGGGGACGCGACCGTTCCGACGTGCTCCACCGCGACGGCGACCGCGGATCACATCGACTTCGGCCCGACCGCGGGCGGTAGAGGAAGGCGCGTCATGGCGATATTGCGAGACCGGAAGTCGTACCGCGAGAGGATCATGCAGGCTCTGTACCAAGCCGCCGAAGGCAATCGCCTCCTGGGCGTCAATGGGGCGAAGCTCCGCATCGACCTCGGTATCCCTGAGCAGGACATGGCCGCTGCCTGTATGTATCTGGCGGGCGAAGGCTGGGTCGTCGTGGACTGGGGGAGGGGCAACACGCCCGCGATGATCACGCTGACGCACCAGGGGATCCGGCAGATGGAGACGGAAGAGGAAGGGCGTGGCTGAGCCGCCGCGTCGGCCTCTCGGACCGAAGTGAACCTTCGCAAGGATTTCTTATGCCCGAGTAATCCTTGGCGTAACGTGGGAAGCGGGTCGGCGCACGCTCACGTGCAATGACCTGGAAGGGCGGCTCCGGCGGGTATACGCCGGAGCCGTTGCCTGTTTCCGTAACCGCGCCCTGCGGCGAGGTGCTCGCGCGAGCGTCGTGCGGAGTATTGCCAGGTAGCAGGGTCGTATCGCGGTCGCCCGCTCTGCGGTCGCACTGCTCTCTGCGGACGGGCGGACACCATGGCCGATTCAGACACCCCTGACCTCCCCAGGCTCCTGCCGGACAACGTCCACCGGTCGGTGGAACCCGGCACGGCACTGCTGCGGGTGGAGACGGCACACGCACGCGAGGGAATCCTGGACGGTGCATGGTGCCCGCGGTCCCGGGACATCGGTGCCGAGCTTCCCTCGCTGATCTCCGCGTTGACCGAGTATTTCGGGCCTGTCACCCGAGTCGGTCTGGACAGCAGTGCCTGGGACGAACTGCCGACCCGGGTGATGGTCGACGACCGAGTCGTGCGCACCGACCCCTTCCCGGTCGGTGACGACACCGTCCTCATCACCCTGGGGGAACGGGACTGTTGCTCCCTGATACTGGTCTCTCGGGCACGTCGCCTGACGCGGCACACGCCGCGGTGGCCAGGGCGGTATGGGCCGACAACGTCATCGAGGCCAAACAGATCCTCATCGATACGGGCAGCGACAAGCCGCCTACGCCGACCTGAAACCTCCGTCGCAGATCGACTCCCCGTCGGCCAGGACGCTAGATGCGGGCGAACTTCTCCGTCTGCTGGGCGAATTCCTGGGCCATGGCGGTGTTGACCGTGGGCTTGGTGCCGCTGATCGTGTCCAGGTAGTCGTCCGTGGTGGGGGCGGTTCGGGTTCCGGTGTCGAAGGTGCGCTCGAACTGGGCCTGGGAGACGGTTCGCGCCGCATGGGCGATGTCGGCGGGGGTGAACCCCTCGCTGGCGGACGCAAGAACCGCGCTGTCGGCCCGCGCGCCCGCTCGGGCCAGGTAGCTCTCCCACAGCGCGGTCCTGGCGGTGTGGTCGGGAGGGCCGATCGGCAGCACGTAGTCGAAGCGGCCGTGTCGCAGGAACGCGGAGTCGAGTGTAGTCACGTTGTTCGTGGCGCAGACGAGCAGCCGTCCGTCCTGACCTCGGAACCGGACGATCGCCTTGAGCAGTTCGTTGACGACGCCGACAGCGGTCGCGTCCGCGCCGCCGCGTTCGCCGGCGATCTCCTCGACCTCGTCGATGAAGACGAGGACGTGGTCGAGCCGGGCGATCTCGTCGAAACGCCGGTTCAGACCGGTCGCCAGGCCGTACTCGGCGGCCAGACGGGCGGGGAACAGTTCGAGGAAGGGCCATCCCAGGCGGCTGGCGATCGCGTGCGCGAACGTGCTCTTGCCGGTCCCGGGCGGGCCGAACAGCATCACCGCCCGTGGCAGTTCCACTCCGTGCTGGGCGGCCAGTTCGGGATGGGCCAGCGGCAGGACCAGGCGCCGCTCGATGAGCTGCTTCTCCCGTTGCATGCCCGCGACCTTCTGCCACAGTCCCCCCGGCGGCAGCTCTGCTCCGAGCGAGGACAGCGTGCCGGCCGACTGCGGAGTCACCGGCCCGCGCTTTTCGAAGAAGACCAGCCCGGTGCGGGCGCCGAAGTCGCAGTTGCGCAGGGCGGTGGCACCGGTCTCGCCCTCGGGCAGGACGGCGTGCACTGCCCGGATGCCAGCGGCGAAGAGCCGTTGCTCAAGGGCGGTGATCAGGGCACTGCCCAGCCCGCGCTGCCGCCAGCCGGGCGCCATGCAGATGAGCAGGATCCATGCCCGTTCGCCCTCCACCCTGCTCACCGCGGCGCCGATCAGCACGTCGTCGGCCGTGGCCACCACAGCCGGGTGGCGGCCCTGGAGAGCCGTCACGGCGTCCGAGAGCGGGAAGAGCGGCGGCTCCTCGGTCGTGCCGCTCTCCATGTCGACTCGGATCAGCGCTTCGAGATCGTCCTGGGCGTAGTCCCTGACCCGCCAACCCGTCATGATCAGCTCCACGTTTCGGTCGTACTCCCATCATCAGCCGATGCCCGGAGGACGCGCGCGACAGGCGCTCGGCCATGCCTCTGCGCTGGTGGCGCGGATCGCTCGCCCGGACCGTCACCGCGTACCGCGGTGACGGTCCGGGCGGCAGTCGGGTCACGCTGCGGTGCCGGGCGCGTGGCCGGCCGGGCTGAAGGACTTGTCAATGCGGCCGGTGTCGGCCAGTGGCGCGCCACGACGGGGGCAGCGGCCGCGGTCCCCCGGGCGGGGAAGGAGCCGAACTCGCCGATCGTGCGCGTGAGGGGGCCGGGGAGTCGACGGTGGGTTATCTGGTCGACACCGATCTCGACCAGGCCCCTCAACTATCGCCGCTGGAAGACGGAGTGGAACTGCGCCCCAGGGCGCTCCAAGCGGAGGAGAACGAGACGGCCGAGCGCGAGGGACGCAAGCCCGTCGAGCCGTCGCACACGGTGCCCCACGACCTGCGCCACTTCTTCGCTTCCGCGCTCATCGCCGGCGGAGCGAGCGTCAAGCAGGTCCAGCTCGTCCTCGGCCACGCGTCCGCAGCCATCACGCTGCGGGTCTACGCCCACCTGCGGCCGGACGAAGAAGACCGCACCCGGGCCGTTATGGACGCGGTGCTCGGCGGACTGCGGACCGGGTACGGACCGCAAGACCAGGGGATCAAGGAAACCGCAGGTCAGCTGGCATGATCCAAGATCAAGCCTTCGTCGTCTCCGCGTAGCCCTCAACCGGTTCACCGGCCGCTTCGTACGCCCATTCATCGAGCGGGGCGTCGTAAAGGGCAGCCTCAAGGCCCATGAGGGTCTTGGCTCCGATGGGGGCGGGGCGCGGACGGGTCACCCGTTACTCAACCGCCCAGTTGGTGTGCGTGGGAGGCTACAGGCTCCAGTCGGCGTCACCGGCCGTGACCAGCCTCCGGCGCACGGCTCCGGAGCTGGCATCACCGTCGACAACGCCTGGCGCGCAGCCTGGCGTGTGCCAGATCTGCTGCGGAACTTCGGTCCGGTTCACGGAAGCCGTGCCCGGCAGGTGAGCCGACAGCGTTGACGCAGCCCGTGTTTCGTCGCGCTCTGTCAGATGCCGGAGCGGTACGCGTCCCCGCCGTCCCCTCCGGTAGTTCCTCAGCGCGAGGGGGCGACGGGTCCTCCAGACAGGAAGGTGCCAACGCCGGGAGGATGGGCGGCGGTCGGGACCGGGTCTGTACAGTCTTCGGCTCTGTCCCGTAATCGCTGGACAGACCCCGTCCTTGAGCATGGCCCTGTGATGTGGGGACCGAAACCTTGGCAATGGTCAGGTCTCCCGCCAGGCGCGTTCGTCGCCCTCGCGGTAGAGCACCAGGTGCTCGTGGTAGAGAACGCCGTGGCGGACGTCGCCGGTGGCGGTGAAGCCAGTGTCGTCGACGTAGTCGAGGTGGTTGCCGGTGACGGTGTAGCTGCCGGTGTAGGCGCTCGGCCGGTTGCCACGGGCCTCGTCGTAGCGGCCGTTCGGCAGCAGTTCCTGGCGGATGAACCTGTCGGCGGTCACCCACATCCCAACGTACGGGTGCGGGTCGGGGAGCGTGTCGTTGCTGGTCACGCCTCTACGATCGGCCCGCCGGCCGGTGGCAACCAGGCCGCCGTCTCCCCAGGTGAGGGCTTCCTGGGTGCCGCGCACCCAGCATCGTGAGCCGGCCGGATCGTGGGTGCCCGACACCTGGGGACAGAGCGGCCTGGTTCCGGTTCCGCCGCGCGACGAACCTGGTGGTCCGGCGGCTGCCGTAGCCGCCGGACACTCGCCTCGGGCCCGTGTCGACGCTCACTTCCGCAGCGGACACACCGATGAGGCGACTCTATCGAGGAGCACGCAATGACCATCACCGCCACCGGCACCGTGAGCTGGAACCCCGAGGCTCTCGACGAGATCCTCTCGAACGACGAGGGGCGTCCCGTCCTGTTCACCAATGCCCGGATCCTGACGCTGGACCCGTTGATCGGGGCCATGGTCCGCGCCGACATCTTGTTCGTCGGCTCGTTGATCGTGGGGGTCGGCCCTGGCATCGTCACCGCGGCCGGGGACGACAACGCCATCGTCGTCGACGGCACCGGCACGACCGTCGTCCCCGCCGTCATGGACGCCATCGCGCTGGCCGGCGGCCGCGGCCGCCGCTCGGAGTACGTCGCGACGCTGGCCCCGGGCAACCCCGCCGACTTCCTGGTGGTGCCCGACGAACTCGCGGACGACGTGCAGAGTGCGGTGGCCACACTCTTGTCCCGGCCGGAGCAAGTTCGCGCGCTCGTCGCGGCGGGTCGGCCGGTCCTGTGGGCCGGTACCGCCGTCCCCGGCCGTGCCGCCGCACCCGCGGCAGGCATCCCGGCCGCCGCAGACCTGACCGGCAGCCCGCGTGTCGGTGTCTGGATCGACCGGAACGACTTCCTGCACCAGGAACTCACCGCCGACGGCCGCTACGACGAGACCCGGGGCGGCCGCCCGCATGCCTACCAGGGCCGCTACTGGATCGACGGCGACCGCATCGACTACCTGGACGACCTGGGCTTCTGGGCCTACGGCGCGTTCCAGGGCGACGAACTCCACCACGCGGGCTACGTCATGAAGCTCGGCTGACTTTCCCGCCCCCCTCTCCGCCCGCCCTCTCCCTCTGTCGTACCGAAAGAAGGCCCCTCATGAACCTCAACGACACCACCAGCGCCGCCGTCCTCGAAGAGATCCGGCGCCGACCAGCCGACCGGCGACGCATCCTGTTCACCGGCGCGACCGTCGTCACCATGGACCCCGGCCTCGGTGTCGTCGACGGCGGCGACCTCCTCGTCGAGGGCGACACGATCACCGCGGTCGGCCCCCACCTCGACGCGGCGGACGCCGTGGTCGTCGACGCCACCGGCACGATCCTGACCCCCGGCTTCGTCGACACTCACCGGCACGCCTGGGAGGCCCAACTGCGCCGGATCATGCCGGACGTCGACGACCTCGGCGGCTATGTGATGGCCACCCTCGCCGGCTACGCCACGGTCTACCGGCCCCAGGACATGTACATCGGCACCAGACTGGCCGCCCTGACCGCGATCGACAGCGGTATCACGACCATGCTCGACTTCTCCCACAACTCCCGTACCCGCGAGCACTCCGATGCCGCCGTCGAGGCGCTGCGCGACACCGGCATACGTGGCGTACATGCCTCCATGGGCCCGCACTTCGGTGACTGGGACCGGCAGTGGCCCGGCGACCTGCCCCGTCTCAAGGAGCGGTACTTCAGCAGCGACGACCAACTGCTCACACTGCGCCTGGCGACCCTGGCCACCGACGAGATCGCCGGACCCGCGCTCGCCTACGGCCCCGAACTCGCCCGTGTCGCCCAGGAGCTAGGCATCGGGGTCAGCGTGGACGCCGTCTTCGGGACCGCCTCCTCCGACGCGGTCCTGCGCTGGGCCAAGGACGGCGTCCTCGGCCCCGACGTCACCCTCATCCACTCCACCGGGCTGACCACCGAGGCGTGGCAGGCCATGGGCGGATCCGGCACCACCGTGGCCCTCGCGCCCACCTCCGACGCCCAGATCGGCCTGGAGACCGCGGTCCCCGCCGTCGATGAGGCGCTGTCCGTCGGTATCCGCCCCGGGCTGAGTACCGACGTCGAAGTCGCCCTGGCCGGCGACATGTTCACCCAGATGCGGGCCCTGCACGTCATCCAGCGGATGCGCGCGGTCAACGCCGCCTACGGCACCGACCGTCAGCCTTCCCGTATCACCACTCACGATGTCCTCGACTTCGCCACCCTCCAGGGCGCCCGCACCAACGGCCTGGCCGGCGTCACCGGCTCACTCACTCCGGGCAAGAAGGCCGACCTGCTGGTCATCCGGGCCGAGGACCTCAACAACATGCCCCTCAACGACCCGATCGGCACAATCGTGCTGGGCTCCGACGCCCGCAACATCAGCGCCGTCCTCATCAACGGCGAGCCCCGCAAGTGGGACGGACAGGTCCTCGACGTCAACCTGACCGCCCTGCGCGGCGAGGTGCACACCTCGCGCGAGTACGTGCTGAACACTCCGGCTGTCTAAACGTTGTCCCTCCCCGTTTCGTGGTCCCCGGGCCGTTTCTCGTCCCTTCCTTCCGGCCGGGGACCCGCTTGGAGTTCCCATGTCCCACCCCACTCCCACTACTTCCCCTCGGGACACTGCGGCTGCGCCCGGCACCCCGGACCAGGCGCCCTACTGGGCCCCCGCCGCACCGACCATCGCCCTGGGGACCGCACCCGGCGTCCTGATGGTCGGCCAGAGGTACACCGTCCTCGCCCTGCTGCACTCCATGGCCACCATGCTCGGCACCACACCGCAGCAGGTCACCTGAACCGCGACGGCGTTCGGCTTCGCCTACGCCGCCGGATTCCTCCTCGCCGGCTCCCTCTCGTACCGCCACGGACCGCGTGCCGTGATCACCGGCGGGCTCGTAGCCGCCACCGTGGCGGCGCAGGGCGGGGCAGGACGCCCAGGGCGAGCCCGGCGGCGAGCGCGAGATCCGGGACAACTTCCGCAGCATCGCCCTACAGCCCACCGGGCTGGTCCTGGCAACGGCCGCCGCCGCTGCGGTCGTTGCCCACGCGCTGGGCTACGGCCGGCCCGTCGCCTTCGTCCTCGGCGCCGTCCTGGCCCCGACCGACGCCGCGGCCGTCGCCGCCGTCGCCGGGGCATGCCGCGCGCCGGCGTCCTCGCTGTCGTCACCTGCGGCCTGGTAACCACCCGGTTTGGCCTTCGCGTCATCGGTCCCCGTGCCCGTATCCAGGCCGTCGCTTCCTGGGAAGTGGCCAGCTATCTGGTCAACAGTGCGCTGTTCATCCTGGCCGGTATCCAACTGCCCCCGGTGGTGCGGGCATTGACGTCCGTCTCCCTGATCCAGGCGACGTTCGCCGCCCTCACGGTGAGCGTCGTCGTGATCGGGACCCAAATCGCGTGGTTCTACTCGGTCCCCTATCTGGTCGGGCTTCTGGACCGGCCCCGCGTATGGTCCGGGACATCGAGGACCGTACGGCCCTCGCTCTCGGCACCGCGCTGCGACGGGCGTACCGACCGCGTCTCCGACCCCTCCCACACTGGTGCTCGACTGAGCGTCACCTTCGGCAAGAAGACGAGATACGGCACTCCGGTTGGCGTGCGAAAGCCTGTCGGCGGTTCCGGCTCGGGCGAGAAGGACGCAGCCGTTGGCGTCCGGTGACACGGCGTTCGCGCCGCCGGGGGCGCCGCGGCGTCGCCGTGGCCGACTACGGTCAAAACTCCCACCCCGACCTCGCCGTGTTCTCCTACTCCGGCGACGGCGGCTGCCAGGCGCAGGCGCGCCTCGGCAGCGCGGAGCCGGGCCAGGTCACCGCCGACCCGCCCTCGTCCGATCACCGTGATGTTCATGTCGGGTCCTCTTGAGTTCGCTCGACGGATGAAAGCGTGGTGGGAGAGAACAGCATTGGGCTGCTCTCTCCCACCACGCCGGGACGGTCCGCTCAGATGGCCTGGGCGGTGGGCAGGATGGTGATCTCGGTGAGGTTGACGTGGCGCGGGACGGCGGCCATGAAGGCGACGGTCTCGGCGATGTCGGTGCTCTGCAGGACGTCGATGTCGTGGATGAGGTCGGCCATCAGCTTGGAGGCGTCGGGGTCGGTGACGTGGTCGGGGAGTTCGGTGTCGACCATGCCGGGCTCGATGGTGGCCACGCGGACCATCTTGGGGCCGAGTTCGACGCGCAGCAGCCGGGTGAGGTGGCTGATGTACGCCTTGGTGCCGGAGTAGACGGAGAACTTCGTCAGGATGCGGGTGGCCGCGATCGACGAGGTGTTGATCAGGTCGGCGGGCTTGCCCTCGGCGGCGGACTCCGTCAGGTGGGGGACGAACGCGGCGATGATGTTCATCAGGCCGCCGATGTTGAGGTCGATCTGGCGCTGCCAGTCGTCAACCTTGAGCTCCTCGATGCCGGAGATGAGCTGGACACCGGCGTTGTTGAACACGAGGTCGGCTTTGCCGAAGCGCTCGGCGACCTCGGCGGCGGCGGACTGGACGGCAGCGCGGTCGGTCACGTCGACGGCCAGGGCGAGCGCGGTCCCGCCGGCGGCCTCGATGTTCTTGACCACACCGTCCAGACGCCCCTTGCGCCGGGCCAGTACGACCACGGTGGCGCCGAGTTCGGCCAGGCGCTCGGCGGTGACGGCACCCATGCCGCTGGAGGCGCCGGAGACGACGGCGACGCGGCCGGTGAGGGGGGTACCGGTGAGCAGGGCAGCAGACATCACAAAACCTCGGTCTCTTCGATCACAGGAGGGGGAAGGGGAAGGCTCCGGGTGCCCGAACGGGTCGGGCATCCGGCAGAGCGTCAGCGTGAGGCGTCGTCGTGCGCGGTGGCGGCGGACTTCTCGCGCCACGGGGCGAGGTCGTCCTGCACCTGCTGGTACTTGACGTCAAGCCGCTCCAGCGTGTCGCGCCCCAGGTAGAGATGCGTGGGCAGCTTCTCGGTGGAGGCCACCTCGACGATGAGGGCGGCGCCCTTCACGGGGTCGCCGAGCTGGGCGTGGTTGGCCTGGTCGATCCAGTCCAGGGTGACGTGCGCGGGGGTGTCGTCGTAGTCGCTGATGCGGTTCTGGGCGACCGAAAGGGAGCTGGCGTCCAGGAAGTCGGTGCGGAAGACGCCGGGCTCGACGACCATCGACTGGATTCCGAACGGAGCCATCTCGGCGGAGAGCGCCTCGCTGATGCCGGCGACGGCGAACTTCGAGGCGGAGTACAGGCTGACACCCGGCTCGCCCTCGAAACCGGAGCGGGACCCGATGTGCACCAGCCGGCCCGAGCCCTGCTTGCGCATCACGGGCAGCACGGCGCGGGTGACGTTGATCAGGCCGAAGACGTTGAGGTCGAACAGCGACCGGGTCTCCGCGTCGGTGATCTCCTCCAGCGCGCCGAGCAGCCCGCGGCCGGCGTTGTTCACCAGGACGTCGATGCCGCCGAACCGCTCCACGGCGGCGTCGACCGCCTGCGGGATGCTGTCGTTGTCCGTGACGTCCAGGGCGACCGCGAAGACCTTGTCAGAACTTTTCAGATCGTCCGGTGCACGCTCCGGATTTCGTACGGCGACCACGACATTGTTACCGCCTGCCAGAGCGGCACGGGCGATTTCCGCGCCGATTCCGCGGGAGGCACCGGTGACAAACCACGTAGCCATGGGAAATACCTCTTTCGTTGCTTTCCCCCTTGAGGGGGATTTCCTGTTGACGTATTCGAGTCTGTTCCTCTCCCGCGTGGATATGAAGGCAGCGGTTTTCCTGGGAGTCCTGCACCCAGGATGGCGTTCAGGTGTCGCGCGTGGGGTTTTGCTGGTGCGGCACGTCGGGCGCGCTGACGGAGCCCAGCAGGGCCAGCCCGTCGGCGGAGGGGGAGCCGGCCTCGGCCTGCAGGATGACGAGCTGCTGTCCCGGGGCGCTGCGGATGTTGAGAGCCTCGTGCCGCAGCTCCAGGTCTCCCACGACCGAGTGATGGACCTGCTTGATCTCGTAGGGCGGGACCCGGGTGTACTCGCGTGCCCACAGGGTGCGGAACTCGCCGCTGCGCACCGACAGCTCACCGACCAGCTTCAGGATGCGGAGGTCCTCCGGAGTGGTTGCGGCGGTCTGCCGAAGGTCGGCGACCGCCCGGCGCCTGGCCCGCTCCGGGCTGCGGTAGAAGGTCTTCGCCGCGGGGTCCAGGAAGAGCATGCGCAGCACGTTGTCGTGCTGCGCGAAGTCGCGGTAGAGGGCGTCGGCGAGTGCGTTGGTGGCCAGCAGGTCCTGGGCATGGCCGATGATGAAGGCCGGCGTCCCGGTCCAGCTCTCGATCAGCTGCCGCAGGTGCGGCCGGACACGCTCGACCCGGACGGGTGCCTTGGTACGGCGGGCCCCCGGCAGGGCGAGTCGGAAGAGTGCCTGTTTGTCCTTGTCGCCGAGTTGCAGCACGCGGGCCATCGCCTCCAGCACCCTGGGCGAGGGGCTGAGCTCACGGCCTTGCTCAAGGCGGCTGTAGTAGCTCAGGCTGACCCCGGCGAGTGTTGCGACCTCGTCGCGCCGCAGCCCGGGCACCCTTCGCCGGCCGACGGCGGGCAGTCCCGCCGCCCGGGGACTCAGGCGCTCCCTGCGGGCGCGGAGAAACTCACCCAGCCCTTCCACCGGGTCAAGGTGCGTGTCGTTGTCCATGTCATCGAAGGTAGGCGGAAAACACCCGGGAAAGTTCCACCGACGGTGGGTGCATCGCACCCAGGATTACGGACTCCACGGGGCAAGGCAGTGGCGGACCACAGCCTGGCGTTTCAGTTGCCCTCCCCCTTCCGGAACCATCAGTAAATAGTCACCCTCTGCGACGAACATGCGACCAGCTGTAATATTGCACGACCGGAGCTACCCCCCGGTCAAAATCCATCTAGTCTTGCCGCATGAGTAATGGGACGCCTTTGGGCGATTTTCTCCGAGCCCGCAGAGAAGTCCTGAAGCCGCACGACGTCGGTCTGCCCGAACACGGGCGGCGCCGGGTGCCAGGACTGCGCAGAGAAGAAGTCGCGCTGCTCGCCGGAGTCAGCTCCGACTACTACATCAGGCTGGAACAGGGCCGCGAGAACAGCCCCTCCCCACAGGTCCTCGACGCCGTGGCGCAAGCGCTGAAACTGGACGCGGAGTCCACCGACCATCTCAACCGCCTCTGCCTGGCAGCCTCGCAACGCCCGCACGACTGGGGCGAGGCTGACGTCAGCCATCAACTGGTGCAGATGTTGGACGGATGGGACCACGCTCCGGCCTTCGTCGTCGGCCCGGCCCTCGACATCATGGCGGGCAACTCCCTGGCCACGGCCCTGCACAGCGGTTTCGAGAAGTTCGACAACCTCGCCCGGATGGTGTTCACCGACCCGGCAGGGCGCGACTTCTACCAGGAATGGGAGCGGGCCGCGCACTCCTGCGTCGCCGAGATCAGAGCCGCCTACGGCCACCACCCCCAATCCGCCCGCATCGCCGAGGTCGTTGCGCAACTGTCCGCCCAGAGCGCGGAGTTCGCCGCGATCTGGCAACTGCACGACGTCAAGGGCAAGTCCCAGGAAGGCAAGCACCTCAAACACCCCCAGGTCGGGGACCTGCACATCAAGTTCGCGGCCTTCACGGTCAACGGAGCCCCGCACCAGCAGCTGGTGGTCTACCAGGCTGAACCGGCCAGCCCGACGGCGACCGCCTTCGAGACACTGAGGGCCATGGCCGCCCAGCCGAAGCAGGCCCGGGCAGGAGCGGTGGACGCGAACATGTGAGCATGCCAGCTCCGGCGGAGGCTGGCACTGGCACACCCAGGAACAACGTTCATAGCAGTGCCCCGCCTGCCGACACTCGATGCCACAGACCGCACGGCACCGGGAGCAGACATGATCACCCTGAAGGACCTTCAGCCGCACCGCCCGACCAGGTTCACCGTCTCATCGAACCCGGCCCCGTCATCCTGGTCACCACCGGCACCACGGCATCCCGAACGCGATGACCAACTGGTTCAACATGATGGTGCGCCACGCACCGCCGCTCGTCCCGCCCGCGCGCGATGGTCGACTCTGAGATCTCGGCCAGCCGGGCCACGACCGAGATCCCGCCGTGTCCCAAGGCTTCGGCCTCGGCGGCCAGGTAGAGGCGGCGCTGCCGCTCGTCCAGGTGCGGGAGCACCTCCGTGAACTTCGCATCCAGGACTGCGAGGATCTTCTCCGGCCACGGCAGCCCATCTACCATGCCGCGCGGCGAAGTTGGGCCAAAACCAGCAGTAATTCCCTTACAGCTCCTCACCAGCGCGTCTCACCTGCGAAATACCGCGCGGCCTTGCACAGGATGTCCCGCTCCTCTTCCAACTCGCGGATCCTCTTCCGCGTGGCGGCCAGCTCGGCCTGCACCGAGTCCGCAGCTGGCAGCGGCGCGGCTGCCCCGGATGCCGAGTGCGAGCCGGGACGCCGCCCGTCGGCGGCCCGGATCCAGTTGCGCAACGTCTCGGTGTTCACCCCCAGGTCCCCGGCGACCGACTTGATCGTCGCTCCAGGCCGAGACCTGTACAGCGCGACCGCGTCCGCCTTGAACTGCTGCGGGTAGTGCTTCATCACCATCTGTGCGGGACTCCTTGTCCACCCGGACCATCAAGATCCGAGTGTCTCTGGTGTCCAACATCCAGGGTCAGGGACCGTGATCGCCTACACCATCACGCGGGACACCATCAAGAAGAATCCCCATCAGCGTGGCGGGGTTTGCCTCTGGGCGGGTCTGGCTCTGGTGGCGTGCCGTCCGCGTGACAGGATGGACGGGGTCAGTGGCGAAGGTGCGGGAGCCCTATTGGCGTGTGACGACGCGTACGGAGACGCGCAGCCGTCGGCGGTATTCGTCGAGCGTCGCCGACTCGTACTTGGCTCCGGCCGAGGCGTCGAAGAGGTGCTGGGCGACGTCGGCGGCGGGCACTCCGGCCGCTTCCCATGCTTTGGCGTGCCCGTTCTGCGTCAGCAGAGTGGCGACGTCGGTGACGAGGTCTTGTTCGAGCTGGCTCATCGGGGCCGCGGCGAAGGCTTGTGCTGCCCGCAGCATCTCGGCGTAGGTTCCCCGGTCGACGATCTCGACGGTGACGGCATGAAATGCCTCGAATGCTCCGGCAAGGCGCTCCTCGAGGGTGAGATCGCCTCGGCCGAGTGCCTGCCAGGTCGTTGAGCGCAGGTCGTCGAGCATCTGGGCCACGACCGCCCGGAAGAGGGCATTCTTGGTCTTGAAGTGCAGGTAGAGACCCTGCCGGGAAATGTCTGCGGCGCGGGCCACATCGTCCATCGAGGTTTTGTGGGGCCCGAAACGCAGGAAGACGCCGACGGCCGTGCGGACGATGCCGTCTCGCCGCCCGGCAGGCTGCGGAGTGTCCGGCATGGTCAGCCGGCCTGACCGGCCGTCGCGGCCCAGTGATACTCGACTCCGGTCAGCCGGGTGCTCTCGTCCCACAGGCGGGCAGCGACCGCGGTGTCACGCGCGCGCCGGATGATCCGTGCCGGGCCTGGATGGCCTTTGGTCTCGAAGAAGTGGCGCGGCCCCCAGTAGCTTCCGCTGGACGCGTCGGCGTCGGTGGCAGCGCGCATCGTGGTCAGAGCGCCTTTGTCCGGGCGCATGCCGAGCCATGGGCTCACCCGCTGGAGGAGGGCGGGTGAGTGGCGGGTCAGTTCGGTGCTGGCCCAGCCGGGATGCGATGCCGTTGCGGTCAGGGCGAGGGTGGCGGTGCGCAGCCGGCGGTCGAGTTCGAGGACGAACATCATGTTCGCCAGTTTGCTCTGCCCGTACGCGGCTCCCGTCGAGTACGGGCGGGTGTGCCAGTTCAGGTCGTCGAAGTCGATGCGTCCTTGCGTCTGCGCCAGGCTCGTCACGGTAGCCACCCGGGCGTTGGAAGTGCGCAGCAGCAGGGGAAGCAGGAGGCCGGTGAGTGCGAAATGTCCGAGATGGTTGGTGCCGAACTGCAACTCGAAGTCCTGCTTCGTACGGGCCAACGGCGTCCACATCACGCCGGCGTTGTTGACCAGCACATCCAGGCGCTCCTGACCCGCCAGGACTTCGCGCGCGAAGTCCTGCACGGAGTTGAGGTCGGCGAGGTCGAGCGAGCCGGCACGTACGGTTCCGGCTGGGCGGCGGGCCCGGATCTGATCGACCGCCGCGGCCGCCTTGGTCGCGTCGCGACAGGCGATCAGGACGTCCGCGCCCTTGTCGGCGAACATCGACGCAGCCTGGAAACCCAAGCCTGTACTGCCGCCGGTGATGATCACTGACCTGCCACGCTGATCAGGAACGTCACCAAGAGACCACGAGGACAAACCAGCCACCTCCACGCTCGGATGGACGTAGACGAGCTTGACAATATTTGTCATGCTTGTCAATCAGTGTGCGTTGTATGCAGCGCGGTGGACGCTGACTTCTTCTGCTGGTGCGTCAGTTCCTCGTCGGGGCCCGAAGCTGGAACCGCTGCTGTTGTCTGATGACGAGCGGGCGATGTTGGCGCGGTGGACGGGGCGGGTGTTCGTCCACGCAGGGGGTTGCCCTGCGCGCGCGGATCGTGCTCGCCTGTGCAGGTCCGGGGTACCGCCCATCGTTGCGGTCGCCCGCGAGTTGCAGGTGGCCGCCGACACCGTCCGCGAGTGGCGGCGCCGGTTCCTGGCGGAGCGACTGGTTGCGGCAGGCAGTAGCGCGCCGTCGGCCAGCGTCCTGTATGGCGTCGAGGTCGATGCTTGCGCTCAGGCGGCGTACGGGATGAAGATCGGCGCTTGTGCCGATTGCCGTACCGGTGTCCGCCTCGGGCCGGGGCATCGGTGAACCGCTCCGGAGCGTGGCGCTTCTGCCCGGCGTCAGTGCAACGCGCAGTGTCGTTCGCAGCGCACCTGGATGGCTCTCGCAGTGGTTGGGTCGTTGTCCGAAACAACGTCAACAACTACGCTGCCAACAGCCACATAACCCGTGTCCAGGATGTGGGTTCAAGGCCCCTCGGCCGCCGCGTCACCCTCGACCCGCTGGAAACTGCCGGATGAACACCGTTACCGCAGTCCGGGGACGACGGGCCTTGTCCCCGGGGAGTGGACACCTGTTCGTGTCGTTATGCGGCGAGCGTCAGGGTAGCTGACTGTTGCTCGTAGACGATCGGTGCCTGCTGTCCGTTCGCGGAATGCCGTCGGCGGGTGTTGTAGCGGGTGGTCCAGCGGAAGACGGTCAGGCGGCAGGCGCGGGCCCCGTCGAAGCGGCGGGCGCCACGGAGCGTCTCGCGTTTGAGGGCCGCGTTGAAGCTCTCGGCGAGCGCGTTGTCTGCGCTCGTACCGACCGCGCCCATGGACTGCCGTACTCCCAACTCGGCGCATATATTGGCGAATTGGTGGGAGGTGTACTGCGCTCCGTGATCGCTGTGGAATACGGCTCCGGCCAGGCTGCCGCGGGTCGCGGCGGCTGCCCGGAGCGCGTCGGCGACCAGCTAGGTGCGCATGTGGTCGGCGACCGACCAGCCCACCAGACGGCGCGAGAAGCAGTCGATCACCGTCGCCAGATACAGGAACTCGCCGTCACCCACCGGCAGGTAGGTAATCTCGCCGACGTACTTGGTGTTCGGCTCGCTCGCGGTGAAGTCGCGCCCGAGCAGGTCCGGCACGGGCGTGGCGGACGGCTCGGGCACGGTGGTGAC
>NZ_JBHJUV010000070.1:0-45645 GCF_042268025.1 Streptomyces sp. NPDC056161
GCGGCCCGTGGGATGGGCCGCCGGGAGATTCAGATGGTCGTGCAGACCCCGTCCTCGATGGAGCGGCCGTCGCGTTCCAGCCCGGCGCAGACGAGTTTCGCGTTCGGCTGGTCGCGGTTGACCACCCAGCGGTGGCTCGCGGCGTTGACCCGGGGGGAGCGGAACTCGCCCCAGTAGGCGCGCAGCGTCCCGGGCAGCCCGTCCTTGGTCCTGACGGTGATGTCCTGCACGAACCGCTCGTGGTGGGCGGTCATGACGCAGACGTAGTTCCCGCAGATGCTGTGGACCTCGGCGTGCGCGGGAGCCGCGGCGAGCAGCGGAAGCACACAGGCCGTGGCGAGTGCGGTGATCTTCTTGAGGTGGTTCATGTCCCGTGAACGACCGCCCTGCCCGAAATGTCACGGACCCCGGGCGCGGGACGGCCGCGGCGGGATCAGCGCTCCGCCGGGGTGGGACGCCGCGCCCGGCCGCGGCCGGCCAGCGTCGCGGGACCCGCGGCCGCCGCCCCGAAACGCCGCCGGGCCCGGTCCGCGGCGGCCTCGGCCGCGCGGGCTCGGGCGTCACCGGGGTCGAGGGAGAGCTGTCGGTGGGCACTGCCGGCCGGCCGCAGGTCGTCGGCGCGCAGCGCGTAGCCGCGGACCCGTGCGCGTTGCAGGCCCAGGGAGTCCAGCAGCGCCAGGGCGGCCGCGGCGAGGGCGGGCGAATGGTCGGTGGGCTCCGGGAGCGAGCGCGTGCGGGTGGTCGAACTGCGGTCGGCGTACCGCACGGTGAGGGTGAGACGGCCGGTGACCTGGTGTTCGTCGCGCAGACGTCGGCCGACGCGGTTGGCGAGCCCGAGGACGGACCGGTGGTGCCCCGCCGGGTCGAGGCAGTCCCGGTCGAGCACGAGATCGGCGGTCAGCCGGGCCGCCGGTTCGGCCGGGGCGACCGGACGGGGGTCGTGGCCGCGGGCGCGTTCGGCCAGCAACCGGGCCTGGCCGGCGCCGAGGAGGCGTTGCAGGGTCGACGGGGGCAGGTCGGCGAGCTGGCCGATGGTGTGCAGGCCGTACCGGGCGAGGGCGGTCGCCGTGGCACGGCCGATCCCGGGCAGCGCGGTGAGCGGACGGGGGCGGAGCCACTCGGCGGCCCGGTCGGCGGGCACCCGGGTGACCTCGCCGGGCGCGGAGGCGTCGGCCGCCATGGCGGCCAGCATGCGGTTGCCGGCGAGCCCGGCGCTGCTGTCGATGCCGTACAGGCCCTTCAGCCTGAGCATCACCATCTGGACGGCGGCGTAGGGGGACTTGTCGAAGTAGCGGAGCGCCGACGTCAGATCCAGTTGGACGGCGTCCGGCGGGACGGCCTGCACATGGGGCGTGACGCCGGACATCAGCTCGATCACGTCGGCGTACCGGGCCTCGGCCGGTGAGCCGTGCAGGTGGAGGTGGGCGATGTGCCGCTGACGGGTGGTCATCCTGCGCTCCCGGGGCTGGTGTAGCCGAACTTCTTCAGGTCCGCGGAGCGGGTGCCGGCGGGTTGCAGATCGGCGTACGGGTGCAGGCGGGCGCCGGCGGTGCCGTCGGCCAGGGTGCGCTGCGACTGGGCGGGGGTCGGGTGCGGACGGCTCCGGCCGAGCAGGGCGAGGGCGGCCTCGGGGCCGTTGTCCCGGCGGGCGGTGGCGATCTCGTCCAGGTCCCAGGCCATGGAGCCGACGACGGTACGGCGGGTGCCCCGGACCTGGACCGTGCCACGCACCAGCAGCAGGCCGCTGTGGAAGACGGTGTACGCGCAGGCCGGGTGGGAATCCTCGAAGAAGGCCAGGTCGACCAGGCCGGAGCCGTCCTCCAGGGTGACGAAGATGACGCGCTTGCCGCTGGCGATCGGCGGGGTCTGGGTGGCGGCCCGTACCCCGGCGACGAGAACCTGCTGACCGGCGCGCAGCCCGGCCAGATGGGCCGCGTCACTCGCGCCGATCTCCCGCAGCAGCCGGTGGTGGTGTTCCATCAGGTGCTTGGAGACGTCGATGCCGAGGGTGCCCAGCTCCGCGCTCAGGGCTTCGCGGCCGGTCATCTCCGGCAGGCCGCTCGGCTCCGCCCCGCCCACGGCGTTCGCGTCGATGGGCAGCTGGCCGCTGCCCGCGGCCCTGGTCCGGGCGGCCCGGTGCAACTCCGTTATCTGGAGCAGCAGGTCGCGCCGGGTGAGGCGGCCGTCGTGCAACGGATCCAGGGCGCCGATCCCGGCGAGGCGTTCGGCGGTCGGCCTGCTGGGGCGGGCCCGCTGCCAGAAGTCCGACAGTGATCCGTACGGCTGCCCGTCCTCGATCCGGGCGCATTCCTCCGCGCCGATGCCGTGCACCGCGGACAGCGCGAGGCGTACGCCCCACCGTTCTCCGTCGGTCCTCTCCACGGTGTGCCGCACCCTGGACCGGTTGACGTCGACGGGCAGGACGGGCACCCCGCGGCGGCGGGCGTCGGAGACGAGGACGCGCTTGGGCCACATGCCGGGGTCGTGTTCGAGCAGGCCGGCCAGCAGGAACGCCGGGTGGTGCGCCTTGAGCCAGGCGCTCTGCAACGCGGGTACGGCGAACGCGACCGCGTGGGCGCGGCAGAAGCCGTAGGCGCCGAACGCCTCGACGGTCTTCCACACCTCGTCCCGTACGGCCGCGCTGTAGCCACGCGCGCCCGCCAGGCGGTGGAACCAGTCCCTGATCCCCGGCAGCCGGTCCTTGTCGCCGAGCGCGCGCCGGGCCAGCTCCGCGAGGGCTCGGTCGCAGCCGGTCAGCACGTGCAGCGTCTCGATGATCTGCTCGTGCCAGATGGTCACGCCGTAGGTGTCGGCGAGCACCGGCTCCAGGTCCGGGTGGGCGTACGCGGGCGCACCGCCGTGGCGGGCGGCGATGTAGCGCTCGGGCATGCCGCCGGCGACCGGTCCGGGCCGGAAGAGGCTGATGTCGGCGATGACGTCCTGTGGATCGCGCGGCTGCAACCGGGACAGCAGGTCCTGCTGGCCGGGTGATTCGAGCTGGAACAGGCCGAGGGTCTGGCTCTCCTGGATGAGCTTGAAGGCGAAGACGTCGTCGAGCGGCACCTGCTCGGGGTCGTCGAGGTCGATGCGGTCGCCGGTGGTCCGTTCGATCTCGGCGACGGCGTGGGCCATCGCGGACTGCATCCGGACGCCCAGGACGTCGAGTTTGATGTTGCCCAGTGCCTCGATCTCCTCCTTCGCGGCCATCGCCATGGGGTAGTCGCCCTGCGGGGTGGGCTGCACCGGCAGCCGGTCCAGGAGGGTGGCGTCGCTGATGACCACACCGCAGGGGTGCATGGCCATGCCGTGGACCAGCGAGTCGAGACCTTCGGCGAGTTCCCACAGGGGCCCGTACCGGTCCGCTTCGGCCGCCAGCTGCCGCAGCTCGGGCAGTTCGGCGAGGGCGCCGGTGATGTCGCAGGCACGCAGGTGCGGAAAGCTCTTGGCGATCCGGTCGACGTCCGCGGGGGCGATGCCGAGGGCGAGCCCGGTGTCGCGCAGGGCGCGGCGGGCGCGGTAGGTCTCGGGCATGGCGGTGACCGCCACCCGCTCCTTGCCGAACCGGTCGAAGATCGTGTCGTAGCACTCCAGGCGCCGGGCCGACTCCACGTCGATGTCGATGTCGGGCAGCGACCTGCGGCGCGCGCTCAGGAAGCGCTCGAACAGCAGACGGTGGTCGAGCGGATTGGCCGTGGCGATGCCGAGCGCGTGGCAGACCATGGACCCGGCGCCCGAGCCGCGGGCCGCGACCCGGATGCCCTTCGCCCGGATGTCGGCCACGACCTGGCCCACGGCGAGGAAGTACGAGTCGTAGTCCAGCCGGGAGATCACCGCGAGTTCTTCGTCCAGCCGGTCGAGCGCCGCCCGGTCACGGTCGAGGCCGCGGCGGGCCAGACCTTCTTCGCACCGCAGACGCAGCAGGCGCGCGGCTCCGCCCGCGTCCGGCTCGGCACCGAACAGGGACGGCTCCGGGAAGTGGGGCGTGCCGAGCCCGAGGTCCGTCACCGGGTCGACGGCGCACTCGGCCGCCGTGGCGGCGGTGTCCGCCAGCAGCCGACGGGCCCGCCGGACGTCCGCTCCGGCGCACTCGGCGACCAGCCGGGCCACGCCCGCCATCTCCCTCTCGCCCTTGAGCCAGCGCTGCCCGCTGTCCAGGCGGCGCCGGTCGATCGGGCGCAGCAGCCGGGCGGCGTCCAGGACGTCGGCGAGGCGGTGCTGGTCGGGGTCGGCGTAGCGGACGGCGTTGGAAAGGACGGCGGTGGTCCCGGTGCGGTCGGCCAGCGCCAGCGTCCGAGCGGCCAGCCGAAGGGATCCCGGACCGACGCCGAAACGTTTCTGCGCGACGATCTCCAGCCGGACACCCCTTCCGAAGGTCTCCTTCCAGGGCGCCAGCAGCTTCGCCGCGACATCCTCCCGTCCCGCCGACAGCGCCCGCGCCGGCTCCGAGAGCGGTCCGAGCAGCACGGTCAGACCTGGGCCGCCGTACTCGCGCAGCGCCTCCCACGGCACCACCGGCGCCGTGCCGTGGAGGGCGCCGGCGTGGGCGGCCGAGGTGATGCGGCACAGCCGGGCCCAGCCCGCCCGGTCCTGTGCGAGCAGCACGAACCGCAGCGGCGGCTCGCTCACGTGCGCGCCGCCGCGTGCCGGGGTGCGGCGGCGCTGCGCCGGGGGAGGAGGCGCGACGGCCTCCACCGCGAAGTCGACGCCGAAGACCGGCCGGACCCCTTCCTTCGCGCATGCCTGCGCGAACCGCACGGCACCGGTGACCGTGTCCCGGTCGGTCAGCGCGAGCGCCGGCAGGCCGCGCTCGGCCGCGCGCCGGACGAGTTGTTCGGGGTGGGCGGCGCCGTAGCGGACGGAGTAACCGGACGCGGCGTGCAGATGGGCGAACCCCGCCATGCCGCACCTCCATCCATTCACCCCTTTTTAACGATATGCCCGATACATTCATCGTACGCTCGTTCGATTACCTTAACTCCGCCATGCGGAGTCGGCTGGCTGGATTCGAACGCATGGGTGAGTCCCCGATGGGGGCGGAATGGGGGTGGGGCAGGGATGGGGCGGGGCGGGGTGTTTCGGGTCCGCTCGACGGTGACGGTCCGTCAGCAGGTCCGGGCGTGGCGGCAGTTACCGCTGGAAGTTTTTACTGACGCGTAACTTCACAGTTGTGCTACTCGCCCGTAACTTGACGGGTGAACAGCATCCTCGTGATCCGGATCACAGGGCTGAGGCCGTCGTACCTCCCTTGAGCCGCAAGGAGATCACCCGATGCTGCCCTGGAAGCGCGTGTTCAGGCCCCTCGCCGCGCTGCTCCTGATCACCGCCGTCGCCGCCGTTCCCGCCGCCACGGCCCAAGCCGCCACCGCCCGGCCCGCGGACGTCCAGGCCGCGGGCGCGGGAGGCTGGAACGACTACTCGTGCAAGCCGTCCGCCGCCCACCCCCGCCCGGTCGTCCTGGTCCACGGCACCCTGGGCAACTCCATCGACAACTGGCTGTCCCTCGCGCCGTACCTGAAGGACCGCGGATACTGCGTCTACTCCCTCGACTACGGTCAGCTGCCCGGCGTCCCGGTCTTCTACGGCCTCGGCCCCATCGACACCTCGGCGGAGCAGCTCTCCGCCTTCGTCGACAAGGTGCTCGCCGCGACCGGCGCCGCCAAGGCCGACCTCGTCGGTCACTCGCAGGGCGGCATGATGCCCCGCTACTACCTCAAGTTCCTCGGCGGAGCCGCCAAGGTGAACGCCCTCGTCGGCCTCGCCCCCGACAACCACGGCACCGACCTGGACGGCCTCACCAACCTGCTGCCGTACTTCCCCGGCGCCGCCGACCTGATCAAGGCCACCACCCCCGGCCTCGCCGACCAGATCGTCGGATCCGACTTCCTCACCAAGCTCAACGCGGGCGGCGACACCGTCCCCGGAGTCCACTACACGGTCATCGCCACCAAGTACGACGAGGTGGTCACGCCCTGGCGCACCCAGTACCTGAGCGGTCCGGACGTCCGCAACGTCCTGCTCCAGGACCTGTGCCCGCTCGACCTCTCCGAGCACCTGGCGATCGCGCTCTTCGACCGCATCGCCTTCCACGAGGTGGCGGGCGCGCTCGACCCGGCGCACGCCACCGCCACCACCTGCGCGTCGGCGCTCAGCTGAGCCCGGCCCGGGGCCGGCCGGCCGCCCGGCTGCGGTCGGGCCGCTTGGGCCGGCCGGTCGCCCGGTCGTGGTCGGGGCACACGGTCCGTTGCGGTGGAGCGCTCGGGTACCGTGCGCGTCATGTCAGACGACGCCGTCCGTCCCGCCCGCGCCGCCGACGTACCGGCGGTGCGAGCCGTGACCGACGCGGCCTACCGCCCCTACGTCGCACGCATCGGCGTGCTGCCGCAGCCCATGGCGGCCGACCACGCGGCCGACGTGGCCGCGGGGAAGGTGTTCGTGACCGGCGATCCCGTGATCGGCCTGGTCGTGGTCGAGGCACGCCCCGGCCACCTCTTCCTCGACAGCGTCGCCGTCCACCCCGCCGCGCACGGCAGGGGCGTCGGGGGCCGGCTGCTGCGGTTCGTGGACGCACGCGCGCGTGCGCTGGAGCTGACCGAGATCAGGCTCTACACGAACGCCTTGATGGCGGAGAACCGCAGGATCTACCCGAAGTACGGATACGAGGTGGTCGAGCGGCGGGTGGAAGGTCCCTACGACCGCATCCACTACCGCAAGCGGCTGGACCCGGGGCCGGACTGACCGGGTTGCGGCCCGGTCAGGCGTCCGGCCACCAGGTGCGGGCGATGTCCTCGCGGATCTCCGGGCGTCTCGCGGGGCGCTCCTCGGCTTCCTCGCGGACTCTTCGGGTGTCCGTCTTCTTCAGGGGCTTCTGCACGGTTGTGCGGCGCATGGCTGCCTCCTTCGGTGCCTACCGGAATCCGCGATTCCGCGGAGGCAGACCCTTTCGGTGAGAGTTCCGCATCTGTGGTGGTCTGTCAGTGGCGGCTGTCACGATCGCAGTGTCAGTGGCGGGTGTCACTCTGGGGGCATGACGAACGAGAGTGACCGCACGACTGCGGTACGTGTCGACTGGGACGCCGCCGCCGCGACCTTCGACGACGAGCCGGACCACGGGCTGCGCGCCCCCGAGGTGCGCGCGGCCTGGGCCGCCAGACTCCGGGCCTGGCTGCCCGAACACCCCGTCGACGTGCTCGATCTCGGCTGCGGCACCGGCAGCCTGGCGCTCCTTGCCGCCGAGCAGGGACACCGTGTCACCGGAGTCGACCTGTCCCCGGCGATGGTGGAGCGGGCCCGCGCCAAGACGGCCGGGCGCGACGTGGTGTTCCTGCTCGGCGACGCGGCGGCACCGCCGGTCGGGGAGCGGCGCTTCGACGCCGTCCTGGTGCGCCACGTGCTGTGGACGCTGCCCGAGCCCGACCGCGCGCTGCGGCACTGGGCCGGACTGCTGCGGCCCGGGGGCGGGCCGGGAGGAGGCTCCTCCCGTGCCTCCGGCAGCGCGCAGGGCCATGCCTTCGGCGCCGGGGGAGGGCGGCTCGTGCTGGTCGAGGGCGTGTGGGGGACCAGCTCCCCGGTCGGCATACCCGCCGGCCGGCTGACCGCCCTCCTGGAACCGATCGCCTCCCAGGTGCGGGTGGAGCCGCTGTCGGACGACCCCGTGCTGTGGGGCGGACCCGTGACCGACGAGCGGTACGCGGTGGTCGCGACGGTGTGACGGCGGGACGTACGCGGCGGCGAGGCGCGAGCGGTGAGGGGTGAGCGGCGAGGGGCGAGCGGTGAGTGGCGAGGGGTGAGCGGCGAGGGGTGAGCGGCGAGGGGCGCGGGCCTGGACGGCCCGGATGCCGCCACCTCCCCCGGTCCGGCGGCGGCTCAGGCCAGCAGCGCCGCGAAGCGTTCCGTGCGGGCGAGCGCCTCCAGTTCGTCGAGCGCGGCCACGGCGGCGGCCGCCGCCGGCGGATCCGTCCGCGTCAGCCCGCTCTCGGCGAACTCGTCCTCGTCCAGCCGCCGTACGTCCGTGCCGTCCGCGGAGCGCCACAGGTCCAGGTCGAGATCCTCCACGACCAGTTCCGCGCCCATCAGCACGGCCGGCCGGGCGATGTCGCAGTACCAGCCCTTGAGGGCGCCCGCGGGGTCGCGGACCTCCATCACCGCGTACCAGCGGTCCCGCCAGTAGTACTCGGTGAAGACGTCGCCCGGCTCGAAGCGCACGAAGCCGAAGTCACGGACGGCGCCGCCCGCGAACGGGGCACGCACGACGATCCGGGTCCCGTCGTCCTGGAGCAGCTCGGCGGGGTAACGGAGCTTCGTACGGCCCCTCTTGACGAGGACGATGTCCACCAGGCGTTCGGCGTCATCCGAGTTCGCGGACATGGCGCACCTCCGTCGCACAGATCTGGTAGCCGAACCACTTGTTGATCGCGATCATCGGGCCGTTGCCGGTGTCGTTGCCGGTGAGCGCCTCCGTGAACCCGGCGGCGCGGGCGCGGTGCAGGGAGGCGCTCTTGGCGAGCTTGGCGAGACCGCGTCCACGGAAGGCACGCGCGGTGCCCGTCATCACGGTGCCGTAGCGGTGCCCGCCGTCCGTGCGGGCCGCGCTGAACGCGGCGGGGCACCCGTCGACCAGCACGACCGAGGTCAGCTCGGGGCTGAACAAGGGGTGCCGCCAGGTCTCGGCGAGCCAGGCTTCGTAGTCCGTGAACTCGGTGTCGAGGTCGCTCGGCTCGTCCGCCATCGTCTCCGCGTCCAGCGCGAACAGCGGGTGCGGGTCGTCGGCGAAGTCGGCGGCCGTGCGCAGTTCGACGCCCGGCGGCGGGTCCGGCAACGCGGGCAGCGCCGCGTGCGCCAGATCCAGCCGGAGGAAGTACGCGGAGCGCAGCGCCCGGTAGCCGTGCCGTTCCGCGAAAGCCCGGTTTCCCGGCTCGTCCAGCACCCAGCTCAGCAGCCGGCGCGCGCCCCGGGCCACCAGGTGCTCCTCGGCGGCCCGCGTCAGCAGTCCGCCGGCGCCGCGCCCGGTCCGCTCCGGATCGACGTACACGTTGAGGCAGCCCTGGCCCGGTTCCGGGCTGTCGTACGCGATGCTCACCTGCGCGGTGCCGATGATCTCGCCGTCCTCCTCGGCGACGAGCCGGCGCAGCCCGGCGTCCGGGTGGGCATGGGCGATGTCGTGAGCGACGGATTCCGGAGTGAACAGCATGTAGGGCAGGGCACGGTGCCGGACCCGGACGAAGCCGTCGAGGTCCGCACGCGTGCCGGGGCGAAGATCGCGCACGAGCACAGTCATAGCGCCGCAGGCTACGGGGGGCGGGGGCCCTGGTGCCCGCCATTTTCCGCTGGGTGCGGGAGAATCGCGGTGTGACCTTGAAGATCCACATCGACGACAGCGTGCCGCCGTTCGAGCAGGTGCGGGCCCAGATCTCGGAGCAGGCGCGGGCGGGGGTGCTGCCGGTGGGCTACCGGCTGCCGACCGTGCGGGGGCTGGCCGAGTCGCTGGGACTCGCGGCGAACACGGTGGCCAAGGCGTACCGGGCGCTGGAGACGGACGGGGTGATCGAGACGCGGGGCCGCAACGGGACGTTCGTGGCGGCCGTCGGTCCGGCCGCGGCCCGCGAGGCCGCGACCGCCGCGCAGACCTACGCCGAGCGGGCCCGTCGGCTCGGGCTCACGGAGGCGGAGGCGCTGGCGGCGGTGCGCGATGCGCTGCGTGCGGCCTACGGGGCGGACTGAGCGCGCTCGAACGGCGGGGTCGGCGCGGCTGGAACGGCGGGGTCGGCGCCGCCGCGGCGGACCCGGGGAGCGGCTTCCGGCGGACCGCGGCGTGCCGCGGCTCAGAGGTGTGTGGCTCGCGACGCGTGGCTCGCGGCGCGTCGCGCACCGTACGCGGCCCAGGAGCGCGTCGCCCAGGAGCGCGTCGTCCAGAAGCGCGTCGCCCACGAGTGCGCGGCCGAGGAACGAGTGGTCCGGCAGCGCGGCCAAGGAGTGCGTGGTCCAGGAGCGCGTGGTCCGGCACACGCGGCCCAGCAGCGCGTGGCCGGGCAGCGCGTCGCTCAGCGCCGTGCCGCGAGGTCCGGGGTGCGGGTGACCGTCAGGCCCGCCTTCGCCGCCACCCCGGCGAAGGCCGTCGCGTCCGCCACCGCCGCTCCGCCGGGGTCGTTGTTGAAGTACGTGTGGACGTCGTCCGTGTCGGACCAGGTGGTGGCGACGCGGTCGGCCCAGGTCTCCAGGGAACGCCGGCCGTAGCGCGGCCAGGGGAGGGCGCGGCCCTCGTGGAGGCGGACGTAGCCCCAGTCCGTGGTGCGCCACAGCGGGGTGACCGGGTGGGCCTGGACGTCGGCCCAGCACAGCGCGGCGCCCCTGGCCTCCAGGACCGCGCGGACCCGCGGCGTCCACCAGGAGTCGTGCCGCGGCTCGACCGCCACCCGGACGCCGGGCGGGAAGCACCCGAGGCAGCCGTCCAGGAGGTCCGGGTCGGCGCGCAGGGTCGGCGGGAGTTGCAGCAGGACCGGGCCGAGCCGGTCGCCGAGGCCGGCCGCGCAGTCCATCAGCCGCCGCACCGGCTCCCGCGGATCGCGCAGCCGCTTGATGTGGGTGAGGTAGCGGCTGGCCTTCACCGCGACCACGAAGTCCCGGGGCACGCGCTCCCGCCAGCTCTCGAAGTTCGCCCGCGTCGGCAGCCGGTAGAACGCGTTGTTGATCTCCACCGTGGCGAACCGCGCGGCATACTCCTCAAGCCACAGCCGGACCGGCCGGTCGGCCGGATACAGAACGCCCCGCCAGTCCCGGTACTGCCATCCCGACGTCCCGACGAACAGGGTCATATCTCTATGAAAGCATCTCTGCGAAAGCATCGACGGCGACCCCGCACCGGGCCGACCGCGGGCCCGCACGAGCTGCTGTCCGCCCCACCCCTCCGCACGGGCCCGCACGAGCTGCTGTCCGCCACACCCCCCGCACGGGCCCGGACCGCCGTCCGTCATCGCCCTCCCACGGACCGCCGTCCGGGGCGGGCCCCTCACAGGTACAGACCGGCGTCCGCCCCGTCGCGTGCGCCCGGCACCGAGGTCGGTGTCGTGCCGCGGCGCAGTGCGTACAACTCGGCCAGGGTCGCCCCGTTGTGGCCGATCCCCTCCTCCGTGCCCAGCCAGCCCACCGCCTCCCGGCGGGTCAGCGGGCCCACCTCGATCCGGGCCAGGCAGCGCCCGGGACGGACCACGGCGGGGTGCAGCCGCTCCAGGTCCTCGTTGGTGGTGACGCCGACGAGGACGTTGCGGCCCTGGCCCAGCAGTCCGTCGGTCAGGTTCAGCAGCCGTGACAGCGCCTGGCCCGCCGTGTGCTTGGCCTCGCCGCGGATCAGCTCGTCGCAGTCCTCCAGCAGGAGCAGCCGCCAGCGGCCCTTGCCCGCGGCGTCCTCCTCGCCGATCGCGATGTCCATCAGATAGCCGACGTCGCCGAAGAGTCGCTCCGGGTCCAGCACGCAGTCGACCTGGCACCAGTCCCGCCAGGCGCGGGCCAGTGTGCGCAGGGCCGAGGTCTTGCCGGTGCCCGGCGGGCCGTGGAGCAGCAGCAGACGGCCCGCGATGTGCTCCGGGGTCGTCTTCATCAGGCGGTCCATCGCCTCCGCCACCGGTGCCGTGTAGTTGGGCCGCACCTCCTCCCAGGTGCCCGCCGAGATCTGCCGGGTGGTGCGGTGCGGGCCGCGCCTCGGGGACACGTACCAGAAGCCCATGGTCACGTTCTCCGGCTGCGGTTCGGGCTCGTCCGCCGCGCCCTCCGTGGCCAGGTCCAGGACTTCCGCGGCCAGTTCCGCGCTGGTGGCCGTGACCGTGACGTCGGCGCCCCGGTTCCAGCGGGAGACCAGCAGGGTCCAGCCGTCGCCCTCGGCGAGCGTCGCGCTGCGGTCCTCGTCCCGGGCGACGCGCAGCACCCGGGCGTCCCGCGGCAGCAGGGTCGCACCGGAGCGGACCCGCTCGATGTTGACCGCGTGCGAGTACGGCTGCTCGCCCGTCGCGAAGCGGCCGAGGAACAACGCGTCGACGACGTCGGACGGCGAGTCGGAGTCGTCGACGTTGAGCCGGATCGGCAGAGCGTCGTGCGGGTTCGCGGACATGCCGCCATGATCCGGCACGGCGGCCCCGTGCGCACCCGCTTTCCGCGGCGGGCGTGGAGTGTCGGATGCGCGACCGCCTCCCGGAGCGCCCCCGTCACCCCTTCCCTCCTGTGTGGAAGTTGTGGGTCTCCGAACCTGCCGCGCGCCCGTTTCCCGCCGCTACTGTTGTCCTTGATGGGACATCATGGGGGGAATTCGGGGGGTGGGCGGTGGCGGCTCACCGTTCTGCTCGGCGCGGGCGTGGCCGCCCTGGCCCTGCTGCTGACCCTGATCAACACGCTCCCGGACGGCGGCGGCAGCACCGCGGGCACCCCCCGGGACGGCGACGCGGCGCACGGCACGTCCGCCACCCCCTCCGGTCGGCCGCAGCCGGCTGTGGGCTGGGGGTTCACACACACCCAGTACAGCGCCGACCAGGGCGGTGCGGCCACCGAGCGGATCGAGAAGTTGCTCGCCGCGAGCCCCGGACTGCCGCAGAACCAGCACATCATGGGCTGGGGCGCCGACAACCCCGAGCCGGAGCCGGGGCGTTACGACTTCGGGGCACTCGACCGCCGTATCGACTTCATGCGCGCGTCCGGCGCCACCCCGGTCGTCACGCTGTGCTGCGCGCCGGACTGGATGAAGGGCGGCGAGGCGGGCGCCGGCCGTACGGACTGGAGCCGGACGGCCCTGGAGACCGCCCCGGTCCCGGACCACTACCAGGACTTCGCGGACCTCGCCGCGACCGTCGCCAGGCGGTACCCGGAGGTCACCCACTTCGTCGTCTGGAACGAGTTCAAGGGCTTCTGGAACGACGCGGAGGGGCGCTGGGACTACGAGGGGTACACGGCGATGTACAACCTCGTGTACGAGGCGCTGAAGAAGGTCGACAAGGACATCATGGTCGGCGGCCCCTACCTGGCGATGGACAGCGTCGACCCGCGCCGGAGCGAGGACGCCTCGACGACCCTCAAGGGCGCCTGGGGCGCCATGGACCAGCGGGTCCTCGACGCCTTCGACTACTGGAACACCCACCGGGCCGGCGCCGACTTCGTCGTCGTCGACGGCTCCAGCTACACCGAGGACGGCGAACCGCTGCCGGACGAGTTCGCCGCCACCGGCAAGTTCACCGCCGTCGGCGACTGGTTGCGCCGGCGGACCCACGACCTGCCGCTGTGGTGGGCGGAGTACTACGTCGAGCCGGCCGACGCCGCCGACGAGCGCACGGGCTGGTCCGAGGCGCACCGGGTCGCGGTCCAGGCGGCCGGGATGATCGCGATGGTCGACGGCGGCGCCGACTCCGGTTTCTACTGGAATCCGGAGAAGAAGCAGGGCACCGACTGCGCCGGCTGTCTGTGGACGCCCACGGCCACCGCCGCCGGCGGCGTGCGGCTTCCGATGTACGACCTGGTCTCCCGGTTCGGCCGGGCGTTCCCGCCGGGCACCGCGTACCGGACCGTGTCCGTCGCCGCCGACGCCCGGCCCGACCTGCGTGTCCTCGCCACCGACAAGGTGGTCCTGGTGGTGAACACCCTCGACCGGCCGGTCGGCGCGCGGGTCGACGGCGAGCGGCTCGACCTGCGGGCGTACGAGGTGAAGTGGCTCACCAGGCAAGCCAAGTGAGCCACGTGCACCGGACGGGCCGGACGGACTACGTGCACCGGACGGGCCGGACGGACTACGTGCACCGGACGGGCCGGACGGACCACGTGTGCTGGACGGGCCGGGCGGACCACGTGTGCCGGAGGGGCCGGGCGGGGGTGCACCGGACGGACCGGGTGCGCCCGAGGCGCCCGGCCGGTCCGGTCGGTCGCTTCGCGCCTCACTTCAGTGTCAGGAACCGCTGCACCAGCGCGGCGACGAACACCACGAGCAGCGGCAGCGAGAACCAGAAACCGCTCTGCACCAGGCGTTCCCGGCGCGGGCCGGGCCGCATCGCGACCCGGACCGCCTCCCGCGCCGTCAGCAGCACGACGAGCGCGACGGCCGCGAGGGCACCGACCACCGACCACGGTGTCCACGTCACCAGCGGCCCGGCCGGACCGGGGTCGGGCGCGGGCACCGCACCCGCGGGCCGTTCCCGCAGGGCGTAGAGCGTCACGTCCTGGTTGGCCAGGACCTTCGTCAACTCGGGCCGGTCGTCCAGGTGCCGGGTCAGCCGGGACTCCCAGGTCGCCGAGTAGCCCGCGTCCAGTTCCAGATAGGTGACCTGACTCCGGTTGACCATCAGATACGAGTTCGGCCCCGCCTTCCGCAACGCCTCGACCAGGCCCGACACCAGCACCGGGTCGGTCGGCGCGAGCGTCGGCACGTAGTCGACCCGCTCCATGTCCCTGGCCCCCCACGGCATGGCGGGCGTCACGTTGTCGACCGTGTCGTCGCTCAGCCACAGCAGCCGCACGGTCGGCTTGTCATGGGCGTACACATAGTCCATGGCCGCCACCTCGCCCGGCCTGATCCGCTCGAACGGCTCGTTGCCCCAGCGGGCCACCAGGAAACCGCCCATCAGCAGCAGACCGGCCAGGAGGGCGGCGAACGGAGCGAGGCTCCTTCGGTCGCGGGCGCGTTCGGCCACGGTCGCGCCGGTGCGCGGGAACAGCGCCAGGGCGGCCAGCAGGGCCGCGCCGGGCAGCGCGAACATGAAGACGCGCAGCGCCATCTCGCCGCCGTACGACTGCATGCCGAAGCCGAGGAACGGGACGAGGGCCAGCACGGGCAGCGACCGCTCGCGGTACCTGTTCGCGCGCCGCCGCCACCAGCCCACGCAGGCCAGGGCCACTACCCCGCCGGCCAGCAGCACGCGCGCGTACAGCACCAGTCTGTGGCTCGGACTGCCGCCCTGGATACGGCCGGACACCGACGTCGAGACATTGCTGCCGACCCCGCCGATCCCGCCGAACAACTCGTCGAAGTGCCCGGACCAGTACGGCTCGGCCAGGAGACCGACCCAGGCCGCGACCAGCACCGCGCACAGCAGCGGCAGGCCGCGCAGGACCGATCTGCCGGTCAGGACCAGCACGGTGAGGACGCCCAGCATCATGAACGGGGTGAGCTGGTGGGCCGGCACGCTCGCCGCGTACAGGCCGAGCACCACCATCAGCAGCACCGTCCGCTGCCGGCGGTTCGTCGGCGCCACCTCCGCCTCGCCGGGGCGGAACTCGGTCCGGACGCCCCGCGGGGCGCGGAACCAGACGAGCAGGACCGCCACGAAGACGAGGTAGAGGAGGTAGGTGAAACCCTGCGGGGAGAAGTAGTCCTGGCCGACCCAGCCGCTGAGCACGAAGATCCAGATGCCGGTCCACTTGGCCCGCCAGCTCGCCCGGAGCGACCGCACGAGCAGGAACAGCGGTGCCAGGTAGGCGAGTTGGACGGCCGTCGGCCACCAGCGGATGACCTCGGTGAAGTCCGTGACCCCGCATACCTTGGCGACGAACGCGGCGACCGCGAAGAATCCCGGCCAGCTCCAGCGCGCGTCCAGGTCCGGTACGGCCGACCCGGTGCGGTCGATGTAGTCGAGGAACCCGAGATGCTGCCAGGCCGTCGCGAACCGCGGCTCGGCCTCGACGACGGCCGGCAGGGCATGCAGCGACACCACCGTCGCGAGCAGCGTCACCAGCAGCAGCGCACGGTGTTCACGGCGCAGCCTGAGCAGCGAGGCGAACACCGTGACCAGCAGCGCGGCCCCGACGAGCGTCGGCGGTGGCAGCACCGAGACCAGGCCGAGCCCGCCCATCCGGTCCAGGTCGGCCTCGCCGAGCCGCGCCGCCGGCACCCAGTACAGCAGCAGCGCGGCGACCAGCAGACAGCCGAGGACGACACCGGAGCGGGTCGGCGGCAGGATCCGGCGCACGGGCCCCGGCGGCGACCCGGCGGCCGTCTCCCCGCCGAGCACCGCCGGTTCGTCGGCTCCGCCGGGCTCCGCCGGTTCGTCGGGCCCGGCGGGCTCCGGCACTCCGGCTCTCCCCCGCCGCCCGGCCGAGGCCGCCCTCGCCGTCCGGCCCGCCGCCTTCGGTGCGAAGGCCGCTCCGAACGGCGCGTCGGCCGCCGCCTCCTTCAGCGGCGACGCCTCGGCGGGACCGAGCGACGCCTCGGCGCCCGCCTCCCTGCCGCACTCCCGGTTCCGGCCGTACGCCGGTACCGGCGCCGCCACCGCGTCGGCCCGCGTTCCCGCCTCCGCCCACGTCCCCGCGTCGGCCTGCGTTCCCGAGCGGGCCTCGGCCCGCGTTCCCGCGTCTGCCCGCGTTCCCGCGTCTGCCCGCGTTCCCGCGTCTGCCCGCGTTCCCGTGCCGGCCTGCTCTCCCGTGCCGGCCCGCGGCCGACGCGGCTCGGCCGGCCGTGCCCAGGCCGGCCGGTGGCCCGGATCCGCCGCCGGTGTGCCCGAGGGCCAGGTGCCGGGACCGGGACGCACGTCGGGGCGGCGCTCCTGGTGGTCGAAGTCGACGCGCACGCCGAGGGCGAGGGTGTCGCTGTCCGGCGCCCGGTCCGGCCCGCGCCCACGGGACCGGACGGCCTCGGGGTTCCCCCTGCTCGAAAGCCGAAAGAGGGGCAGCATCTCCAGATCGGCCAGGTCCCCGTCCGGCCCGGTCGCCGCGGGCACCTGCGCGGCCGGCTCGATTCGGACCGTCCGCCACAGCCGGGGCGCGGCGATCACCACGATCACCGCGAGGCTGGAGATCTCCGCGACCCCCGCCCCGGTCAGGCCCATCCGGGGGAGCAGCAGCAGCGTCAGCCCGAGCACCAGCACGCACAACAGGCCCTGCAACCAGGCGAGTTGGGCGGTCCGGCTCCGCGCGCGCAGTGTCGCGAAGTACGTCTCCATCACGACCCGCAGCAGGGCGCCCACGGCGAACCAGCGCAGCAGCGGGGTCGCCGCGTCCGCGTAGCCCGCACCGAACACGCCCAGGATCCATGGCGCCCCGACGAACAGCAGCCCGCAGACCGGCAGCATGATCCGGGCCATCCGGCGCAGCGCGGCCCGGGTGTCGGCGGCCAGCCGCGCGGGGTCGTGCGAGCCCTCGACGGTCAGCGACGCGCCCATGTTGACGGCGAGCAGGTTGACGGTGCCGCCGATGGTGGTGGTGATGTAGAAGTAGGCGTTGTCCTCGGCGCTGACCCGCGCCGCGATGATCACCGGGACGAGGTAGACCACGGCGAGCGAGAACAGCGAGCCGGTGCAGTCCCCGGCGAGGAACCTGCCCATCTCCCCGGGCGTCGGCGGCCGTGCCCGCTCCCGCGTCGCCCGCACGTGCCGGGGCACCAGCCGGCGGAACACCAGCCAGCCCAGCGGCAGCACGGAGGTGGCGATCGCCGCGACCCAGGACACGAAGACCCCGGCCGTCGGGACCGCCGCGGCGAACGCGACCAGCAGGCCCAGCTTCACCGCCGAGAACACGGTGTTGCCCACCGGCACCCAGAGCGCGCTGCGCAGCCCGGTCAGCACACCGTCCTGGAGGGTGAGCAGATTCCAGGCGGCGACGGCCAGCACGAAGCCGAGGCCGGTCACCGGCCCGTGCAGGAACCGGTACGACGGCCCCCACCCGTCCAGCGTCATCAGGAAGACGCCCGCGGCCGGCGCCACCACCAGCGAACTGCCCGCGTACGTACGCAGGACCAGCCGTCCCGTGGCCCGCCCGGACACCGGGATGAAGCGGGCCAGGGCGCCGGTCAGGGTGACCGCGGTGAGCCCCGCGAGGAGCTTCATCGCGGCGATCGCGGCGGACCCCTGGCCCACCGCGGACTCGGAGTAGTAGCGGGCCGCCGCGAGCCAGAAGCCCACGCCGAGGACGGCGGAGACGCCGGTGTTCAGCATCAGGGCGTAGGCGTTGCGCAGCAGTTGGCCACCGCCGGCCGACCGGCCCCGTCCGGGCCGCCGCGGCCGGTGTCCCGGCTGCTCGGCAGCCCGGCCGCCGGGCGCCGCGGTCCCGGTGCTGGTCGGCGTGTCAGCCACGGGAACGGCTTGCCTTCCGACGGACCCGGCGGGCTTTGCGGACCAGCGCGTACCCCTGGGTGAGGACACGGTCCCTGGCGAAGACGCGGGCGATCGAGCGGCCGAGGAGCAGCCGCTCGAACTCCTCCGCGTCCGTGCCGCGCCGCACGGTGAGCCGGCGCAGGGCGTACGGACCCTGGCGGCGGCGGGCCTGGGCGTTGCCGACGGCGAGCGCCTGCGCGTACCCGGCCGCCCGCACCGCCCGGCGCACCCGGCGGTCGGAGTAGCCGTACGGATAGGCGAACGAGACCGGGGCGCCGCCCAGTTCGTCGGCCACGATCCGCGTGCACCGGACCAGCTCGTGGCGCAGCGGCCCGTCGTCGAGCTGGTCGAGCTGCGGGTGGGTGTGGCTGTGCCCGCCGATCTCGACACCGGCGGCGGCGAGTTCGCGCACCTGGCGCCAGTCGAGCATGGTGTCCGGACCGCCTCCGGTGTCGTGGGCGCCCTTGATCCAGCCGGTGGAGACGAACAGCGTGGCCGGGAAGGAGTGCTCGGCGAGGACCGGCAGGGCGTGCCGGTGCACGCCCTCGTAGCCGTCGTCGAAGGTGATCAGGACCGGGCGGGCGGGCAGCGGCCGGTCCGAGCGCCAGCGTGCCGCGAGGTCGGCCGTGCCGAGCGGGGTCAGGCCCAGCTCGCCGATCAGCGCCATCTGCTCGGCGAACGCCTCCGGGGCCACCGACAGGACACGGGTGGCGTCGTTCGGCGCGGTGGCGACCGAGTGGTACATCAGGATCGGCACGGGTGCCTCAGTCATGTCCCTCCCCCCGGACGCGCTCGTCCGTCCGAGCGTTCACCGGTACGCCATTCACCGGCACGACCGGGGCCGCCGGGAACGGGGTCCCGCTCCGGCGCGCCCGAGCGGTGCCCACCAGGTATCCGCCCGCCGCGACGAGTACGCCCGCGACGACTGCGCCCGCCCGCCCGGCGCCGCCCGGCCGGGCCAGCAGGGCGTCCCGCAGGCCGCGGGCCACCGCGGCGGGCAGCACCCGGGTGGTGTACCGGCGTTCCGACTCCAGCCCCTTGGCCGCGCCGACGCTGCGCGCCACCAGGGCCTTGGACAGCCCCTCGGCGTACGCGCGCGTGCGGAAGTACGCGAAGTGCTCGCGCGCCTCGGGAACCCGGTGGTGGATCACGGCCCGGTCGTCGATCAGCAGGACCGCGTCCGGCCGGGCGCGGCCGAGCCGGATGCACAGCTCCGTCTCCTCGCAGCCCAGCGGCCGTCGGTCGCCGTCCCGGCCGATGCCGGTGGCGAAGCCGCCCGCCGCGTCGAACGCCGTGCGCCGGAACGACGCGTTCCCGCCCAGTACGTTGCGGACCCGGACCCGCCCCGGCGGCAGACCCCGGTAGGTGCAGCCCACCACCCAGTCGAACTCCTCGGGGAACCAGGCCGGCCGCCGCCCGGACGCCCAGACCGGCACCGTCCGGCCGCCGACGGCCAGCACCCTCGGATCGGCGTACCCCTCGGCGAAGCGGCGCAGCCAGTGCCGTTCGGCGACGGCGTCGTCGTCGAGGAAGGCGACGACCTCCCCGCGCGACGCCGCGATCCCGGTGTTGCGGCCGGCGGACAGCCCGCGCGGCCCGGCGTTGGCGAGCACCCGCACTCCAGCGCCCCCGCGCTTTTCCGCCTCGGGTGCGTCGGGTGCGTCGTACTCCTCGGCCAGTCGCTCCAGGAGCGCCGGGTTGTGGTCGACGACGAGGAGCGTCTCCAGCGCCGGGTACGACTGCTCGCGCACCGAGTCGACCGCCGCGCGGACGTCCTCCCAGCGGTCCTCGGTGTACGAGCAGATCACGACGGAGATGCCCGGACCGCTCAAGACGCCTCTCCCCGGACCGAGTCGAGCTGGACCGAGTCGAGCTGGACCGAGTCGAGCTGGACCGTGTCGAGGCGCACCGCGTCGGGCGTCGGCGCACGGCGCGCGCGCCGACGCAGGTCACGGCGGTTGGAGCGTTCCTTCAGGATCACCTTGAGCACCCGCAGCCCGTCCCGCACCGCCCGCAGATTGCTGGTGCCGTGGATGCGGAGGTACTCGTGGCTGGGTATCTCCTGCACCCTCAGCCCCGCCTTGACCACTCTGATGTTCATCAGCGTCTCCACCTCGAAGCCCGTGCAGTCGAGGTCGATCGCGTCGAGACAGCGCCGCCAGAACGCGTTGTAGCCGTAGCAGAGGTCGGTGTAGCGGGCGCCGAACTTGCGGTTGACGACCGTGCACAGCGCCCAGTTGCCCAGTTTGCGGACGAAGGTCATGTCGTCGGTGCCGCCGCCGTTGGCGAAGCGCGAGCCCTTGGCGAAGTCGGCGCCCGAGACCAGGGCCGAGACGTACGAGACGATCTCCTGGCCGTCGGCCGAGCCGTCCGCGTCGACCATCACGATGATGTCGCCGGTGCACGCCCCGAACCCGGTGATCAGGGCGTCCCCCTTGCCCCTGCCCCGTTGCTCCACGACCTTGAGCCCGGGTCGCAGCCGCCGGGCCACCTGCACGGTGTCGTCGGTGGAATTCCCGTCCACCAGCACCACTTCATGTATCCACTCGGGCAGGGTCCTGAAGACGTAGGGCAGATTCTCCGCCTCGTTCATGGCCGGAATCACGACGCTCACCGGCGGCGCGATGGCCAGGTGCGAGGAGATCGGACGGTACGTGCCGGGAATCGACGGATCTTGGCCCGAAGCGGTCGGGCGCAGAACGGAACTCACGAGTGTTGTCCCTCTCGTCCGGCGGACCACCCTCCCCCGGGCGGCCCGGCTCTGATTCCGGTTCGAAAGGGGGGTACTCACTCACGGCACGGCGAATCGCTCTCCGCGCACGCGGGTGAGCTGGCAAAAGCTGGCCCGTCCGCCGAAGGCGGCGGACGGCAGCCGGTCGCGCGGCACGGCTCGGCCACCCGTACGGTCACCGAGCACGGCACCCCCCTACCGCGCCCCGCGTCGGAACGCCGCGGTCCTGGCCCTCCCCTGAAGCCGCGTGATGACGGTCCGATGCGGGTGAGACGTCTGACGGTATTGACGATTGAACCCGTATGGCAAGGCCCGGAACGAGACCTCACGTTTGAATTGGTTTGGCCGTTACTTGCTTTTACGAGCCGTTACTCCTCGGCCCGAACGGATCTTTTGCATCCGTTCGAGAATTCCCTCGGCCAGGAACAGCAGCAGACTGAACACGGTCACGGCCAGGATTCCGCCGTCCACCGACCAGCGGTGCACGGCGAGCATGCCCTGGGCCACCAGCATGTCGACGACGACCGCGCCCGCCAGCGAGACGAGCAGCCGGCCGAACGGATCCAGCCCGCGCAACACCGAGGCGATGGCCGTCGCCGGCGCGGCGAGCAGGAAGAACAGGGCGAACGGGCCACGCAGCGGCGACGCCGAACCGGTCAGCGCGAGCAGCGCGCCGACTCCGCCGACGGCCGCCGCGACCCCCGTGAGCAGCGGTGCCAGGTCCCTCCCCGGACCTGGTCGGGTCCGCTCGGAGCCGTCCGCCGAAGGCGCCTTGACGCGAATGGTGCGCATGGCCGACTTTGCCCCCCGAAGCGCCGGATGCCGGGCTTCAATGTCGCGCGGCGCCGCCGGGCCGTCAAGATGCCGTGGCGACCGCGCCGGTGACCGGGCGCCCCCGGAGACACACGTTCCCCGGAGGCGCCGGCTGCCTCCGGGGAACTGGTGGTCGGATGGGTGCGGACCGGTGTTACGGCACGACCTTCAGGAGCTTGTTCGGCGAACCGGTGCCCACGCCGGAGAGCACGTTGGAGGTGGCGGCGTTCACCAGGGCCGTGGCGACCTGGGCCGGGGTGGCCGAGGCGTGGCCCGCGAGGTAGACGGCGGCGGCACCCGCGACGTGCGGGGTGGCCATCGACGTACCGGAGAGGACCGCGGTCGCGGTGTCGCTGGTGTTGTAGCCCGCCGTGATGCTGGAGCCGGGCGCGAACAGGTCGAGCACCGTGCCGTAGTTGGAGTAGCTGGCCTTGGCGTCGGTGTTGGTGGTGGCGCCGACCGTGATCGCCTCGGTCACCCGGGCCGGGGAGTACGAGGAGGCGTTGAGGCCGTTGTTGCCCGCGGCTATCGCGTAGGTGACGCCACTGGCTATGGAGTTGCGCACAGCGGTGTCCAGCGTGGTGGAGGCACCGCCGCCGAGCGAGAGGTTGGCGACCGAGGGTCCGCTGTGGTTGGCGGTCACCCAGTCGATGCCCGCGATGACCCCGGCGGTGGTGCCGGAGCCGCTGTTGTCGAGCACGCGGACCGCGACGATCTTCGCCTTCTTGGCCACGCCGTAGGTGGAGCCCGCGATGGTGGTGGCCACGTGGGTGCCGTGACCGTTGCCGTCGGAGGCCGTGGTGTCGCCGTCCACCGCGTCGTAGCCGTAGGAGGCCCGGCCGCTGATCTGGGTGTGCGTGATGCGCACACCGGTGTCGATGACGTACGCGGTCACCCCGCTGCCCGCGCTGTCCGGGTAGGTGTAGGTGCCGGAGAGCGGGAGCGAGGTCTGGTCGACGCGGTCCAGACCCCAGGGGGCGTTGGACTGCGTCGTGTCGGTCAGGTGGACCGTCCGGTTCTGCTCGACGGAGGCCACCGCCGGGTCGGCGGCGAGTCTCGCGGCCTGGTCCGCCGAGAGGTTCGCGGAGTAGCCGTTCAGCGCGGCGCCGAACGTCTTCCGCACCGTACCGCCGTACTCCTTGACGAGGTCCTTGCCGGTGTTCGACGCGGCCTTGATTCCGGTGCCGGTCTTCAGGGTGACGATGTAGCTGCCGTCCACCGCGTCGGGGGAGTTCGCGGCGAGCACCGTGCCGGTGGCCGGGGCGGCGTGCGCCGGGAGCGCGGTGAGAGCGCCCACGAGGGCGGTGGCGGCCACGCCGGTGAGGGCGGCGAGGCGGAACTTCCTGCTGCGCAACTGTGCCATTACGAGGGGGTCCTCCTCCTGGCGGAGCGCGCCCGGGTCGGCGCGCTCGTGTGGGGGGTGCGGGCGGGATCGCCCGCACGGCCCCGGACCGTCGCGTTCCATTCCGGGGCTGGGTAAAGCCTCGGTCGTCTACGGGCGTAGAACAAGGCTGTTGACGAGCTGTCAACAAAGCTGTCATGAACGCGAAATCACTCGATCGGTGAACGGGCGGAGTCGATCAGGTCCGGACGGGAAAAGAATTGGCATGAACACTTCCAGTCAACACGCGTAGCTGGTACCACAGTTGAGGCAGAGATGCTGCTAAAGGGAGGTTCCATGAGACGTTCCCGACTTACCGCATACCTCATCTCGACCCTCTTCGCCGTCGGTGCCGCCCTCACCGGGGCCGCCAGTGCGCAGGCGTCCGAACTCGCGGCGGCCGGCGGCTACGTGGCGCTCGGCGACTCCTACTCCTCCGGGGTCGGAGCGGGCAGCTACATCAGCTCCAGTGGTGACTGCGACCGCAGCACCAACGCCTACCCCTACCTGTACAACGCGGCCCACGCCCCGTCGTCGTTCGCGTTCAACGCCTGCTCCGGCGCCACCACGGACGACGTCCTCGCGGGCCAGCTGGGATCGCTCAACTCCTCCACCGGCCTCGTGTCCATCACCATCGGCGGCAACGACGCGGGGTTCGCCGACGTGATGACGACCTGTGTGCTCAACTCCGACAGCACCTGCCTGTCCCGGATCAACACCGCCCGGTCCTACGTCGCCTCGACGCTGCCCGGCAAGCTCGACACCACCTACTCGACGATCAGGTCCAAGGCCCCGTCCGCCCGTGTCGTCGTGATCGGCTACCCCCGCTTCTACAAGCTGGGCGCGACGTGCGTGGGTCTCTCCGAGACCAAGCGGTCCGCGATCAACGATGCGGCCGACTACATGAACAGCGTCATCTCCCAGCGCGCCGCCGCCCACGGCTTCGTCTTCGGCGACGTCCGCACCACCTTCACCGGCCATGAGATCTGCTCCGGCGACTCCTGGCTGCACAGCGTGAACTGGCTCGACATCGGCACCTCGTACCACCCCACCGCGGCCGGCCAGTCCGGCGGCTACCTGCCGGTGCTCAACAACAACGACTGATCCGTCAGGGCGCAGGCCGGATCCGACGGAGAGTGCGAAGGCGCAGCGGAGGCCCCGTCCGTCGGGGTCTCCGTAGCCGTAGACGTCACGGAGGGCGCGACCGGGCCGGACCTCGCCCGCACCGGAACGGGTACCTCCACGCCGATCGCGTTCTCGGCCGTCCCGCTCTCGGGGTGCGCCGGCGGTCCGTCGGCCGTCAGGGTCCCCCGCACGGCATCTCACGTGATTTCCCCACGAGGTGGCCCGTCCGGCGGCGATTGCGGCCCCCTTGAGCACCGGTCCGTTTCCGGGGGACGCGACGCCGGGCGGACCCGGCCACGTGAGATCGCCCACGTTCTCGTCGCCCCGATGTCCGTGCGGCCGACGTGGTGCGAGTGCCCCGGTGCGCGTCCCCGTCCCCCTGCTCCCGCCCCCGACGACACGCCCTCGGGGGTAACCGGACGCAGCGGCTCCATGCCGTCACTCGCCGTGACCGTCGGTCGGTCTGTCGCACTCTGTGGCCCACCAGTCAGCCCGTTGCGCAACTCGCCCTGAAATCGGTCGGATTCGGAGAGTAATCGTCAACCTCCTTACGGGGAAGGTGAATACTGTGGGCGTGATACCCGAGTGGCCGCATGGGGCGATAGGGTTACCCTGCCCGCGCCGGGTGGACTCGTTACGGGTGGGGAGTGACATGGAGCAGATAACAGTGCGAAGCAGGGCGAGGGTCCCTGCGATCACCTGCGGGAGCAGCGCGAGCAGTTCGCGCCTCGACCGCCATCTCTCGGTGCTGGCGGGTCCCGCCATACCGCAGCAGAAGGCGGCCGAAGCGACCTCGCTGATGCGTGAGCTGACCGCGCGTGACTCCAGGCAGGAGTGCAGCGACCGGGACACGCGCGTGCGTCGTGTCTCCCTCTTCGCGCCGCTGCGGCGGCTGCGCCGCTCGCTGTTCGGCGGCAACAAGCACTGACCGACGGGCACCTGCCCAGGGCCGCAAGCCGCCTCGGCGTACCGCTGCGATCTCGTCGTCCGTCATCCCCACGGCCACGCAGCGGCGCCGCGGCGCGCTGTCCGAGCGCCCGCACGTCCCCCGTCCGCTCCCCGTCCCCGCCCGGCAGCGAACGACGGGACGGCAGCGACACCACCGACCACATCGACGGTCACACCCCGGCCCGCTCGGCATCCCCGCCTCCCACCACCGCTCCCGGCAGCCGGCGATCGGCCCCTACGACCGGCGAGGGTGTGTGCCGTTCACCGCTCGCCGCGCGCGTACCGGCGTACGGCGAGCGGCAGGAACACCGCGATCAGCACGACGCTCCACAGCAGTGACCCGGCGACCGGATGGGCGACCGGCCAGGCGGCGCTCGCCGGGACCGGAGCATTGCCGAACAGGTCCCGCAGGGCGGTGGTCACCGCGCTGATCGGATTCCACTCGGCGAGCGTACGCAGCACGCCCGGCAGGTTGTCGGTGGGAATGTAGGCGTTGGACAGCAGGGGCAGGACGAAGGTCGCGGCGCCGAGCTGCCCGGCGGCCTCCTCGCTCCGAGTGAGCAGGCCGAGAAGCATCCCGATGCTCGTACAGGCGAACCGGAACAGCAGCAACAGGCCCACCGCCGCCGGCACCCCGGCCGCCGGACCCTCGACCCGCCAGCCGACGGCCAGCCCGACCAGCAGCAGGGGCACCGTGCCGAGCGCGGAGACGGCCAGGTCCGCCACGGCCTGGCCGAGCGGCACGGCGGCCCGGCTCACCGGCATCGTCAGGAAACGGTCGGTCACGCCCCGGTGCCAGTCCTGGGCGGCCTGGAACATCCCCGTCATGATCCCGCCCGCCGCGGTCGCCACCAGCAGCCCCGGGAGCAGGAAGGACCGGTACTCCCGGCCGGGCATGGCGAGCGCGCTGCCGAAGACGTAGCCGAAGAACAGCAGCATGTTCACCGGCATGACCTGGGTCAGGACCGTGACCCCCGGACTGTTGCGGACCCGGCGCAGTTGCCGGCCCGCCATCGCGGCACCGTCGTGCAGCAACGCGCTCATGCCGCACGCTCCTTCCGCCGGTCGCCGCCGGGCGCCGTCCGCTCGCCGCTCCCGGTGTGCTCGCCGTTCCCGGTGTGCTCGCCGTTCCCGGTGTGCTCGCCGTTCCCGGTGCGCTCACCGGCCGGACCCCCCGTCGTCCCGCCGGTCAGCCGGAGGAAGACGTCGTCGAGGGTCGGCGGGCGCAGCCGGGCGTCCAGCAATGGCACGCCCGCCGCGTCGAGTTCGCGCACCAGACGGGGCAGGGTCAGGGTGGCGTCGGTGGTGACCGCGCCCACCGTGTGCCGCTCGTGGTCCAGCGCCGGTTCGTGGCCGGTCAGCCGGTCCAGGACGCCGGCCGCCCGCACCAGCGCGTCGGTGTGCGCGACGACGACCTCGGCGTAGGCCCCGATGACGGCCTTGAGTTCGGCGGGCGAACCGGTGTGCGCGACCCGGCCCCGGTCCAGCAGGGCGACCCGGTCGGCCAGCCGGTCGGCCTCCTCCAGGTACTGCGTGGTCAGCAGCACGGTGGTGCCCTCGGCCGCCAGTTCGCGCACCGCGTCCTGGATCCGGCTCCGGCCGGCCGGGTCGAGACCGGTGGTGGGCTCGTCCAGGAAGATCACGCCGGGGCGGCGGACGAGGCTCGCCGCCAGGTCCAGCCGGCGCCGCATGCCACCCGAGTAGGTGGCCGCCCGCCGGTCGGCGGCCTCGGTCAGTCCGAACCGGTCGAGCAGGTCCGCGGCGCGCTCGGCCGGGCCGCGCACCCGGTGCAGGCGCGCGAACAGCCGCAGGTTCTGCCGTCCGGTGAGGTCGCCGTCGATCGACGCGTACTGCCCGGTGACGGCGATCCGGCGGCGTACCGCCGCGGCCTCCCGTACGAGGTCGTGCCCCGCGACCCGGGCCGAACCCGCGTCCGGCCGCAGCAGCGTGGCGAGCAGCCGCACGGCCGTCGTCTTCCCCGCCCCGTTCGGGCCGAGCAGTCCGCAGACCGTGCCGCGCGCGACGGCCAGATCCAGTCCGCGCAGGGCGTGCACGGTGCCGAACCGCTTCTCCAGTCCTTCACTAAGTACAGCGTACGTAGTATCCATGGGCCGACCATAGCGCACTACGTACGCCGTACGTAACTAGGATGGGAGCGCGAGGTGATGATCCATGGCAGCCCGAGCGGCCGTTCCCGAAGTGATCTGGGCCCGACCCGAGCGCACGGGACGCGGCCCCAGACCGGCGTACACCCGCGCGGACATCGCGGGAGCTGCCGTGCGGATCGCCGACGCGCACGGTCTCGACGCGGTCTCGATGCGGCACGTAGCGGCCCAACTGGACTGCGGCACCATGTCGCTGTACAACTACGTCCCCCGCAAGGAGGACCTGTACGAGCTGATGGTGGACGCGGTCAGCGGCGAGCACGAACTGTGGCGGCCCGACGGGGACTGGCGCGCGGACATGAACCGGGTGGCGCGACAGACGCGCGCCCTGATGCACCGGCACACCTGGCTGCCGCGGCTGATGTCACCCGTCTACGGCTTCAGCCCGAACGCCCTGCGCTATCTCGAACACTGTCTGGCCTGCCTGGAACCGCTCGACGCGGCCTCCGGCACGAAGCTGGAACTGATCGCGATGCTCAACGGCGTCGTCACGACCTACGTCAGGAACGAACTGGAGACCGCGGAGCGCACCCGCTCGCTGCCCTGGACCCAGGAGCAGGAGGACGCGGTCCGCATCGCCTACCTCGGCGGCCGGATCGCCTCGGGCGCCTATCCGCACCTGGCCGCGGCCTTCGCGGAGGATCCCGGGCCGATCGATCTGGAGGCGGTCTTCCAACGCGCCCTGGACCGCGTCCTCGACTCCTTCGACGCGTTCGCCTGAGCACCCCGCCGGCCGGGCGGTGCCTGTGGTCGTCCGTGCCCCGCGGCACCACCGGCCTCCAGGGGCTTCGTCCGGCCCGTTCAGATCAGCGCGAACTGGCCCTCCGGGCCCTCCTCGTGGTGGTCGAGGACCGAGGCCGGCCGGCGGGAGAAGTCCGGCGGCGGGAGCACGGCCGCCGCGCGCAGCTCCGCGGCCGTGATCGGGGAGGTCACCGTCAACTCGGACAGCTCCGAGCGCAGGTCCGCCAGCAGCGCCAGCACCGTGATCAGTTCGAGCAGTTCCGACGTCCAGGTCTGCGGCCAGACCGCCGGGCGGACGGCGGCCAGGGTGCCGGGCGCGGCCGCGGCCGTCCGCGCGGTGAACCACTCCTCCAGCACCCGCACTCCGGACACCTCGAAGTCCCAGGCCCCGGGCGGGACCGGCGCGATGCGGCCCTCGTCGAACCGGAGGCACTCCTCGTCCCGGTCGTAGCCGACGGTTTCGGGGCGCGGTGGAAGCGGGGCGCGGACGTAGGGGCGGCGGCCGCCGGGGAGCTTGGGGCGCTCGCCGTCGCGGCGCATCAGCCACAGCAGGCGACGGCCCAGCGCCACCCCCCGCGACCACAGTCCGGGGTCCTCGGTGAGCGGCACCGCCGGGCCCGGACGGGCCGCCGCCAGCACCCAGGCCAGCACGTCCAGGGGCGTGGGGGACAGGCCCAGGCGGGCGCCCAGGTGGTCCAGCAGGCCGGGCGCCAGATTGGGCTCGTGGCCGCCCGGCCGCCGGTACAGCGGCCGGACGCGCCCCGGGCGCAGGACGGGCAGCAGCGACGTCGCCAGGAGCAGCGGGCCCGGTCCCTCCTCGGCCGTCTCCACGGCGAACACCTGGTGTCCGTCCGTCACCCGCCACAGCTCCGGGCGGGCCGAGTCGATCAGCCGCTGGTCGGGGATCAGCCACTGCTCGTCGAAGGGCGCGGCGAGCACGCGGACCGGCTCGGGGCACGGGCCCGCCGCCCGTGCCAGCCGCTCGGTGCCACCGGGCTGGCCGGGCAACTGGCCGACGGCCGAGTGCAGCGTGCGCGAACGGGTCGGCTCGAACAGGGTCTCCCGGTCCGGACCCGCGGCCTTCACCAGGGCGTCCCAGCGGGCCCGCAGGGAACCGGGGTCGGGGGCCGCCGGCCACCCCCGGCCGATCCGCGGCGGTGCGACGGACCACGGCATGAGGTCCGCGAGCAGCGGAGCGTCGTCGTGCGTCACGCTGGGCATGGTACGACCTTCCGCGCGCGGGCGGGCCCGGAGCCGCCGGGGTCAGGTGGCTTCGAGGGTGACCGTGAAGGAGAAGCGGTCCCCGCGGTAGTGGATGACCGCCACGTCCAGCACCCGGCCCGCCGCGTCGTAGATCACGCCCGTGTAGTGCAGGATCGGGCTGAGCAACGGCACTTGGAGCAGCCGTGCCGTCTCCGGGTCGGCGAGCCGGGCCTCCACGGTGTCCGTGATGCGGCCGATGTCCGCGCCCACGACGTCCCGCAGCACCTTCGTCATCGGCCAGCGGACCAGGTCCTCCGGGGCGAAGCGCCGGGCCAGCGACGGACGGACGTAGTTGCGGGCGTGGTTGGTCGGCTCGCCGCTGCCCTCGTCGCACCGCAGCCGGTGGTACGTCTCCACCTCGGCCAGGTCCGGGAAGTACTCGGCGAGTTCGCCCGGCACCGCCGCCGGACCGCGCTCCAGCAGCTCGGTCGTCATCCCGGACTGCTGGGCGACGATCGCGTCCACCGAGCCGAGCAGCCGCACCGGGGAGCCCCGCCGTGCGCCGGGCTCGATGAACGTGCCGCGCCTGCGGTGCCGGCTGATCAGCCCCTCGCCCTCCAACTCCTTCAGCGCCTGCCGCATGGTCAGCACACTCACCCCGTAGTGCTCCGCGAGCCGCTCCTCGGTGGGCAGCCGCAGCGAGTCCTGGGGTGAGCGGCCGAGTATCGAGGCGCGGAGGGACTGCGACACCTGATACCAGAGCGGCAGCTTGCGGTTCAGGACGATCGAGTCCGGGGCGAATGATGTCACCGGGCTATCCGTACCTGTCGCGACCGTTCAGCGCAACGGGCGGAAGTGTCGTTCGAGGCCCCGCCAGACGCCGTCGTAGTTCTGCTGGAGGTGGTTTGCGCGGGCCGCCTGCGCGGTGAGCGTGACCGGCCAGCGGGTCTCGAACATGAACGCGAGGCCGTCGTCGATCCGCTGCGGCTTCAGCTCGGCGGTGCTCGCCTGGTCGAACGTGGCCCGGTCCGGGCCGTGCGCCGACATCATGTTGTGCAGCGAGCCGCCGCCCGGCACGAAACCCTCCGCCTTGGCGTCGTACGCGCCCTCGATCAGGCCCATGTACTCGCTCATCACGTTCCGGTGGAAGTAGGGCGGCCGGAAGGTGTCCTCGCCCACCAGCCAGCGCGGCGCGAACACCACGAAGTCGACACCGGCGAGCCCGGGGGTGTCGGAGGGCGAGGTGAGCACGGTGAAGATCGACGGGTCCGGGTGGTCGTACGAGATGGTTCCGAGCACATTGAAGCGGCGCAGGTCGTAGACGTACGGGACGTGGTTGCCGTGCCAGGCGACCACGTCGAGCGGCGAGTGGTCGTAGACGGCGGTCCACAGGTTGCCGCAGAACTTGTTCACCACCTCCACCGGTCCCTCGACGTCCTCGAACGCGGCGAGGGGCGCCCGGAAGTCCCGGGCGCCCGCCAGCCCGTTGGCGCCGATCGGACCGAGGTCCGGCAGCTGGAACGGCGAGCCGTAGTTCTCGCACACGTAGCCGCGGGCGGTCTCGTCCAGCAGCTCCGCGCGAAAGCGCACCCCGCGCGGAATCAGCGCCACGTGGCCGGGCTCCGCACGCAGCAGGCCGAGTTCCGTGCGCAGCAGCAGCCCGCCGCGCTCCGGCACGATCAGCAGCTCTCCGTCGGCGTCGCCGAAGACCCGTTCCATCGAGGCGTTGGCGTGGTAGAGGTGCACCGCCATACCGCTGCGGACGGTGGCGTCGCCGTTGCCGCCGAGGGTCCACAGCCCGGCGAGGAAGTCCGTCCCGGCGGGCGGCGCGGGCAGCGGGTTCCAGCGCAGCCGGTTCGGGTCGGGCGCCGTCTCGGCGAACGGGGCCGTGCGCAGCCCGCCGTTGTCGGTGCGGGTGAACGCCGGGTGCGCGGCGGACGGGCGGATGCGGTACAGCCAGGAGCGGCGGTTGCGCGCCCGCGGCTCGGTGAACGCCGTGCCGCTCAACTGCTCCGCGTACAGCCCGAGCGGGGCGCGCTGCGGCGAGTTGCGGCCCTCCGGCAGGGCGCCGGGCACCGCCTCCGAGGTGTGCTCGTTGCCGAAGCCGCAGAGATAGGCCAGTCCCTCGGCGGTCTTGCGCGCGTCCTCGCTCATGATCGCTCCCTCGCGAACCCGGATCCGGTGCCCTCACCATTCCTATTGATCACCATAGGAATACGGTTGCGCGGGCACAAGGGGTTTCGCGTGTCCCGCGGCCGACGGACGGTCCGGCTGCTCCCTGAGAGGGAGGACGCCGGCCGGAACCCCCGACTCCAGGGGGATCCGGGGCCCCGGACCCGTGTTCTACGCTCCCTCGCATGCCGTGGACCCGTGGAACGCTCAGCACGCTCGCCGTCTGCGCCTTGCTGTCGGTCGGCGTGGCGGGATGCGGGACCGGCGCGGCGCACGACGGGGGCGGCGCGAAGCCGTCCGTGCCGGCGGGCCGGCTGCTCGACAAGAGGGACGACCAGGACCGGCGCTACCGCGAGGTGCCCGAGGACGGCGCACCCGGCGTCGGCATCGAGGTGACCCCCGACGCCGTCGGCGGCTGGGACGTACGGCTGACCGTCCACGACTTCCGGTTCTCGGCGGGCGGCGCGACGGAGCGGGCGCGGACCGGTCGCGGTCTCGCCCACCTGTTCGTGGACGGCGAGCAGGTCGCCCGGCTGCGCACCCCGAGCCACCACCTCGCCGCCCGGCTCATCCCGCAGGGCACCCATCAGATCACCGCGCGCCTGTACGCCGACGACGGCACGGTGTGGGCGGTGCACGGCAAGGCGGTCGAGAGCACCGCCGACGTCACCGCGTCGGGGGCGGAGACCGGGTCCGGATCCGGCCCCGGGGCCGGGTCCTTCCCGGCCGGCTCGCCGGGCGTCGGGACCGCCCCGGCCCCGACCGTCCCACCGGGCGCACCGGCGGTGGGGAGCGGCGCCGGCAAGTGAACCCGGCGGACCCGGTGCCCGGCGCACGGCGCGGCCCGGGGGAGCGGGGGCCGGTCCTGAGGAGCGCATCGGCCCGGGGAGCGGGGGCGGCAGCTCCGAGGGGTGGTTCGGCCGGGAGGTCGGGGTGGCCCTGAGGGCGGTTCGGCCGGGGGATCGGCGCCGACCCGGACGGGTGCTGCGTCCCGGGGGAGCGGTGCGGTGCGGCGGTCGCGCGCAAGGGCGCGGGTGCGGGTGGACGCACGGGCCGCCGACCTCCGTACTGTGGGGAGAGGTTCACCGGATTCCGCCCGAAAGGCATCATGAAGCCCGTGCCCGACGCGACATCGCTGCGCCGCGCCCCCGTCCAGCGGCGCAGTGCCGAGCGGCTGACCAGGATCCTGGACGCCTGCGCCGACCTCCTCGACGAGGTCGGCTACGACGCCCTCAGCACCCGGGCCGTCGCGGCGCGCGCCGGCGTGCCCATCGGCTCCGTGTACCGCTTCTTCGGCAACAAACGGCAGATGGCGGACGCCCTCGCCCAGCGCAACCTCGACCGCTACTCCGAGCGCGTCACCCGGCGCCTGAAGGGCGCAAGGCTGGGCGACTGGCGGGCGGCCGTGGACGCCGTGCTGGACGAGTACCTGGCCATGAAGCGCACCGCGCCCGGCTTCTCCCTGGTGGACTTCGGCAACCAGATCCCGGTCGGCGACCGGCCCGCGGAGCCCAACCACCGCGTCGCGGAGAACCTCACCGCCCTGCTCGCCGGCTATCTCGGCCGCGCCCCCGACGCGGAGTTGCGACGGATCTTCCTGGTCGCCGTGGAGACCGCCGACACCCTCGTGCACCTCGCCTTCCGGGTGGCCCCGGAGGGCGACGAGGCGATCATCGCCGAGACCCGGGAACTGCTGCGCGCGTATCTGGCGCGGGTGCTGGACTGACGGCCGGGGCGTGCGGACGGATTCCAGGTCCGTCCCGCCGGCGCCGACCGCCTCCGGCCGTCGTCGGCGCCGGTCCCGTCCCGGGCGACGCCGCGCGACCCCTGGCGCCAGAAAACTAACACCGCTAGTTTGTGATCGGACGACCGCCCGCCAGGAGGACGCACCATGAAGGCACACGACGCCCTGTACATCGACGGCGCCTGGCGCCCCGCCGCGGGCCGGGACGTGATCGAGGTGGTGAACCCCGTCGACGAACAGGTCGTCGGCCGGGTACCGGCGGGCGCCGCCCCGGACGTCGACACCGCCGTGCGCGCCGCGCGGGCCGCCCTCCCCGGGTGGGCGGCGACCGCGCCCGCCGACCGGGCCGCCCGGCTGGCCGCCCTGCGGGACGTCCTGACCGCCCGCAAGGAGGAGATCGCGGAGACGGTCACCGCGGAACTGGGCGCGCCGCTGGAGTTCTCCCGTGCCGTCCACGCGGCCCTGCCGATCTCGGTCGCCGGTTCCTACGCCGAACTGGCCGCGGCCCACGTCTTCGAGGAGCGGGTCGGCAACTCGGTCGTCCACCACGAACCAGTCGGCGTGGTCGGCGCGATCACCCCCTGGAACTACCCCCTCCACCAGATCGTCGCCAAGGTCGCCCCGGCGCTGGCCGCGGGCTGCACGGTGGTCCTCAAGCCGGCCGAGAACACCCCGCTCGTCGCCCAGCTGTTCGCCGAGGCGGTGCACGAGGCGGGCCTGCCCGCCGGCGTGTTCAACCTGGTCACCGGGTTCGGCCCGGTCGCCGGACAGGCCCTCGTCGAGCACCCGGGCGTCGATCTGGTCTCCTTCACCGGCTCCAGCGCCGTGGGCCGGCGGATCGGCGCCGCCGCGGGCGCGGCCGTCAAGAAGGTCGCCCTCGAACTCGGCGGCAAGTCCGCCAACGTCATCCTGCCCGGCGCCGACCTCGCCCGAGCCGTGGCCGTCGGCGTCGCCAACGTGATGGCCAACTCCGGGCAGACGTGCAGCGCCTGGACCCGGATGCTCGTGCACACCGACCAGTACGACGAGGCCGTGGCGCTGGCGAAGACCGCGGCGGCCAAGTACGGCGACCGCATCGGCCCGGTGGTCAGCGCCGAGCAGCGGGCCCGGGTGCGCGGTCACATCGAGCGCGGGCGGGCCGAGGGCGCCCGGCTGGTCGCGGGCGGCGCCGACGCCCCGCGCGAGAAGGGCTACTACGTACGCCCCACGGTGTTCGCGGACGTGACACCGGAGATGAGCATCGCGCAGGAGGAGATCTTCGGCCCGGTCCTCACGATCCTCCGCTACACCGACGAGGAGGACGCGCTGCGCATCGCCAACGGCACGGTCTACGGCCTGGCCGGCGCCGTCTGGGCGGGCGACGAGGCACGGGCGGTGGCCTTCGCGCGGCGCATGGACACCGGGCAGGTCGACATCAACGGCGGCCGGTTCAATCCGCTCGCCCCCTTCGGCGGCCACAAGCAGTCCGGAGTGGGCCGGGAACTGGGCACGCACGGGCTCACCGAGTACCTCCAGACCAAGTCGCTCCAGTTCTGAGGGAGTTCAACAGCCATGGCCGTACGAGCCGCCGTCCTGCCCGCCGTCGGGGCCCCGCTGGAGATCACCGAGATCGACCTGCCGGACCCGGGTCCCGGCCGGGTCCGGGTGCGCCTGGCGGCCGTCGGCGTCTGCCACTCCGACCTGTCCCTCTCCGACGGCACCATGCGGGTGCCGGTCCCGGCCGTCCTCGGCCATGAGGGCGCCGGTACGGTCGCCGCCGTGGGCGAAGGGGTCACCGGGGTCGCGCCCGGCACCCCCGTCGTCCTCAACTGGGCGCCGTCCTGCGGTCGCTGCCACGCCTGTGCGCTCGGTGAGGTGTGGCTGTGCGCCAACGCCCTGAACGGCGCCGCAGACGTGTACGCCCGCACCGTGACCGGCACCGACCTGCATCCCGGCCTCAACGTGGCCGCGTTCGCCGAGGAGACGGTGGTGCCGGCGGCCTGCGTGCTGCCGGTGCCCGACGGCGTGCCGCTCGCCGAGGCCGCCCTCCTCGGCTGCGCCGTGCTGACCGGCTACGGCGCCGTGCACCACGCGGCGCGGGTGCGGCCGGGGGAGACGGTCGCGGTGTTCGGGGCCGGCGGAGTGGGCCTCGCCGCACTCCAGGCGGCGCGGATCGCGGGCGCCGCGCGGATCGTCGCCGTCGACGCCTCCCCGTACAAGGAGGAACTGGCGCGTGGCGCGGGCGCCACCGACTTCCTCCTCGCCGACGCCACCGTTCCGCGCCGGATCCGGGCCCTGACCGACAAGCAGGGCGTCGACGTCGGCATCGAGTGCGTGGGCCGTGCGGCCACCATCCGGGCCGCCTGGGAGTCCACCCGCCGCGGCGGCCGGACCACGGTGGTCGGCATCGGCGGCAAGGACGAGCAGATCACCTTCAACGCCCTGGAGATCTTCCACTGGGGCCGTACCCTGACCGGCTGCGTCTACGGCAACAGCGACCCGGCCCGCGACCTGCCGCTCCTCGCCGAGCACGTACGCGCGGGCCGGCTGGACCTGTCCGGGCTGGTGACGGACCGCATCGCCCTGGCGGACATCCCGGCGGCCTTCGACAACATGCTGACGGGCAGGGGCGGCCGGGCGCTGGTGCTCCTGTGAGCTGCCGAGCCGGTGCCGCGCTGACGGGGCCGCTCGGCGCCGCGCCCGCGCCCGCCGCGCCCGTGCCGGACCGGCTCGGCTCGGCTCGGCGCAGGGTGCCGGGTGCCGGGTGCGGGGCAGTCCGGCTCAGCGCAGTGTGCCGGGGTCGATGCCCAGCAGTCGCGACAGCGCGTGCTCGCCGGCGCCCGTCACCTTCACGGCGCGCCCGGAGCCGATGCGCACGCACCAGCCCGCGTGCAGGGCGTGCCGGCACAGCTCGGCGCCCGCGACGCCCGCCAGGTGGGGGCGGCGCTCGGTCCAGTCGAGGCAGGCGCGGGCCAGCGGCCGGCGGCCGGTGCGCGGCAGCCCGATGCCGACGTCGCCGAACCACTGGAGTCCCGCGTCCGTGAGCGCGAACCCGCTGGTCCGCTCCGCCCGCGCCGGTCGTGGCGCCGCCCCGACCGGTACCGGGAGACCGGCCGCGGCGGCGCCCGCCGGCCCGCCGGTGAGGCCGAGCAGCCCGCGCGCGGTCAGCGCGTCGGTGATCGCGATGCCGAGCCGCCCGGCGAGGTGGTCGTAGCAGGTGCGCCCGCGGGCCAGCGCGGATCCGGCGCCCGCCTCCCGCAGCGTGCGCGGGCGCCGTGCCGCCGCCTCGGGGCCGACCCGGGCGGTCAGCTCCTCGACGAGTTGGGCCACCCGCTCGTCGGCGAGCCGCACATACCGGTGCCGCCCCTGCCGTTCCTCGGCGAGCAGGCCGCCCGCGACCAGCTTGCCCAGGTGCTCGCTGAGCGTGGACGCGGCGACCCCGGCGTGCCGGGCGAGTTCGCCGTTGGTCCAGGCCCTCCCGTCCAGCAGGGCCAGCAGGCAGGCCGCCCGGGTCTCGTCGGCGAGCAGTCCGGCGAGCGCCGCGAGTCCCGGGGCCCGAGGGTCTTCGACGGTCATGTCCCCAGGATCACCCATGGACGGTTCGGCCGCCGCCGAACCGTCACCGCACCGCCGCGCACCCACGTCGCACCGGACCGGCCGCCGTCGCATCGGTCCGTCGGCCCACCGGTCCGCCGCAGACGTACCGGGCGGGCCCTGTCACCGCACCAGTGCTTCTCCACCGGTCGGGTCGCCGTACCGGCCTGCCGCGTCACCGCGCCGGTCGCACCGTCACCGCGCTGGGCTCGCCGTCACCGCAGCACCGGGCCCGCGGTCACCGCACCGGATCGCCGCGGCCTAACCTGGGCGAGCGGTCACCGCTGCGAACGCGCGACCCGCTCGTACTGCTGTGCCAGCCCGTCCAGCAGGGCCGTCAGCCCCGTCTCGAAGGCGCGCTCGTCGATCTTCTCCTGCTGTTCGGCCAGGCGGTGGGCCTGTCCGAGGTGCGGGTAGTCGGCGGGGTCGTAGGCGCTCTCGTCGTCCACGAATCCCCCGGCGAACGAGCCGAGCGCGGAGCCCATGACGAAGTACCGCATCAGCGCGCCGATGGAGGTGGCCTGCGCGGGCGGCCAGCCGGCGTCGACCATCGCGCCGTAGACGGCGTCGGCGAGGCGCAGCGCCGCGGGCCGGCGGCCGGGACCGCGCGCGAAGACGGGTACGAGGTGGGGGTGGTCGCGCAGGGCGGCCCGGTAGGAGACGGCCCAGTCGTGCAGCGCGGCCCGCCAGTCCCGGCCGTCCTCGAACATCGACAGGTCGACCTGGCCGCTGACCGAGTCGGCGACCGCCTCCAGGATCTCGTCCTTGGTGCGGAAGTGGTTGTAGAGCGAGGGCCCGCTCACGCCGAGTTCGGCGGCGAGCCGGCGGGTCGAGACGGCCGCGAGGCCCTCCGCGTCCACGAGTTCCCGTGCCGTCCGGACGATCCGGTCGGTGCTGAGGAGGGGCTTGCGCGGTCGGGCCATGGCGCACATAGTAGGGCTGCGACAAAAAACTAGCAGTGGTAATTTAAAGTCCTGGTGCCCAGGGCAGGGCCGTGGCGTTCAGGAATCCGTCTTCCGCAGGGGTGATCTCGTGGTGAACCTGGGACTCAGCGAGGAGCAGACCGCCGTCCGGCAGCTCGCGCGGGACTTCGTGGAGCGCGAGATCACCCCCCACGCCACCGCCTGGGACCGGGCCGAGGAGGTGGACCGGGGCATCGTGAAGAAGCTCGGCGAGGTCGGCTTCCTCGGCCTCACCGTCGACGAGGAGTACGGCGGCTCGGGCGGCGACCACCTGGCGTACTGCCTGGTCACGGAGGAGCTGGGCCGTGGCGACTCCTCGGTCCGGGGCATCGTGTCCGTCTCCCTCGGGCTGGTCGCGAAGTCGGTGGCGGCCTGGGGGAGCGAGGAGCAGAAGCGCCGCTGGCTGCCGGGGCTGACGTCCGGCGGGTACCTCGGCTGCTTCGGTCTGACCGAACCGGGCACCGGTTCCGACGCGGGCAACCTGACCACCCGGGCGGTGCGCGACGGCGACTGCTACGTCGTCAACGGCACCAAGACCTTCATCACGAACGGCACCTGGGCCGACGTCGTCCTTCTCTTCGCCCGCTCCACGGACGCGCCCGGCCACAAGGGCGTCTCCGCCTTCCTGGTGCCCACCGGCATCCCGGGCCTGACCCGCCGCGCCATCCACGGAAAGCTCGGCCTGCGCGGCCAGGCGACGGCCGAACTGGTCCTGACGGACGTCCGCGTCCCGGCCTCGGCGATGCTCGGCCCGGAGGGCAAGGGCTTCGCGGTCGCGATGTCGGCGCTCGCCAAAGGGCGGATGTCGGTGGCGGCGGGCTGCGTCGGCATAGCCCAGGCCGCGCTGGACGCGGCCGTCGGCTACGCCGGAGAGCGCGAGCAGTTCGGCGTGCCCATCGCCCGCCACCAACTGGTCCAGGAGCTGATCAGCGACATCGCCGTAGACGTGGACGCGGCCCGGCTGCTGACCTGGCGGGTGGCCGACCTGATCGACCGCGGCCTGCCGTTCGCCGTCGAGTCCTCCAAGGCCAAACTCTTCGCCTCCGAGGCGGCCGTCCGCGCCGCCGGCAACGCCCTTCAGGTCTTCGGCGGCTACGGCTACATCGACGAGTTCCCGGCGGGCAAACTGCTGCGCGACGCCCGGGTGATGACCCTCTACGAGGGCACCAGCCAGATCCAGAAACTGCTCATCGGCCGGGCGCTGACGGGGGTTTCGGCGTTCTGAGCGCCGGGGGTGCCGACGAGCCGGGACGCCGACGCGTGCGGGGTGGGGTGCCGGTGGGCCGCGGGCGCCGACGCGTGCGGGGTGGGGTGCCGGTGGGCCGCGGGCGCCGATGCGTGAGTAGCCGTCTGAGTACCCGGACGGATGCGCCGCGCGCCGGGCGTGCCGAAGCTCGTCCCCATGAGCGACACACCGGTCAAGCAGCAGAGCACCACCGCGTTCTACGGCCAGGCCGTGGCCTCCTTCGCCGTGGCCCTGGCGGCGACCTCCGCAGGCATCTACCACCTGCGCACCGACGGCTGGGTGCGCGCCTTCCTCGGGATCGCGGTCCTGTACCTGGTGACCTCCGCCTTCACCCTGGCGAAGGTGATCCGGGACCGCCAGGAGGCCGGGCGGATCGTCAGCCGGGTCGACCAGGCCCGGCTGGAGAAGCTGCTCGCCGAGCACGACCCCTTCGAGAAGCTCTGAGCGGGCATGCTAAGCGCTCGCTCATCCGCGGACGGTATGGTGTAGCTCCTGTCACCGAGAGGGGCGAACGAGCGATGAGTACGGCGGAGGAGACGGCCGGCGGCGAGGCCGAGCCGTGGGACGAGGTCACCCCTGACGCGGCCCGGCGGCTGCTCGTCGCCGCCGTGGACGCCTTCGCCGAGCGGGGCTACCACGCGACGACGACCCGTGACATCGCGGGCCGCGCCGGCATGAGCCCGGCCGCGCTCTACATCCACTACAAGACCAAGGAAGAGCTCCTCCACCGGATCAGCCGCATCGGCCACGACAAGGCGCTGGACATCCTGCGCACGGCCGCGCGGGGCCCGGGCAGCGCCACGGAGCGGCTGGCCGACGCGGTGAGTTCCTTCGTCCGCTGGCACGCCGGACGGCGGACCACCGCGCGGGTCGTGCAGTACGAACTGGACGCGCTCGGCCCGGACGCCCGCGCCGAGATCCTCGCGCTGCGCCGCCAGGTCGACGCCGAGGTGCGCGGGATCGTCCAGGACGGCGTGGCGTCCGGTGAGTTCGACGTCCTCGACGTGCACGGCACGACCCTCGCGGTGCTGTCCCTGTGCATCGACGTGGCCCGCTGGTTCAACGTGGACGGCCCCCGCACCCCCGAGGAGGTCGGCGCGCTCTACGCCGACCTCGTGCTGCGGATGGTCGGGGCCGGGTAAGGCCCCGGTCCGCCGGGCGGTGCCCGACGGCCGCGCCGGTCGCCGAGGCGCGGTCTCAGAGGTAGTAGCGGGAGACCGACTCCGCCACGCACACCGGCTTGTCGCCGCCCTCCCGCTCCACGGTGAAGACGACGGTCAGCTGGACACCGCCGGCGACGTCCTCGGCGCTGGTGATCCGCGCGGTGGCGCGCAGCCGGGACCCGACCGGGACGGGCGCGGGGAACCGCACCTTGTTGGTGCCGTAGTTGACCCCCATCGTCGCGCCGTCCACCCGGAGCAGCTGCGGGCCGAAGAGGGGCAGCAGCGACAGGGTCAGGTACCCGTGCGCGATGGTGCCGCCGAACGGCCCGGCGGCGGCCTTCTCCGGGTCGACGTGGATCCACTGGTGGTCACCGGTGGCCTCCGCGAACAGGTCGATCCGCTTCTGGTCGACCTCCAGCCAGTCGGTGTGTCCCAGCTGCTCGCCCACGGCCGCCTTCAGCTCGTCGGCGGAGGTGAAGATCCTCGGTTCTGCCATGTTCCTCGTCCCGGCCTCTCCTGCTCGACATCGCTCACCGCTAAGCAACTGCTTAGCATGGTCGGGGCGGGGGACAATGTCAACGGCAGCGCCCGGCCGGAGCGGGGGCGATGTCAACGGAACGTCCGGCCGGAGCGGGGGGCAATGTCAACGGAACGCCCGGTTGGAGCGGTGGGTAGGCTCTGCGGGGTGCCCCAGATCACGGAGAAGATCCATGAGCTGAGCGTCGGCCAGTTGTCCGCGCGCAGCGGCGCCGCCGTCTCGGCCCTGCACTTCTACGAGTCCAAGGGGCTCATCAGCAGCCGCCGGACCTCCGGCAACCAGCGCCGCTACACCCGTGACACGCTGCGCCGCGTCGCCTTCGTCCGGGCTGCCCAGCGGGTCGGCATCCCGCTGGCCACGATCCGTCAGGCCCTCGCCGAACTCCCCGAGGAACGCACCCCGACCCGCGAGGACTGGGCCCGGCTCTCGCAGGCGTGGCGCTCCGAACTGGACGAGCGGATCAGCCAGCTGAACCGGCTCCGCGACCACCTCACCGAGTGCATCGGCTGCGGTTGCCTCTCCCTGGAGAGCTGTGTCCTGTCGAACCCGGACGACGCCTTCGGCGCTCGCGGCTCCGGGTCCCGTCTGATGGCGGAACGCGAGCACTGAGCAGGGAGCGCGGGGTGCTGAGCGCCGCGCGGGCCGTGGCCGCCACCTGGCCCGTGCGCCACGACGGCGCCGTGACCGCTCGCTTCTGGTGGCGCGGGCGTGACTGCCTGCTCCCGGGCAGTCAGTCATCCGCCCCGGGCCCGGCTGCGGCGGTACTCGGTGAGGCCGGCCGTGACCAACTCGGCGTCGGAGCGGGCCGGTTGTCCGCCCGGCAGCAGCAGGGTGTCCTCCGGACCGATGCGCGTGGCCCGCCGCAGCCGCCCGGCCGGCCGCAGCACCGGCCATGCGCCCAGGCACTCGCCGTGCAGCAGCACGGGCCCGCCGTCGGCGGAACCCAGGTCGGCGAGGAGCGCACGCGCCGACTCCGGGGCGGTGTCCGGGTCCGGGCCGGTCACCTCGGCCGGCACCCGCAGCACCTTCCGTGCGAGGGGCGAGGCCGCGAAGCGGGCCGCACCGTCCGTCCCCGACCGGATGCCCGCCTCGACGCCGACGCCCCGGTCGATCAGCGGTCCGGCGATCTCCTCCGCGCCGTCCTCGTGCCGGGTGACGCAGCCGTGGTCCGGCAGCGCCGACCACTCAAGGTCGCGTCGACGCCGTGAGATCCCGACGAACTGGCCGGAAAGGCCCGCCGGGAATGAGACTTGGCAAAGCACATGAGAACAAACAGAAGAGTTTAGTGAATTGGGGTGGTGTGAGTCGAATGCTCTGAAATGGGCCGGACATAAAGGTGTGGACAGGACAAGGGTGTTTCGGGTCGGGCCAGGACAGGGGGTGCGGCATCCCCGGCGCACCCCCGGTCGGTCAGGCCGACATGAGCAGCCGCCCACGCCGCGCGTACGCCAGCGCCTCGGGCGTGAGCACGGGTCGCGGTACGAGAATCCCGCACTCCGTGCAGACCGGGCCGGATGAGGGTTCGTGGTCGAGGTCGTACTTCCAGACGAGGCGTTCTCCTGCGCACACCGGGCAGGTCGATCCCGGTGCGCGGTTCAGTGCGGCGATCAGTCGCCGCAGTACTTCGGCCAGTGGTTCACGGGGGTGGACCCGCGGGTCGTCGCACCAGGCGACCCCGAATCCGCCCCAGGTCAGCCGGTGCCAGTCGTCCACGCTGCCCGGTCGGCGCAGCCCGTCCTGCTTCTCCCTCCTGCGGCGCTGGGCGAACTCCCCCTCGTAGCCCAGCCAGACCGCGCGTGCCTCTTCCAGCTCCTCCAGCGCGGCCACCAGACGCGCCGGATCGGGAGATCGGTCCTCCGGGTCGAACCCGGCCCGCGAGCACAGATGGTCCCATGTCGCTCTGTGCCCATAAGGGGCGAAACGCTCAAGGCACTTGCGGAGTGAGTAGCGCCTCAGCGCCAGGTCGCACCGCGGGTCGCCCACCTGTCTCGCCAGACTCCGGAAACCAGCCATCGCTCTGCACCTCCGTCACACCTGCACCTGTTTTTCGGTCGTTTCGGCGTCGTGGTCGGAACTCGCGCGACGTCGCCGAATAGACGTACCGATGCGCGATTCGGCTCCATCCGATTTCCGATGCCCGCCATAAGGCGCCCCCGCTTGACGGCGGACAACGGCTGCGGCGACTCCGAAAAGTGACGCATGTTCATCTTCACTCTCGGGGATACCGGCGGTAACGTCCGGCCAACCCCCGTCGGTAGGAGCTGCCATGGCACGGCGCACCCCACACAACGTGTTGTTCGACAAACTGAGAACTCCCGGCAGACGCACCGGGTTCCTGAAGACGGCGTCCGTATGTGCTCTGATCGCAGGTCTGCTCTCCCCGCTCACCCAGCAGGTGGCGGCGGCGGAGCCGACGGCGACCCGGGCGGCGGCCGCCGCCGACTACTGCGGCGGACGGTGTTCCGACATCCTCCCGCCCGGCCAGAACGGCAACGCGACCCTCGCGCAGATCCTGCTCAACCAGGCATTCGGCACCCAGCCCGACCACGCCGAGGACCAGCTCGGCCCTTACGCCAACCTGGCCACGGGCTACTCCGGGCTCACCGACGCGAAGATCAACACCTTCTTCAACGACGCGTCGTTCGGGGTCGCCGCCGACCAGGTCGCCTCCAGCGAGAAGCCGGCCGGCCGCACCGACGTCACGATCGTCCGGGACAAGAAGACCGGTGTACCGCACATCACCGGCACCACCCGCTACGGCACCGAGTTCGGAGCAGGCTACGCGGCCGCCCAGGACCGGCTGTGGCTGATGGACCTCTTCCGGCACGTCGGCCGCGGCCAGTTGACCTCCTTCGCGGGCGGCGCCGCCGCCAACCAGGGCCTTGAGCAGCAGTTCTACCGCAGCGCCCCCTACACGGAGGCGGACCTCCAGGCCCAGATCGACAGCGCCGTCGCCCAGAACGGCGCCCGCGGGCAGCAGGCCCTCGATGATGTCAACGCCTACATAGCCGGTATCAACGCCTACATCGACGCCTCCGACAGCGGCCGCTACTTCCCCGGCGAGTACGTGCTGACCGGCCACAAGGACGCGATCACCAACGCCGGCACCATCGACCACTTCAAGGTCACCGACCTGGTGGCGCTCGCCTCCGTCGTCGGCTCGCTGTTCGGCGCCGGCGGTGGCGGCGAGGTCGACAACGCGCTCTCCCTGATGGCCGCCCAGTCCAAGTTCGGCGTCGAGGAGGGCACCCGGGTCTGGGAGTCCTTCCGCGAGCGCAACGACCCCGAGGCCGTCCTCACCGTGCACGACGGCGAGAGTTTCCCGTACGCCACCAAACCCGCCGACGCCAAGGGAGAGGCCCTGCCCGACGCGGGCTCGGCCGTCCAGGAACCGCTGGTCTACGACCGCACCGGCAGCGCCGCCTCCGCGAGCGCCGAAGGCACCTCCACCAAGGCCGCCGACACGGCGCTCGGTTCCGCCCGGCGCGGCATGTCCAACGCCCTGGTGGTGAGCGGCAAGCACACGGCGAGCGGAAAGCCGATAGCCGTCTTCGGACCGCAGACCGGCTACTTCGCGCCCCAGCTGCTCATGCTCCAGGAGATCCAGGGCCCCGGCATCAGCGCCCGCGGCGCCTCCTTCGCGGGTCTGAGCATGTACGTCGAGCTGGGCCGCGGCCAGGACTACGCGTGGAGTGCCACGACCTCGGGCCAGGACATCATCGACAGCTACGCGGTCGAACTCTGCCAGGACGACTACCACTACCTGTACCACGGCACCTGCACCGCGATGGAGAAGATCGAGCAGAAGAACTCCTGGACGCCGACCGTCGCCGACGGCACCGCGGCCGGGTCGTACACGATGCGGGTCTGGCGCACGAAGTACGGACCCGTGGAGTACCGGGCGACCGTCGGCGGCAAGAAGGTCGCCTACACCAGCCTGCGCTCCTCCTACCAGCACGAAGTCGACTCGATCATCGGCTTCCAGATGCTGAACGACCCGGACTACGTGAAGGGCCCGGCGGACTTCCAGGCCGCGGCGCAGCACATCAACTACACCTTCAACTGGTTCTACGCCGACGCGCAGCACACCGCTTACTACAACAGCGGCAGCAACCCGGTGCGGGCGAGCGGTGTGGACGGCGAGTTCCCGGTGTGGGCGCAGCCCGCGTACGAGTGGCGGGGCTGGAACCCGGCGGGCAACACCGCCGACTACACACCGCCCGCCCAGCACCCCAACTCCGTCGACCAGGACTACTACATCTCCTGGAACAACAGGCAGGCCAAGGACTACGCGGCCGCGTCCTGGGGCGAGGGCTCGGTGCACCGCGGCAACCTCCTCGACGACCGAGTGAAGAAGCTGGTCCAGGCCGGCGGGGTCACCCGTACGTCGCTGGTGAAGGCGATGGCGGACGCGGCGCTCGCCGATCTGCGCGCCGAGGACGTGCTGCCCGACCTGCTGAAGGTGATCAACAGCTCGCCGGTCACGGACTCCACGGCCGCGGCGGCGGTGAGCAGCCTCCAGACGTGGCTGACGGCGGGCGCCAAGCGCACCGAGACGTCCGCGGGTTCGAAGAAGTACGCGAACGCCGACGCCGTCCGGATCCTGGACGCCTGGTGGCCGCTGCTGGCGAAGGCCGAGTTCGAACCCGGTCTGGGCAGCGAGCTGTACACCGCGTTCACGAACAACCTGTCGGTGGACGAGGCGCCGTCGGCCGGGCACGGCCCGACCGGATCGCACGCGGGCAGCTCCTTCCAGTACGGCTGGTGGAGCTATGTCGACAAGGACATCCGCGCGGTGCTCGGTGAGCCCGTGCAGGGGCCGCTCGCCCAGAAGTACTGCGGCGGCGGCAGCCTCAGCGCCTGCCGGGACGCCCTGATCAGCACGCTCAAGCAGGCGGCCGGCCTGACCGCGGCCCAGGTCTACCCGGGCGACGACCTGTGCTCGGCGGGCGACCAGTGGTGCGCCGACTCGATCAACCAGCGCACCCTGGGCGGCATCAAGCACGGCACCATCAGCTGGCAGAACCGGCCGACCTACCAGCAGGTGGTGGAGTTCGCCTCGCACCGGTGATCCGACGGTGACGGCGGCGGGC
>NZ_JBHJUV010000071.1:0-45205 GCF_042268025.1 Streptomyces sp. NPDC056161
CGGGGCCCGCGCGGGCTTCGCCGCGGCCCGCTCCGGCGGCGGGATCGCGGTGTGGGAGTCGGCCGCCGGCGTCTGGCGCCGGCGGCGCTTCCAGCTCGCGGGGCAGGGCCGCGGCGTGCTGACGACCTTCGGCACCCGGCTCGCGGTCACCGCCCGCCGCGGCGTCGAGGTGTGGGACCTCGCGACCGGCGAGCGCATCGCCCGAGGCGACCTGGACATACCCTTCCAGGTGCTCGCCCCGGTCCGGCTCGGCCGGCACACGGTGCTCGCCTGGGCGTTTCGCGACCACCGTACGTGCGGGGTGCGACTGTGGGACCCGCGGCGTCCGGCCGCGCTCAGCGAGGTGTTCAACCAGCACGGATCGGCCTTCGGCGATGCCCGGTTCGGCAGCGCGACCATCAAGGCCGTGGTCGCCGTCCCCGGCCAGGACGGAAAGGCCCGGGTGGCCCCCCGACGGTGGCGCCGCCGGGGAGCGGATCACCGGTGCCCGCGGCCGACACCGCGTCGCTCCGCCACCGCGCAGACGACGAGGGCGAGCGCGCCCCCGGCCACGGTCAGGCCCATCCGTACGCCGGCCAGCCGCCAGTCCTCGGCACCGTGCTCCATGCCGAAGAACAGCGCGACGACGGTCAGGCACAACGTCCACCAGCCGTAGTGGGCGGCCCCGGCCAGTTGCATGGCGCAGACCGTCAGCGCGATCACCAGCGCGCGTTCCAGCAGCGTCAGCGGCGGTGTCAGCAGCAGCGCCGTGAGCGTGCCCCCGCCGAGCGTCCCCACCACGCGTGCCCGCGCCCGGCCGTGCCGTGTCGGCGCGTCGGGTTTGGCCACGCGCAGTGCCGACGTGGCCAGCCACACGGCGTGCGAGACCGCCAGCGTCCAGGCCGTGGCGACACCGACGACGCCCGTCACCGCGAGCGTGCCCGCGTAGACCGCGCCGTCACGTGACCGGGCTCGCACCCTCGCCGGCGACTCGCCGAGTGCCGGCCCCGAGGCGGGGGCCGTCAGCGCGATGACGGCCCCCTGCCACAACGCGCCCGCGGCGAAGCCCGCGGCGTACTGCCACCACGGCATCCCCACGGCGAGATTGACACCGGCCAGCAGGAAGGCCAGCGCGGACATCGCCGCGGGCATCCGCAGCGGGCCGCCCGCGACCTCCCACACCCCCTGTACCGCGGCGACCACCGCGGTACCCGCGACCAGCGCGGGCAGGACCGGGACGGCCGCCGCGCCCGCTGCCGAGCCGACGCTCAGCCCCGTGGCCGCGGCGACGAGCACGGTGGCGCGCGGCCTGCTGTCCAACGGGGAGAACGAGGCCACCATCAAGTACGCCCCGAACGAGCCGGCCACCCCCAGGTCCCCTCGTCCCGTCAGGGTCGTCACCGCGAGCGGCACCACCACCGCCACGGCCCTCGCCGCAGCGACCGTCTCCCGTCCGCGTCCGCCCGGTCGGCTCGGCCACCCGATCACCGGCTGTCCCTCGTGATCAGCAGGGCCTCCCTCTCTCGGCGTCGCCCGCGGGGGAGGGGAGACGGCCCGGCCAGGACCGGCCCCGCTGACTTTCAGTCAGGAGGCACGCCAGCGTGGGTCCCTGATGCCCCGTCCGGCCTCGGCGGCCGAAAAACTGCTGAAAACAGCTGAAATCTATGCTTGTCCGGATCCGGCTGAGAGTACAGCGGAAGGTGATGCGACGGGCGCAGGCCGCGCACGGCCTGCGCCCGTGTGCAAGGGAAGGGGCGTGCGTACGGGCGGATCAGTGGGCCGGGGCCTCGGTGAGGGTGACCTCCTCGATGCTCCGCTCGATTTCCTCGGGCCGGGACGCGGTGCCCTTGGCCCAGTAGTAGATGGCCAGGGAGAAGGCCGCGATCACCAGGATGTCCCACCACAGGCCGATGTGACCCTGGCCGCCGAAGCCGCCCTGCCAGGAGATCAGGCCCAGGCCGGCCAAGTAGGGCGGCAGCCACTGGGCGGCCCGCCAGTCCAGTCGGGGCGCGTCCGGCAGGTCCTTGCTCCTGGCGTACCAGGCGTAGCCGCCGAGCAGCGCGTAGCCGAGGACGATCGCCACGCCCAGCCGCCACAGCGTGTCCCAGCCGGACCAGTAGATGATGAGGTTGGCGACCACGAAGGACAGCGGCGAGATCACCTTGCCGCCGGGCAGCCGGTAGGGGCGTTCGTGGTGCGGGAGCCGTTCGCTGAAGACCCCGTAGGCCAGCGGAGCACCGGCGTACATCAGGACGCTCGCGGAGGTGATGAAACTGACCAGTTGCTGCCAGCTCGGGAAGGGGAGGAAGCAGACCACGCCGGTCACGAAGGAGATGATCAGGCCGAACCACGGCACACCGCGGGCGTCGGTCTTCTCGAACACCTTGGGCGCGTAGCCGTTCTTGGACAGGCCGTAGGAGACGCGCGAGGTCGCGGTCGTGTAGATCAGGCCGGTGCCGCCGGGGGAGATCACGGCGTCGAGGTACAGCACCACGCTCAGCCAGCCGAGGCCCACCACCGTGGCCAGACCGGCCCAGGGGCCGCTGATGCCCGGGAAGTCGAGCTTGGCCCAGCCGTGCGCGAAGGAGCCGAGCGGGAGGGCGCCGATGAACACGACCTGGAGGAGTACGTAGATGACCGCGCCGATGGCGACCGAGCCCAGGGTGGCGCGGGGCAGGTCGCGTTTCGGGTCGCGGCTCTCGCCCGCCAGCTGGATCGCCTGCTCGAAGCCGAGCAGGGCGAAGATGATGCCGCTGGAACTGATGGCGCCCAGCACACCCTTGGCGCCGAACGGCGCGAAGCCGTGGGCGGTGAAGTTGTGCGGGTGGAAGTTGCCCACCGCGATGATGAAGATCGTGGCCAGCGGTACGGCGATCTTCCACCAGGTGGCCGCGCTGTTGGTGTGGGCGAGGATCCGCACGCCGAGGAAGTTGACCAGGACGAACACGGCCATCAGGACGACCGCGACGGTGAAACCACTGGTCGTCAGGGTGCCGTCGGCGTGCTGGAAGCCCTTCGCCCACTGCCAGTGTCCGGCGTAGCCGATCATGGCCTCGACCTCGATCGGGGCCACGGTCGCCGCTTGCAGCCAGGAGAACCAGCCGAAGGACATGCCGGCCAGGCCGCCGAAGGCGTAGTGCGGGTAGCGGGCCGTGCCGCCCGCCACCGGGAACATGCCGCCGAGTTCGGCGTGCACGAGTGCCAGCAGGACGATGGCCACCGCGCCGATCAGCCAGGAGATGATCGCCGCGGGACCGGCCATCACGACGGCCTTCTCGGCGCCGTAGAGCCAGCCGGACCCGATGATGGAACCGACCGAGGCCCACATCAGTCCGATCAGGCCGACGTCCCGCCGCAGGGAGGTTCGGCCCTGGGCGACGTCGGGGGCTGCATGGTCAAGGTTCACCACGTCAAGCGACCTCTCACTATCTGAATGCCGAATTAACGCTCAATGGCCGCTCAGACTAGGAATCGGGCTCGCTCGGCAGAAGACCGCAGCCTGCGATTTGACCCTTCCATGGATGATTCTTTTGCGCAGGTTTTGTACAGGTCAGGCCGGGTTCCGGAATGCCTGTATTCAGTCGAGGAATGTAAGAAGAAGGTGAGACTTGGCGGGCCGGTCGGGGTTTTTGGCGGGGGCGCTCAGGAGCCCGGCCGCCTCACCGCAACTGCATCTTGATGCGGTCCGGGGAGGACCAGCCTTCGTGGGCGGGCACCATGAACCAGACGTCGAGCCGCACCTCGGCGAACAGCCACCGGCCGTCCACGCGGCGGTACACGTCGTCGAACCGCCCGGACACCAGGAAGCTCTCTCCCCGGTACACCGGCTTGGCCTCCAGGTAGCTGATGCCGGTCGCGCGGTCGGCGTCGCGCTCGTCCAGGCGGACGTCGTGCGCGTGGACGAACTGCTTGACGAACGGCGGCTCCGTGGGGGACGGGCTGCCGGTCACCCCGGCGGTCGCCGCGCCGAAGAACGCCGCGATCTCCTCCCGGCCGCGGGGGGTCCCCAGGTGCGCGTAGTCCATCAGCGCGTCGTCGGTGAACAGCTCCGCCGCGTGGTCCTCCCACGCGTTGCTGTTGATCAGTTCGTGGTAGCGGTAGCGGAGCCGGTGCAACGCCTCGATGTCCTCCAGCCGTGCCAGCCGGCGCTCGATGTCCTCCAGCCGTGCCGGCCCGCGCTCGATGTCCGCGAGCCGCATCGCGTCGGAATCAGTCATGATGGCCCCTTTCTCCTTTTTGGCCGGCCATCCGTCTCGCCCGGCCGCGCGGACCGCGCGGACCGCGCGAGTCGCGCCGACTGCGTCGGCATCGTCGACGTCGTCGGTCGTGTCGGCCGGAGACCGGGTACCGGCGGCGGCGCGGATGACATTCCCAGTCAATTCGGTCCGGCGGCGGACCTGAAGGACCGATCCGGTCCTCATCCATACCCGCGCGGTATGGGTCGGGCCGGTCTTGGTGACCCTGCGCAGAGTACGTCCAGCAGGAGCAGTCACACCCTGTTCCGGGCGGGCGGGAAAATGATCTGATGACAGCGGATACCGAGTGTCCCTCCAGGCGACGCCCGACCAGGCGTCGAACTGCCGGCCGGCCGTGCTGCGCGCGCACCACGGCCGGCGGGGGGTCACCCACACGCCGACAAAGGACTCATCCTTATGGAATATCGCCATCTCGGCCGTAGCGGCCTCGTCATCAGCGAGATCGCGTACGGAAACTGGCTCACGCACGGGTCGCAGGTGGAGGCCGAGCAGGCCGCCGCATGTGTGCGTGCGGCACTTGAGGTGGGCATCACCACGTTCGACACCGCCGACGTCTACGCCGGCACGCGGGCGGAGGCGGTGCTGGGCGAGGCGCTCAAGAACGAGCGCCGCGAGGGACTGGAGATCTTCACCAAGGTCTACTGGCCCACCGGACCCGGCCGCAACGACCGAGGGCTGTCCCGCAAGCACATCATGGAGTCGATCGCCGGCTCGCTGCGTCGTCTCCAGACCGACTACGTGGACCTGTACCAGGCACACCGGTACGACGTGGCCACGCCGCTTGAGGAGACGATGGAGGCGTTCGCCGACGTCGTCCACTCCGGCAAGGCCCTTTACATCGGAGTCTCGGAGTGGCCCGCGGAGCAGATCCGGCGCGCGCACGCCCTGGCGCGCGAGCTGCACATCCCCCTGGTCTCCAACCAGCCCCAGTACCACGCCCTGTGGCGGGTGATCGAGGGTGAGGTCGTGCCCACCTGTGAGGAACTGGGCATGGGCCAGGTGGTGTTCTCGCCGATCGCGCAGGGAGTGCTGACGGGCAAGTACGAGCCCGGTCGGCAGCCCCCGCAGGGGTCGCGGGCCACGGACGAGAAGGGCGGCGCCGACACGATCGCGCGCTGGCTGCGCGATGAGGTGCTGGAGGCCGTCCAGCAGCTCAAGCCGCTGGCCGCCGAGGCAGGACTTTCGTTGGCGCAACTCGCGGTGGCCTGGGTGCTGCAGAACTCCAATGTCTCCGCGGCCATCGTCGGTGCCTCGCGCCCGGAGCAGGTCGTGGAGAACGCCAAGGCGTCCGGCGTGGTCCTGGAGAAGGACCTGCTGGCCCGTATGGAGGAGATCCTCGCACCCGTCGCCGTCACCGACCCCAAGCGGGTCCACGACAACGTTCCGCTGCGCAGCGTCTGAGCGGGTCTGACCGTCCCCTGCTGGGCACCGCTGTACAACTCGGCGGTGCCCGGCAGGCGCGTGTTCCTCATATTGCTGCCGCTGCCGCTGCCGCTGCCGCTGCCGCTGCCGCCGGGGCCGCGGCCGTGCTGTTGCCGCAGCCGACGCCGTCTGTCGGCGGCCGTCATCCGCAGCCCGTCGGCCTCCGGCCGCCGACGGGCTCCGGCTCGTCGGCCCAGCCCACGGAGACGATCAGGCCCTTGCGGCAGTGTTCGGGCCCCGTCCGGTCAGGATCCGTGGTCGTCGGACCTGGCCGGGGTGGCGGTCGAACCGTACTTCCGGGGCAGCGTGTCGCCCGGGACGACCAGTTCGTCGATGCCGGTGGCCTCGCCGGAGACCGCGGCCGGCTCGCCGCCCAGCGGTTCCACCGGCCGCCGTCCGGGCCGGCGGTCGAGCCGGGCCGTCAGCAGTGAGGCGACCGCCGCGACGACACAGGCGGCCACCGCGAACCAGAACGCGATCACCAGGCCCTTGTGGAACGGGCCCGAGATCAGATGCGGGAAGTACTCCTTGCTGGTGAGCGTGCGCCCGCCGTCCGGCAGCCCGGCAAGGTGCCCCCCGAGCAACTGCTGGAAGGGGTTGTAGCCCAGGAACGCGGCGAACAGCACGGCGATCGGCGGCAGCTGTGACAACTGCGTGGCCTCGCCGGCCGGAACGCCCTGCTGGACCAGGCCGGTCTGCATGGTGTGCGGCAGGGTGTGCGAGAGCCCGGCGACCATCAGGCTGAAGAAGATGCCGATGGACAGCACCATCGAGGAGTTCTGGAACGTCGCGGTCATCCCGGCGCCGACGCCCCGTGACTCCGCGGGGACCGCGTTCATGATCTCGGCGCGGTTGGGCGAGGCGAACAGCCCGGAGCCCAGGCCGTTCACCAGGATGAGCAGGGCGAAGACCCAGTAGTCGAAGTCGGTGGGCAGCCCCATCAGGGCGAGGAAGCTCACGGCGGTGAGCAGCGCGCCGCCGACGGTGAAGTACCGGGGGCCCACCCGGTCGGACAGATAGCCCGACAGCGGCGCCGACAGCAGGAAGCCCACAGTCAGCGGAATCATGTAGATGCCCGCCCACAGCGGCGTCTTCTCGAAGTTGTAGCCGTGCAGTGGCAGCCAGATGCCCTGCAACCAGATGATCAGCATGAACTGCAGCCCGCCCCTGCCCAGCGCGGTGAGCAGGCTGGCGATGTTGCCCGCGGTGAACGCCCGCAGCCGGAACAGCGAGAGCCTGAAGAGTGGTTCGGCGACCCGCTGCTCGATGACGACGAACACCCCGAGGACCAGCACGCCGCCGATGAGCGCGGCGAGCACCCAGGGGTTGGCCCAGCCCATGGTGCTCGATCCGTAGGGCTGGATGCCGTACGTGATGCCGACCAGTACGGAGATCAGGCCCACGGCGAAGGTGATGTTGCCCCACCAGTCCATGCGGGCCCTGCGCCGCACGCCGGTGTCATGCAGCTTGAGGTACGCCCAGATGGTGCCGAAGACGCCGAACGGCACCGAGACCAGGAAGATCATCTTCCAGTCGACCGGCGCGAGCACCCCGCCCAGGATCAGTCCAAGGAACGAGCCGGCGATCGCCGCGATGGAGTTGATCCCCAGAGCCGTGCCGCGCTGCTTCGGGGGGAAGGCGTCGGTGAGGATCGCGGTGGAGTTCGCGAAGAGCAGCGCGCCGCCGATGCCTTGCAGGACCCGCCAGGCGATGAGCCACATTGCGCCCGCGCTGCCGTGCATCCAGGTCACCGAGAGCATGATCGAGCACACGGTGAACGCCGCGAAGCCCATGTTGTACATGCGCACCCGGCCGAACATGTCGCCCAGCCTGCCGAACGTGACCACCAGGACCGCGGTGACCACCATGAAGCCCATCAGCATCCACAGCAGGTAGCTGGTGTTCGACGGGTCGAGCGGATCGAGGTTTATACCGCGGAAGATGTCGGGCAGGGCGATGAGGACGATCGACTGGTTGATCATCACCATCAGCACGCCGAGGGTGGTGTTGGAGAGGGCGATCCATTTGTAGTGCGGTCCGGGTCCTGCGGCCCCCCGCGGCTGCCTTGAGGTGCTGTCGGCTATGGCCACTGCTGCGATTCCCCATCCCTTCCCCGCCGTGGCGATCACCGGGGAAAATCGTTGGTTGTTGCAGGTAACTTTAGCCCGGGAGGGACACGGCCGCGCTTCCGGAGGGGCCGACGGTGTCAGGGCCGTGGAAGGTCGTCCCGTGGCGGAATTTCTGTGCGCGGACACCCCGATCGCGGCATATGGGTGATGTGCGGCACTCTGATGGGGGGATGGGGATGGGTGCCGTCCTCGACCGCGGGGGCAGGCCCGCGCCGCGGTTCCGCACCCGGTGCGGAAGCCCGGCCCCGCGGCCGGCCCGGAGTCCGCTACGGCCTTGCCCGGTACGAGGCGGCGCACCTGCCGCGGCCGAGCGCGCCCACCCCGCGGACCCCGCCCCGTCGGGAACGGGGCGACCGTCCGCGGACCTGACACGGCACCAGGAGTGGCTTCGGCCCGGTGCCCTTCCGGTGACGCGTCCGGGCCGATCCGTGCTGCCGGTCCCGGCCACGGGATGCCGATCCCGGCCAGGGGGTGCCGGTCCCGGCCGGTGCCTGCCGGTCCCGGCCAGCGGGGGACGGCGCGCGACGTCCGTTGGTCATTCCCGGGCGCTCAGGGCGACGCGACGCCTGCCGCCGCTGCCGAACCCGTCGGCTCCCGGGGGCGAGTGAGGATCGCCGTACGTACGGCAGGACGACATGAGAATTCCCCCGAGTGGTGTGGTGGTTCCCTCGTGGCGGGCGGGTCCGTGCGGCCGATGTGGCCGCTGGCGCGCGCCGGGATGCCGGACCACTTATACCCATACCCCCTAGGGGAAACAACATCCTGACCGTGCGGCGGCGGGAGCCGGCCCGGCCGCCGTGCCGCCCCGGGAGGCACGGATCGGCCAGGTGTCTGCGGTTCGTGCCCTGCCCCGCATGCCTGATGGCGGCGGTTCCAGCGTGGGATTTCCACACAAGTGATACGCGTGCCTCCGCTATTCCCCTTCCTCTGGAACCGTGATCTTCGTTTTTGTCCCCATTGACAAGAGCTACCCCCGTAGGGTTTTCTCTGCACGGTCGCAACAGAGCACACGTCGGTGCCGGTCGATCACCAGCCACAGCAACTCGCGTCATCCGCACCAGCCGGGGTTCCGGAATGGGAGACGGACGTCTGATCGTGCCGGGGTGCTGCAACTCACCGACGAACGTGGCGTTCGGTTGAAATGGGGGACGGCAAACGATGGAGACAGCGATGATGCATGTACCGATCGCGTCCGGATACCGCAGCGTATGACCGCATCGCCGCACTTTTCCGATGCGGCCGATGACCTCACCCACTCGATTTCCTAGGGCCGACCGGGCCCCTTTCCGCGCGGCCGTTCGGCGCTCCCGCCAGAACTCACCGGAGTGATGAGCCAAGCCGCTCGTTCCTTTCGATTCCCGTAATCAATTGTCGGATTCACACTCAGCGACTCGGCCTGCTGCCTGATCGCATCCCGGGTCGGCGTAATTCTCGGCGTGCATTTCGGCATGCCTTCGAAGCGCTGACGGGCAGTCGGCGTTCTCCGCACCCGCACTGGACGAGAGGACACATGGACATCATCGGGAAGCCGCTCATACACGATCGCTTTGCCGCCGTGGCGGCCGCTCGGCGCGACGCGACGGCGGTCGAACACGACGGCCGCCGGATCGGCTACGCCGAACTCGACAGACGGGCGAACCGACTCGCCCACCGATTGCAGACCCTCGGGGCCGGACGCGGCTCGGTGGTCATGGTCCATCTGGAGCGTTCCATCGACCTCGTCGTGTCGTTCCTCGCGACCCTCAAAGCAGGGGCGGCCTACCTGCCGGTGGAACCAGGTCTGCCCGACGACCGGATCGCGGCCTACGCCAAGGAGACGGGCTGCGCGGTCGCCGTCACGCGTTCCGGCAGCGAGCACCGGTTCGCCGGACTCTCGGTGGCGACCCTGCGCGTGGACGCCGACGACACCGCGGAATTACCCACCGGCCCGCCCCCGACCGGCGTCGCGGCCTCGGACACCGCGTACGTCATCTACACCTCCGGTTCCTCGGGCTCCCCGAAGGCCGTGCGGGTCGGCCACGCCTCCCTCGGCTACCTGTGCCGGAGCGTCAACGAGCGGTACGGCGTCGGACCGGACGACCGGGTACTCCAGTTCGCCGCGCTGTCCTTCGACACCTCCATCGAGCAGATCCTCAACACACTGCTCAACGGGGCGACACTCGTCCTGCCCGAATACACCTGGGCGCCGAGCGAACTGCCCGAGCGGCTCGTGTCGCTCGGCGTGACGGTCATGGACCTGACCCCGCCCTACTGGCGCGCCTTCCTCGCCGAACTGGCCCGCACCCCGGCCGACCTGCCGGTGCGGCTCACCATCGTGGGCGGCAGCGCGGTGCACGCCGAGGACTGCCGGACCGCCCTGCGGCTGATGCCCGGCTCCCGGCTGGTCAACGCCTACGGGCTGACCGAGACGACGATCACCTCGTGCACCATGGAGATCACCCCGGCGGTGCTGCCGGCCCAGGGACCCGCGCCGGTCGGACGGCCGCTGCCGCAGACCGTCGTACACGTGCTGGACGAGGACCTGAACCCCGTCCCGCCGCGGCAGCACGGCGAGATCTACCTCGGCGGACCCGGTCTCGCGCAGGGCTACCTCGGCGACGAGGCCCGCGGCGGACGACGATTGCGCACCCTGCCCGGAGCGGCGGCGGACACCGGACCGGTGTACCGCACCGGTGACCTCGGCGGCTGGACGGCCGACGGGAACCTCGAAGTCGTAGGACGGGCCGACCGGCAGATCAAGATCCGGGGATTCCGTGTCGAGCCGGCCGAGATCGAGGCGGCCCTGTCGGCGCACGACCTCATCGAGGACGCCGCGGTGACGGCCTTCAGCCACAAGGGCGAAGCACAGATCGCCGCCTATTTCACCGCGGGGCACACCCCCCACCGGCTCGACCCGGGCGAACTGCGTGCCTTCGCCACCCGCCACCTGCCCGCCTACATGGTCCCGGCCAGGTTCGTGCAGCTCGACGAGATGCCGGTGACGGCGCACGGCAAGATCGACCTCGCCGCCCTGCCCGAGCCGTCGCAGGCCCCGACGGCCGGTCCGACCGCCGACGGCGGGGCACCCGCCGCGAGTCTGGTCGAGCGTGCCGTGGCCGGCCTGTGGCGCCAGGTGCTCGACGTCGATTCGGTCGAACCCGGCGACAACTTCTTCGACCTCGGCGGGAACTCGATACTCGCCGCCGAACTCCTGGCGAAGGCCAGGGCCTCGCTCGGCATCCTGATCACCCAGGTGCGTCCCCTGATCCGGCTCCTCCTCGACGACGCGACCCTGCGCGGCTTCGCCACGGCGGTCGAATCGGCCCGCGCCGGCACACTCGGCGCGGACACCGCGGCCCAGGCCGACTTCGGCGCCGACACGGCCGTCGGCGTACCGATCCGGGCCCGGTCCACGGACGAGACGTCGTGGGCGGACCCCGCCCACGTCCTCCTCACCGGAGCCAGCGGCTTCCTCGGCAGCTACCTGCTGCGGGACCTGTTGGCGACCACCGGCGCCACCGTGCACTGCCTGGTGCGCGCCCGCGACGCCCGCCACGCGATGGAGCGCATCCAGAGCACCGCACGGCGCTACCTGGACGACGACCTGGACGAGCACCGCGCGTCCGGACGGATCTGCGCCGTTCCCGGCGACCTGGACCAGCCGCGACTCGGACTCTCGGACCAGGATTTCGACCACTACGCGAAGACCGTCGACGTCATCCACCACCCCGGCGGGCTGGTCAACTTCATCTACCCGTACTCCCACCTGCGCCCCACGAACGTCGAGGGCACCCGGGAGATCATCCGGATGGCCGGACGCTACCGGAACATTCCCATCCACTACGTCTCCACCATGGCCGTGATCTCCGGCTTCGGCACCGCCGGGGTCCGGCACGTCACTGAGGAGACACCCCTGGCCCACCCCGACCGGCTCTCCGTCGGCTACGTCGAGAGCAAGTGGGTGGCGGAGAGGCTGCTGCTGAACGCGGCCGAGGAGGGACTGCCGGTCGCCATCTACCGGGCCGCCGACATCTCAGGAGACCGCGTCACCGGGGCCTGGAACACGGCGACCGAGATGTGCGCGATGAAGAAGTTCATCGTCGACACCGGGACCGCGCCCATCGCCGAACTCCCGCTGGACTACACGCCCGTCGACTGCTACTCGGCCGCACTGCTGCACATCGCGTCGAGCCGGCTCCCCGCGGGCGAGGTCTACCACCTGACCAACCCCGGAAAAGCGAACGTATCCCTCCTCGTCGAGCGGCTGCGCGCACACGGCCACACGATCCGCGAGATCCCCTGGGAACAGTGGATCGACGGCATCGTGAAGACCGCGGTCGAACAACCCGACCACCCCATGACGCCGTTCGCCCCGCTGTTCATCGACCGATGCTCCACCGGCGAGATGAGCGTCGCCGAGATGTACCTCGAAACGACCTTCCCCGTCTTCTCCCGGCACAACGTCGAGCACATGCTGCACGGCAGCGGAATCGAGATCCCGCCCGTGGACGGCGACATGCTCGACCGTTACATCCGGTACCTGACCTCCATCGATTTCCTGTGAGGCGGCCGTGTACATCCGAACGCCGGCCCGTACCGGCAGCTCATGGGAATCGCTGGACGTCGTCGGCGCTCCCGCGGACGGCCCCGTCGCCTTCGGCGGAGACCTGGGCCCACGGTCCCTGCTCGCCGCCTACCAGCGGGGCCTGTACCCCTTCCCGGCCGGCACGGCCGAACAGCGCATCGTCAACGAGCTGATGTACGAGGCCCAGGTCGAGGCGGGTCTCGTGAAGGTGATCCCCGGCTGCGACGAACCCTTCTCGATCGCCTGGTGCGCACCGGATCCGCGGCCCGTCATCCGCGTCGGGCAGACACGGTTGCAGCGCAGCCTGCGCCGCCAACTGCGCACCAGGAGCGACTGGACGACGACCGCGGACCTCTGCTTCGAGCAGGTGGTCCGCCGGTGCCGCGCGGACCGCACCGAACACTGGCTCACCGACGACCTGCTGCGAGGTCTGTGCCTGCTGCACGAGCTGGGCCACGCGCACAGCGTCGAGGTCTGGGACGGCGACGAACTGGTCGGCGGCACCTACGGCGTCCGGATCGGCGCCGTGTTCAGCGCCGACTCCCAGTTCACCCGGTGCAGCGGGGCGGGCAAGACCGCGGTCGCCGACCTGACCCGACGCTTCGCCGAGGCCGGCGGACTGGCCGTCGACGTCCAGCGCGACGGCGAACACGTCCGGCTCCTGGGCGCGCGCCCGATTCCCCGGCGGCAGTACATCGGCCTGCTGGCCCAGCGGCCGGAGAGCCGGCCGCTGAGCACGGAGCGACTGCCCGCCCGCCGCCTCGCCGAGTGACGACCACGCCCGCGCACGCGCCCGCCGACGGGAGAGACCCATGTCCGGTACCGCCAGCAGCACCAGCACCGATCTGCGGGTGATCAGCCTCGCCGACAGACCCGAACTGGAAGAGGCGATGATCACCATGGAATCGTCGTGGCCCGCCTACATCCGCCCCGAACCGCTCCTCGTGGACTGGGCGTTCGACGCCCACGCCGCGCACCAGCTCGTCGTGGTCGACGCACAGGACGAGGTCGTCGCCCGAGCCGCCAGCGTGCCCTTCGCCTGGGACGGCGACCCCGACCACCTGCCGGACGCCGGCTGGGACGAGACGCTGCGCCAGTGCCTGTCCGACACCCGGGCCGGCCGGGAACTCACCGCCCTGTGCGCGCTGGAGATAGCCGTCGTCCCGGACCGCCGTGCGCAGAACCTGTCCGCGTACACCCTGCGGGCCCTCGCCGACCACGCGCGCGAGCGGGGCTTTCGGCATCTCGTCGTCCCGGTCCGCCCCAGCCGCAAGCACCGGCGCCAGGAACTGCCGCTCGCCGACTACCTGGCACTGAGGCGGCCCGACGGGCTGCCCGAGGATCCCTGGCTGCGCGTGCACATGAGGGCCGGCGGCGAGGTCCTGAAGGTGTGCCCGGCGTCCATGACCGTCTCCGGAAGCCTCGCGCAGTGGCGCGAGTGGACCGGGCTTCCCCTCGACACCGACGGTCCGGTGGAACTGCCCGGCGCCCTGACCCCGCTCACGGTGAGCACCACGCACGACTACGCCGTCTACGTCGAACCCAACGTCTGGGTCAGACACCACCTCACCGGCCGCCGGCCATGACGACGCCACCCGACGCCACCCCTCAGAACCCAGCACACCGGACGGCTCCGCACACCGGACGACTCCGTGACCCGGACCACTCCGCACCTGCGGAACGACACACCTGCTTAACAACACACCTGCTTAACAACACACCTGCTTACCGACACACCTGCTGACCGGCGCACCTTGGCCGGCGCACCTCGGCCGACACACCTTGACCGACACACCTTGACCGACACACCTTGACCGACACACCTTGACCGACACACCCTGAGCGACACCGACGACAAGGAGTACGACCTCCCATGAGCAGCACGACTCCCCAGGACGTCCTCGCCACCGAGAAACTGGACCTCCGCGCGGCCCTGATCGAGCGGATCGGCGGATACATGACGGCGCACGCGATCGGTGTGGCCACGGAACTCGGGCTCCCGGACCTGATCGGAACCGGCTCCCGCACCGGCGCGGAACTCGCCGCCACGACCGGCACCCACGAACCGTCGCTCCGGCGCCTCCTGCGCACGCTGGTCGCCGTCGGCATCGCCGAGGAACCCGAGCCGGGGCGTTTCACACTGACCGGCATCGGCTCCCAGCTGTGCGCCGACTCCCCTGACTCCCTCCACAACTTCGCCAGGATGTTCTGCCACCCCATCTTCCTCACCGCCTGGCAGAGCCTGCACCACACCGTCAGCACCGGCGAGCGGGCCTTCGACCACGTCCACGGGATGGGCGTCTACGACTGGCTGGCCCAACACGGCGAGACCAGCACGCTGTTCAACGAGGCGATGAGCGAGGAGTCCAGGATCTCCGCCGGGCAGCTCGCCGCGGGATACGACTTCCCGGCGACCGGCACCGTGGTGGACCTCGGCGGCGGCGACGGCACCCTGCTCACCGCGATCCTGACGGCCCGGCCCGAGCTGCGCGGCATCGTCTTCGACAGCCCCAGCGGCGTGGCCGAGGCCGCTGCCGCCCTCGGCAAGGCCGGCCTCTCGGACCGGTGCGACGTCCGGGCCGGTGACTTCTTCCAGTCCGTGCCGGGCGAGGGGGACCTCTACATCATCAAGAGCGTCTTCCAGGACTGGGGCGACGACGAGGCGCGCGCCATCCTGCGCACCGTACGGGCCCACATGCCCGCGGCGGCCACCCTGCTGATCGTCGGCACGGTGCTGCCCGAGACCGCGGACACCGCCGCGCCCGTCGCCTACTTCACCGACATCAACATGATGGTCATGACCGGCGGCCAGGAGCGCACCGAGGGTGAGTTCCGGGCGCTGCTCGCGGAGACCGGGTTCACCGTGCGGTCGGTCGGGCTCGGGCAGGCCGGGCCGCTGTCGGTCATCCAGGCCGTCCCCACGGCCACGGCATGACGGCGGAACAGGCGCCGGAGCAGCGGGCCGACCGGACGACGACCCCCCGGCCGGGTTTCGCCGCCGGGCTGTTCCTCGGCCGGGCGGCGACGGACCTCCTCACCCTTCCCGAGGGCGATCCACGGCGCCTGGCGGAGGCGGAGGAGCGGTTCCTGTCGCGGCTGCGCGCCTTCTGCGAGAAGGAGGTGGACAGCGCCGCGATCGAGCGCGACGACCGCATCCCCGACGAGGTGGTCGAAGGACTCAAGGACCTCGGCGCGCTGAGCATCAAGATACCCAGGCGGTACGGAGGGCTCGGGCTGTCCTCCGTCTGCTACCACCGCGCACTGATGATCACCAGCACGACGCATCCGGCGCTGAGCGAGCTGCTCGCCGCCCACCAGGCCATCGGGCTCGCCCAGCCGATCCTGCTGTTCGGGACCGACGAGCAGAAACGCGAGTTCCTGCCCAGGTGCGTCCGGGAGATCTCCGCCTTCGCCCTCACCGAGGCGGACATCGGCAACGACCCGTACCGGATGCGTACCACGGCCGTCCACGACCCGGCCACGGACAGCTACGTGCTCGACGGTGTGAAGATGTGGACCACCAACGGGGTGGTCGCCGACCTGCTGGTGGTGCTGGCGCTCGTGCCCGCGCCGGGATCCGACGACGGCAGGATGACGGCCTTCGTCGTCGAGTCCGACTCGCCCGGGGTGACGGTCGAGCACCGCAGTTCCTTCCTCGGCCTGCGCGGCCTGGAGAACGGCTGCGTCCGCCTGCACCAGGTGGTCGTCCCGGCACGCAACCGGATCGGCGCGGAGGGCGAGGGACTGACCGTCGCCCTGGGCGCCCAGGACACCGGACGGCTTTCGCTGCCGGCGGTGTGCGCCGCCGCGGCGAAATGGAGCCTGAGGATCGCCCGGCAGTGGAGCGCGGCCCGGGTGCAGTTCGGCCGGCCCATCGGCCGTCATGACGCGGTCGCCGGCAAGCTGTCCTTCATCGCGGCCACCGCGTTCGCCCTGGAGGCGATGGTCGAGGTCATCGGCCGGCGCGCGGAGCGGGCCGGCACCGACACCCGGCTGGACGCGGAGCTGGCCAAACTGTTCGCGTCGGAGCAGGCATGTGTCGTCGCGGACGAACTCGTACAGATCCGGGGCGGTCGCGGCTACGAGACGGCCGAATCAGCGGTCGGACGCGGGGAACGCGGGATACCGGTCGAACAACTGCTGCGCGACACCAGGGCCGGCCGCATCTTCGACGGCTCCAGCGAGGCACTGCGCGCCTTCCTCGCCCACGATCTGATCGACCTCCACCGTGCCGCCCCCCAGGAGCCGGTGCCCGGTGTCCCGGCGCGTCACGGCGGCGGCCCCCTGGGCGGCCACCTCGCGTTCGTCGAACGGACCTGCCGGCGGCTGGCCGGCGAACTCGCCCTGGTCGCCGGCGGCCCGGCAGCCGGACTCGACGAACGCCAGCGGTTCTTGGGCCGGATCGTCGACGCCGGCGCCGAGTTGTACGCGATGAGTGCCGGCTGCGTCTACGCCGAGGCTCTCGGCGGCGCCGACTCCGCCGCCGGACGACTCGCCGACGCCTTCTGCCGTCAAGCCCGGCTGCGGGTCGCACACCTGCTGGACCGGCTGGCTGACAACACCGACGAGGCGGACCGGGGGACCGCGGCGGACGTGCTCGCGGGCCGGCACGTCTGGCTTGAGGACGGGGTGCCGGACCCCTCCACCGACGGGCCGTGGATCGCCCGGCCGGAACCCGGACCCGCGACCGGCCCGAACCTGCGGCGGGTCGTCCGGCCGACCGGCGCGGCGGACACCGCGCGAACCACCGACGGACCGGTGAGGAGGGCTCGGTGAACACCGTGCCGGATGTCGTCGCGGCAGCGCGGGAACGCATCTCGGAGGAAGCCCGCCCCAACCGCTTCCTCGACGTGCTGGAACGTGGCCGCGTGCCCGGGGAACGGCTGCGGCAGCTCGCCGGGGAGCTGTATCACCTCGTGGGCAGTGACCGCCGCAGCTTCGCGTTGCTCGCGACCCGCTTCCCCTCCGCTCCGGCGGGAGAGCTGTACCGGGCCATGGCCCAGGGCGAGATCGAGGCGCTGGGCCTCCTCCTCGACTTCGCGACCGCGCTGGGCCTGCGGGAGGGGGAACTGCGTGCCTACGAGCCCCAGTCGGCGGCCCAGGCGTATCCGCGCCACCTGGCGCGATCCGCGCAGTTGGGCGGTTGTGGCGAGGTCGCCCTCGCCCTGCTGGCGAACGCGGCGGAGTCCGGCGAGACCTACACCCGCGTGGCCGACGCGCTGGCCTCCCGGTACGGCTTCGAGGAACGGGCGCTCGGACATTTCCGCTTCTTCGCCGAGACGCCCCAGCCCCTCCTGGACCAGGCGGCGGCCACGCTGGAGCACGGGCTGGCCGGTGGGGACGACCCGGGCGCCGCGCTGCGCTGCGCCGTGACCGTGCACTCTCTGGAGGCCGGCTTCTGGAACTGCCTGGCCCGTGACCTCGACCCCGGCTGACCTCGTCGAAGTCCCGGCAGCGGAGGACCGGTTGGCTTGACACCCATACCCCCTACCCCTATTTTTCTAGCGCTACCCCAAGGGGGTATGCCCACGCGCGTGCGACCGGGCCTCGGGCACGGCGGCGTCGCGGGTCTCGACGAGGAGAGGAGTACCGATGTCTACGGCAGGAAGCCGGCAGTTACGAGCGGGGGGCAAGGAGTGGGCGGCGCTGGGCCTGCTGGTCCTCCCCGCGCTCCTGCTGTTCATGATGTTGACCATCCTGTTCCTGGCCATCCCCTACCTCGCGGCGGATCTGCGGCCGAGCAGCGCGCAGACCCTGTGGATCCTGGACATCTACGGCTTCCTGATGGCCAGCCTGCTGGTGCTGATGGGAACCGTGGCCGACCGCTTCGGACACCGGAACCTCCTGATGGTCGGCGCCGTGCTGTTCGGTGCGGTCTCGGTGGCGGCCGCCTTCACGGACTCCCCGGCGCTGATGATCGTCTGGCGTGCCCTGCTCGGTATCGCCGCCGCCATGCAGATGCCCACCACACTCGGCCTGATCTTCACGATGTTCCAGGACCCGAAGCAGCGGGGGGTGGCCATCGGCACCTGGGCGGCGGCCATCTCGGCCGGCGTCGCGCTCGGCCCCCTGCTCAGCGGCCTGCTGCTCGAAGTGTTCTCGTGGCGGGCCACCTTCCTGGTCGCCGTCCCGGTCATGGCGGTCGTGGCCATCGGCGCGCCGCTGCTGCTGCCGGGCCACCAGGGACCGAGGAACGGCAAGCTCGACCTGGTCAGCGCGCTGCTCATGCTGCTGACGCTGCTGCCGCTGATCTACGGCGTGAAGTCCTTCGCCACCACCGACTCACCGGCGCTCTCGGCACTGTCCGTCGTGGTCGGAGTGGTCTTCGGCGCCGGGTTCGTCTTCCGCCAACTGCGCACCGCCGATCCGCTCCTGGACGTCCGCCTCTTCAAGAACCGTACGGTCAGCGGGGCCCTCGGCGTCTTCATCCTCTCGGCCATGGGCCTGGGCGGCGTGTACCTGATGTTCACCCAGTACCTGCAACTGGTGAAGGCGCTGTCGCCGCTCAGGACCGGCGTCGCGATCCTCCCGGCGGCCCTCGTCCTGATCGTGGTCGCCATGCGCGCCCCGATCCTCGCCCGCCGGATCAGGCCCGGCAACGTGATCGCCGCGGGCCTGGCCGTACAGGTGGTCGGCTACGTCCTGTTCACCCAGATCGACAGCACCACCGGTCTGCCCTGGGTCATCGCGGGCTTCATCGTGCTGTATCCGGCGGTCTCCCCGTCCATGGCGCTGACCACCGACCTGGTGGTCGGCTCGGTACCGCCGGAGAAGGCGGGCGCGGCCGGCGGTCTGGCCTCGACCGTCAACGATCTCGGCATCTCCCTCGGTGTGGCGATCATCGGCAGCATCGGCGCCGCCACCTATCGCAGCGGCGTCGCCGACAAACTGCCCGGCGCCCTGCCGGACGAGGCGAGGTCGGCCGCCCGGCAGAACCTCGACGGAGCCGTGGCCGCCGCGCAGGACCTGCCCGCCCGTGTCGGCGGCGAGCTGCTGCGGGTGGCCAGGGAGGCGTTCACGACCGGGCTCAACGTCGCCGCCGCCACGGCCGCGGTGATCGCCGCGGTGAGCGCCGTCGTCGCGGCCGTGGCGCTGCGGCACGTACCGCCGACCGGCTCGCCCGCACCGGCCGCCCAGGGCGCCGAGGCGGGCGCCGCCGAGCCGGTCTCCACCGCGGAGGCCGACTGAATGACCGACACGGCGACAAGACACCGAAACAAGTGATCACAGCTGGACGCGACGGCTGGGCCGGCTCCGCCGCTCCCGCCGCCGCGTCCGGCCCTCATCAGGAGGCACGCAGTGATTCCCTTCAGCGCAACTCCGACCGAGACGATGCAGAGCAAGGGCGGCCGGTGCATGTACGCACAGGTCGAGCACCTGCGCTCGCTGGGACCCGCCGTCCCCGTGCACCTGCCCGAAGGGGTGGGGGCGTGGTCGGTGTCCCGTGGAGACGTCGTCAGGAAACTCCTGACGCATCCCGGCGTCTCCCGGAACCTGAAGAAGACCGTGCCCGGTTACCGGCCCGGCTCCGTCCCCTGGCTGTCCCCGTGGGTCGACCTGGACTCCATGGCCACCACCGACGGACGCGAGCACGCGCGGCTCCGCAAGCTGATCACCCCGGCCTTCACCCCCCGCCGGGTGGAGAAACTCCGCTCCCACATCGAGGCGGACGTGACCGCGCTCCTGGACGACTTGGCCGCACGGGACGCCGACGAGCCGGTCGACCTGCACCAGGAGTTCTCCTACTGCGTGCCGACCCAGGTGATCTGCGACCTCTTCGGCATCCCGGACGATCAGCGGCCCGAGGTACTGCGCGTGTTCCGCGCGGTGGCGAGGACCGGGCTGTCGGAGGAGGAGTCGGTCGCCCTCTACGAGGACCTGGTGGCGGCCATGCACCTCCTGATCGCCACCAAGCGGCGCACCCCCGGGGACGACCTGACCAGCTTCCTGCTCACCGCACGCGAGGAGGGCGAGGAGTCGCTGAACGAGCACGAACTGGTGTCGACCCTGCTGCTGATGATCGGCGGCGGCAGCCAGACGACCATCAACCTCATCGACCACACCGTCCGCGAACTGCTCGGCCGCCCCGACCAGCTCGCTCTCCTGCGAGCCGACCCGGCCCGCTGGGACGACGCGGTCGAGGAGTCCCTGCGCGTGCACTGCCCGGTGATGCATCTGCCCATGCGCTGGGCCGCCGAGGACATAGACCTCGGCGAAGGGGTGGTCATCCGGGCCGGCGACGCCATCCTGATCTGCTACGGCGCCCACGGCCGGGACCCGCAGGTGCACGACGATCCCGCCGCCTTCGACATCGACCGCGCGGACAAGGACCACCTCGCCTTCGGCCTCGGCGCCCACTTCTGCCCCGGCTCGCATCTAGCCCGGCTCGAAGCCCGGGTCGCGCTGCCCGCCCTGTTCGACCGGTTCCCGCGGCTGACTCTCGCCGTCGAACCCGAGGACGTACCACCCGGGAACACCTTCATCGGCAACGACATCTCGTCGCTGCCCGTGTTCCTGCGGCACCGGTGACCGCCCGCCGCGGACGCACGCCGCGGACCACGTACGCCGCGGGCCGTGCGGCACGCCCGCCGCGGCGCCAGGACACCATACGGTCACCCACGGAAAGGTCTCCCATGGCGATCGAAGAGAACCTGATCGACCGGACGGCACATCTGCTGAACGAGGCCCGGTACCTGAACCTGGCCACCACCCGGGACGGCACCCCCTGGGCGGCCACCCTGGAGTACGCGTGGTTCCCCGATCCGCTGCACTTCGTCTTCGGTTCGTCCACCGGATCCCGCCACAGCGGTGACATCCGCTCCCAGCCGCGGGTGGCCGGTTCGCTGTTCGTCAGGGAGGGCGCGGCCGGGGTGGCCGTCTCGTCCGTCGACGGAGCGCAGTTCACCGGCCGCTGCACGGAGATCCCGCCCGAACAACTGGCCGCGTACCACGCGCCGTTCTATGAGACGGTGTTCCCGGACGCTCGGCAGCGGACCGAATGGCAGCTGCCGTCGGAGCTGTTGCAGGCGCCCGCGCCCCACCGCCTCTACCGGATCGACGTCGAGCACTGGTGGCTGATCGACACGCGCACCTGGGCCGAGGACCGCGTCGACCGCCGGATCGAACTGCCGTTGGACGCCGGGACACAGACCCGGCTGTCCGCTCGCAGGCGGGTCAGGACGGCGTTCGGTTGACCTGCCCGCCCGGACGGTGCGCGGGGGCGGGTGAACCGGCCGGGTCCGCCGGCGGGGGGTGGGAACGGGCCCGGCCGGATCGCACCCCGCGGGCGGCGGGGAGCGCTGCACGGGACCGCGTCAGGCGGCGCGGCCGGTCAGTTCGTACCCGGCGTCGTCGACGGCCTTGGCGATCAGGGTGTCATCGGGGCCCTCCTTGGTGATGACCGTGACCCGGCCGGTGTCCACGTCGACGTCGACGGACAGCACGCTGTCGACCCCGCCGACGGCTTCCGTGACCGCCGCCTTGCAGTGGCTGCACGTCATACCGGACACCGCGTAGGTGGTGCTGACGCCGTCGGAGACGGACTCGCCGGTCGCGTCGGAGTGGCAGCTGCCGTCGGGGGTGCAGCAGGACGACATGGGTTTCCTCCTGGAGTTGAGCAGAGACTTGGCGGCGGCCCATTACCCCTGGAGGGTGAGGGTACTCATTACGGCCCTCCGGGTGTGGCGCCCGGTAATACATATACCCCCTACCCCTATATGGGGGCAAGGTCCCCGCACTCCCGTCGGCGCATCGGCACCGCCCGGATCCGCCTCGGCCACGGGGCGGCGGGGGAGGGGCCGCGGCAGCCGCTGTCCGCCCGGGTCGCGGGGCCGCCGGCCGGTGGTCCCGCGGCGGAACCGGGAATCCCCGGTGCTCCGCGGTCCGTAGCGGCAGTTCACCCCGGGTTCCTTCTGCCGTCGGCCGCGGGTGGTTCGTACCGGTGGAGGGTATCTTTTAGGGGGGAGCTCGCCGCAGGGGGCGACCCTCGGTGGAGGGAAGGGAAGCGGAGGCATGGCGGGCCAGAAGAAGCACAAGGATGACGTGATGATGCGGCTGCGCCGCATCGAGGGCCAAGTACGCGGGCTGCAACGCCTGGTGGCGGAGGACACCTACTGCATCGACGTCCTCACCCAGGTGTCGGCGGTGACCCGCGCGTTGCAGTCGTTCGCACTGCAGATGCTGGACGAGCACATGGCCACCTGCGTGAGCGACGCGGTCGCCGAGGGCGGTGCCGAGCGGGAGCAGAAACTGAAGGAGGCGTCCGACGCCATCGCGCGGCTCGTGCGTTCATGACCGCGCGGCCCGCGTCGGAAAACTCCGGGGCGCGCGTCGGGACCGTGTTCCCGTAACCGGACTCGGCGCCGCTGGCCCTCCCGTGGATCCGGCCGGCCGAGGCCACTCGCCGCCCACGGCCGCTCCCGCCGCCCCGCGGGCCGCCCTTGCCCATTCTTGGCGTGTCCACAACCATGGCAGGGTCGGTCGGCACAGCCAGCCCCGGGAGGGCAGATGCGTCCCAGCCTCAGCAGGCGAACCATCCTGACCGCGACAGCGGCGAGCGGCGCGGCGGTACTGGGAACGACGGGACCGGCCGAAGCGGCCCCACCGCGGGACGAGGGCCGGCGCCCGCCCGCGACGGCCCAGCCGCCCAGCCGTGAACTGCGCACCCTGCTCGCGGAGATCGATCCGGCCCGCATCGAGGCGACGGTCCGCAGACTCGTCTCCTTCGGCACCCGGCACACCCTGTCCGTCCAGGACGACCCGGTACGCGGCATCGGCGCCGCCCGCGACTGGCTGCTCGCCGAACTCCGCTCGTACGCCGCGGCCTCCGGCGGCCGGATGACGGCGGAACTCCAGTCGTACGTCCAGGAACCCGCCTCCCGGGTCCCGACCGCCACCCGCATCACCAACGTGCTCGCCACCCTGCGCGGCTCGGTGACCCCGGAGCGCGTGTACGTCGTCTCCGGCCACTACGACTCCCGCGTCACGGACGTCATGGACGCCACGTCCGACGCGCCGGGCGCGGACGACGACGCGTCCGGCGTGGCCGTGGTGCTGGAACTGGCCCGGGTGATGGCGAAGCGGCGTCCGGCGTCGACGATCGTGTTCGCGGCGGTGGCGGGGGAGGAGCAGGGGCTGTACGGGGCGGCGCACATGGCCCAGCAGTTCAAGGCGGCCGGCGCCGACGTGCAGGGCATGTTCACCAACGACATCGTCGGCAGTTCCACCGCGGACGACGGCACACGGGACCCGTACACCGTCCGCCTCTTCGCGGAGGGCGTCCCGTCCTCCGAAACGCCCGAACAGGCCGCGACCCGCCGCTCGGTGGGCGGCGAGAACGACTCCGCGACCCGCCAGTTGTCCCGGTTCGTGCGCGACGTGGCCGACAACGACGCGACCGGCATGCAGGTCCGGGTGATCTACCGACGGGACCGCTACGGCCGGGGCGGCGACCACATCCCCTTCCTCGAACAGGGCTATGCGGCCGCACGGTTCACGGAACCCGCCGAGGACTTCGCCCACCAGCACCAGGACGTACGCGTCGACGAGGCGGGCCAGCAGTACGGCGACCTGCCCGAGTTCTGCGACTTCCGCTACGTCGCCCGGGTCGCCCGGGTGAACGCGGCGACCCTGTGGTCCCTGGCCCAGGCCCCCGGCACACCGCGCGGCGCGAAGATCATCACCTCGGCGCTCACGAACTCGACGGACCTGGCGTGGACCCGGGGCACCGAGCCGGACCTGGCCGGCTACGAGGTCGTCTGGCGGGAGACCACGGACCCCGAGTGGACCCATGTCATCCCGGTCGCGGACGTGACGCGGCACGAAGTGGACCTGTCCAAGGACAACGTGTTCTTCGGAGTGAGAGCGGTGAACCGGGCGGGACTCAGGAGCCCGGTCGCCTTCCCGCAGCCTGCCGCCGGTTAGGAGCGGCCCGGACGCGCCCGGCGCACGACGAACAGGAGATCGCCGCGCTGCACCGGGCGCGGGTGACGGGCGAGGCGGAAGGCCCGATCGTCGTGCGCTCCAACGCCCACCTGGCGGAACGGGCCGTGCCCGAGTGGCGGGCGGCCCTGGACGCCCTCCAGGAACTGCCGAGGTTCGAGGCCGACAGCGCGGTCCGGTTCTTCGCCCGGCACCTTCGGACGGGCGGCCGCCTCGCCTGCCTGACGTGCGCCGGTGCCGGCGCCTCCGGGCCGAGGCGGTCCTGCCGCCTCGGCCCGGCCCGGCACACCGTGTGCCGCCCCCGTCCAGCGTCCCGCACCGAGCCGCGATGGACCGTTTGCTACTGCGTTTTTTATTCCGGTCAACCCTTCACAACGTGCCGTGATGATGGTCACTGTGAACGCATTTGCAAATATGAGGCCCCCCTCGGCTACGCTGGCATCAGCCGAACATGAGGACCCCCTCCGGAAGAGCCCCCTTGGCTCGGCAACCGGGCGGTCCGGATTTCCCGGATCGCAGATCACAGACAGGGCAGCGGCCGCCTGGCGGCGGTACCGCGGCACCTCACGAGGAGACGAAGATGAACAGGTGGATCAGGCGGGTCTCGGTCGGTCTTGCTTCTGCGGCACTGGCGGGCGGAGCCGTTCTCGGCGCCGGCGGCGCGGCTTCGGCGGCGGTTTCGCAGCCCGTGCAGGCGACCCACGCGCAGCCCGTCCAGCACGCCCAGGTCACGGCCGCTGCCCTGAGGACCGGCGGCGACCGGATCGGGTACCACGGCGACGGGTACGGAAACGGGTACGGATACGGCAACGGGTACGGAATCAGCTGGCCCGGCCAGCCGAACTATTCAGCGCGCTGGGACGGCCACCACGCGTACTTCTGGGACGGGAACGGGTGGAACCAGGTCACGCCGTGGCGCGGCATCGGAGCCACTCAGTGGTACGTGAACCAGTACGCGTGGTACCTGAACCACCGGTGATGCGGATGCGGCCCATCGAGGTCGGCTCGGCGTCGCGCGCGGACGAGGCCCAGGAGGGTCGCGTCCGCGCGCCGTCGGGCCGCCGCGTCATGTCGGGCCACCGCGCGCCGGCGGGTCACCGCGTGCCGGGCCGGGCGGTGTCGCCGGGAGCCGAGTCCGGTCGGCTCGACCCGGACGCCGAACCGGCGGGCGCGTTTGCGGCAAGCCTACGAACGCCGTCCCTGTCGAACGCCGTCCCTGTCGGACGGCGGCATCGTCCGGGGCCCGAGATGCCCTGGCGGACCTGGGTCCGGTCGCCGACCACGGCGACCGGACCCGTTCGTGTGTCTCACACCGTGTGTCTCATGGCCGAGTCGTCTCATGGCCGAGTCGTCTCATGCCCGGTCTCCCGTGGCCCTGAGCCGGAAGACCCGGGCCTCATGACCCGGGCCTCATGACCCGGGCTCATGACCCGGGCTCATGACCCGGCGGGCACAGCCGCCACGTCCGTCGCCGCGTCGGTCATTCCTCCCCGTGGCACTCGACGCACTCCTCCTCGGGGCACTCCAGAGCGACAAGGCTCGCGTCGACCTGCTGGGGGGTCAGCGGGGGCTCGGCCAGTTCGTGGGCGCACGGGGCGCGGAAGGCGTCGAGCATCAGGTGGAGGTGGCGGCGCCACGCGGTGGGGGCGACGGTGCGGGTGGCCTGGATGATCCCGGCCTGCGACCAGATCACGAACGCGATGTCCTGCGGGGTGACGTCGCCGCGGAGGGTCCCCTGCTCCTGGGCCTTGGTGAAGATCTCGGCCGCCAGTCCCTTCGCGCGCTCGAACATGCCCCTGCCGAGTGCGTGCAGGGGCAGTCGCGCGGAGACCAGGTCGTGGAACGCGCGGTCGCACGCCTGTAGCTCACACAGCTTTTCCAGGTAGTGGCAGAACCCGTCCCACGCGTCGTCCATGTTCGCGGCCGCCTCGGCGGCGTCGAGCAGTTCCGTGAACTTCGCGGTGAAGAGTTCCTCGACCAGGTCCAGCCGGCTGGGGAAGTGCCGGTAGAGCGTTCCGATCGCGACACCGGCCTCGCGGGCGATGCCTTCCAGGGAAGCGCCCAGACCCTGCGCGGCGAAGCTCCTGCGGGCTGCGGCCAGGATCGCGTCCCTGTTGCGCTGCGCATCACGCCTGAGCGGTCTTGCCGCCGCCCGTGGTGCGGAAAGGGTGGGCTGGGGGCTCATGCCGTCAGCATAACATGAGGGGGCCCTCGAATTAAAGGGTGACCTCGCTCACGGCACGGGGGCCGACCGCGGACGCCGGGCTCGCGGTGAGTGGTCGCACTCATACGTCTGCTCTCCCGAGGACGACGGGGAGTGCCCACCGCGTCCGGCCGACACGCGCGACCGACGCCGGCTCGGCGCCGAACGCCAGGGGGTACGCCCGCCTGCGGCATCCGCGGGGGCGACGTACTGCCGGCTCCGCCGTCGCGTGCGACCTCGTCCCGCGGTCGGCCGGTGCGCCGATCCGTGCCCGCGTGACGGGACCTGGACGAGCCCGCGAGGCGCGGGACGACGAGCGTGAACTGCCCTTTCCCTGCACGGAGATGAGGCACACGGTACGACCGCCGTGCGGATCGGCGCGGGCCCCCGCGCCGTACGCCGGCCCGGCGCCGCGGCGAGGGCCGCGGGCGCGCCCGGCAGAATGAGCCCACCGGGCCCGATCGGAGGCGGATGTGACAGCAGCGGAGAGCGTCGGCGCGCTCGTGCGCCGACCCGACCTCGGCGTACCCCGCCTGGTCGGCCGCGACCGCGACCTCTCGGCACTCGGCCGGGCGCTCGACGAGCGGCCGGGCCTCGTCGTGGTCGCGGGCGAGGCGGGCATCGGGAAGACCCGGCTGCTCCACGAACTGCTCGGGCGACGGCCGGAGACGGCACTGGTCGCGGTCTGCCCGCCGTTCCGGGAGCCGTACACCCTCGGCCCGGTCGTCGACGCCGTACGCCGGCTCGCCGACCGGGTCACCGGCCTGCCGCTGACCGGGCTCGCCGGGGCGCTGCGCCCGGTCTTCCCGGAGTGGGCCGGGCAACTGCCGCCCGCCCCCGAACCGCTGCCCGACGCGGCGGCCGCCCGGCACCGCCTGCTGCGCGCGCTCGTCGAACTCGTCGACGCCCTCGGCGTCGGGCTGTTCGTGGTGGAGGACGCCCACTGGGCCGACGAGACCACCCTGGAACTCCTGCTGTTCCTGCGGGCCAGGCCGGAGCGGAGCCCGCGGCTCGTCCTCACCTACCGGCCCGAGGACGTCCGCCCCCAGTCGCTGCTGCGCCGGCTGGTCGCACAGGCCGGCGTCACCCGGCTGGAACCCGGCCCCCTGGACATCGCCGGGACCGCGGACCTGGTCTCCTCGATGCTCGGCGGGGAGCCCGTCTCCGAGGAGTTCGCCGGATTCCTGCACGGCCACACCGACGGACTGCCGCTCGCCGTCGAGGAATCGGTCCGCCTGCTCTACGACCGGGCCGACCTGGTCTGTGAGGACGGCGCCTGGCTGCGGCGCGACGTGGCGGAACTCGACGTACCGCCCAGCATCCGCGACGCCGTGCTGGAGCGGACCTCCCGCCTCGGGCCCGCGGCGCGCGCGATGCTCGCCGCGCTCGCCGTGCTGGAGGGCGAGCGGGCGCCGGCGCTGGTCGCCGAGGTCGCCGGCCTGACCCTGCCGGAGGCGGAGAACGGTCTGGCCGAGGCGCTGGCCGGCGGGCTGCTGCACGAGGACCGCGACGCCCGGGTGGGATTCCGGCACATGCTGGCCGCGCGCAGCGTCCACCACGCCCTCGGCGCCCTCGAACGCGGCCGCCTGCACCGTCGCGCCGGGGCGGCACTCGAACAGGAACCGGTGCGCCGCGTCGCCGAACTGGCCCGGCACTTCCGCGAGGCGGGCGACCCGGACCGCTGGGCCGGGTACGCCGAGCAGGCGGCCGACCACGCGATCTCCTCGGGCGACCCGCGTACGGCGTTCGGGCTGCTCCTCGACCTCCTCGCGGGCGGTGCCGTCCGCGGCGCCGCGGTGTCCCGTCTGGTGCAGCGCATGCCGCTGTACGCCGCGCCCGGCAACGGGCCGCTGCGCGACCTCGTCACCGTGCTGCGCGCCACCGCCGCCGGCGAACTCACCCCGCACGAGCGGACCGAGGTCACCTGGCAGCTGGCCCGGCTGATGTTCCACGTCGGTGACGTGGAGGGCGCCTCCGCGGAGATGGAACAGGCCGTGCCGGGACTGGTCGGGGACCGGCCGGTCGCCGCGGTCCACGCGATGATGATGCTCGCCCGGCCGCTCGCGACCGCGCACCCCGCCGCGCATCACCGTGCCTGGCTGGAGCGTGCCGGACGGCTGGTCGAGGACCGGCTGGACCCGGCGCCCGAGGACCGGCTCTCCTTCCTCATGGACCGCGCCGCCACCCTCCTGGTGCTCGGCGACCCGGCCGGCTGGACGGCGGCCCGCGACCTGCCGGGCGACGGACGGACCCCCGGCGAAGTGCTGCAACGCGCCCGGGGGTTCGCCAACCTCGGCGAGGCGGCCATGCTGTGGGGCCGCTACGCCGACGCCCGGCACCGGCTCGACGCGGCCGCCGCCCTGGCCGAGGAGCACCAGCACCTGCGCCTGCGCGACCTGGTCGGGGCGACCCTCGCCCACCTCGACTGGCTCACCGGCCACTGGAGCGGACCGCGGAAGTGGCAGGCGTCGGCCCTCGACGCCGACGAACCCGTGCTGCGCGTCGACGCGCTGCTGCTGGCCGGACTGCTCGACGCCGCCCACGGTGACCACCACCGTGCGCGGGAGCGGGTCCTGGCCGCGATCGCGGTCGGGCGTCCACGCGGCCCCGTCGACGGGGCCCGCGACCCGTCCGCCGTGCTCGCGCGACTGGCGATCGCCACCGGCCGCCCCGCGGAGGCCCTGGCCGCCACCGATGCCGCCTGGCGGCTCGTCGAGACGAAGGAACTCTGGCTCTGGGCCGCCGAGATCGTCCCGCTGCGGGTCCGCGCCCTGCTCGAAGCCGGTCGGGCCGCGGAGGCCGCCCGCGCGGCCACGGCCTTCGCGGCGGGTACCCGCGGGGCGGACGCGCCGGTCGCGACGGCGGCCCGCCTGCTGACCGCGGCCCTGCTCGCCCGCGCCGACGGCGATCCGGCGCGGGCCGCCGGGCACTTCGAGGAGGCGGCCGCCGCCTGGAGCGCCCTGCCCAGACCGTACGACGCGCTGCTGGCCCGCGAGTCGGCGGCGGGCTGTCGCCTCGCCGCCGGTGCACGGGAGGGGGCCGTCGACGTGCTCCGCGAGGTCTTCGACGGCCTCATCGCCCTCGGCGCGCGGGGGGACGGGGACCGGGTACGGCACACCCTCGCGGACTTGGGGGTCCGGGTCGGCACCCGGGTGGGCCGGCCCGGCTACGGCGACCGGCTCTCGCCGCGCGAACTCGACGTGGTGCGGCTGCTGGTGGAGGGCCGGACCAGCGGACAGATCGCCCGCGTCCTCGGGCTCTCGCCCCGCACCGTCGAGAAACACGTCCACTCCGCGATGCGCAAACGGGACGCGCCCTCGCGCACCGCGCTCGCCGTCGCCGTGGTGGAGTCCGGTGACGTGCCGCTGCCCGGGAACGCGCCGCAGCCGCCCGCGTCGACGGGGTAGTTCCGGGGGCCACGGGAGTTTCCCGGGTAGTTCTGCGCATTGCCGCCCACGCGTCGTGCGGCGTTCACTGCTGGCTCTGGGACAGAACGGAGCAGCCGCGATGACCTCTGGCAATGGCGCCGAACCGGCCGGCGAGGAACCGGCGGCCGACAGCGTCGACACACCCCAAAAGGGTCACGCCGACGACTCGGACGACAGTGCGGAACCCCCTGCCGATCCGGCCACGGGCGCGGAACCGCCGCGCACGAGCCGGCGGAAGGCGGGCGTCGAGTACTGGCCGGTCTGACCAGCACCCCACTCAAGTCGGCCCGGCCGACGCACCCTTCCGAGGAGAGTGATGTACGCACGACTACGCATGTGGGCCGCCGGGCTGGCGGTCGCCTGCGCCGCGGCGTCCGGCCTGGTGGCCGTCGCACCGGCACAGGCGGCGGCCGGCGCGACCGGTGCAGCCCCGAGCAGCACGGCGGGCTACAGACCCGTCGGCTGCGCCATCCCCCTGCCCGCCGCCGAGCAGAAGGGTGACGCGCCCTACGCCACCTGCGACCTCATGGGTGTGACGGACCGTCACGGCGCCCTGGCCGCGGACGCGGACACCCCGCCCGCCACCGCCCTCACCCCGAACGACATCAGGGCGGCCTACGACCTGCCCGAGGGCGGCGCCGGCCAGACCGTCGCCATCGTCGACGCCGGCGGCTACGCGTCCGCCGAGGCCGACCTCGCCGTCTTCCGCACCACCTACGGCCTCCCCGCGTGCACGACGGCGAACGGCTGCTTCACCAAGGTCGACCAGAACGGCGGCCACAACCTCCCGGCCGAGGACCCCCACTGGTCCATGGAGACCGCGCTTGACCTCGACGCCGTCTCCGCCGCCTGCCCGCAGTGCCACATCCTGCTGGTCCAGGCGGACTCGGCCGCCATCGACGACCTCGGCCAGGCCGAGAACACCGCCGCCGCACAGCACCCCGTGGCCATCTCCAACTCCTACGGCATCCCCGGCGAGGGCAGCGCCCCGGCGGCCTACGACCACTACTACGACCACCCCGGTATCGCGGTCACCGCGTCCAGCGGCGACTACGGCAACATCGTCAACTGGCCCGCGTCGAACGGAAAGGTCCTCGCCGTCGGCGGGACCACACTGACCCGCGACGCCACCACCGACCGCGGCTGGACCGAGGCGGCCTGGGCCGACGGCGGCTCGGGGTGCTCGACCACCGAGCCGAAACCGGCGTACCAGCAGGGCATCGACACCGGCTGTGCCAACCGTGCCATCGCCGACATATCCGCCGACGCCGACCCGGCCACCGGCCTCGGCGTCTACGACTCGTCCGGGCTCGGCGGCTGGGCCCAGGTCGGCGGCACGTCGCTGTCGTCGCCGCTCATCGCCGCGATGTACGCCCTCGCGGGCACCCCGACGCCCGGCACCTACCCGGTGACCTACCCGTACGCAGACCCGAACGCCGGTGACCTCACCGACGTCACCGCCGGCTCCGACGGCCACTGCGGCAACCAGCTGTGCGAGGCCCGCAAGGGCTGGGACGGTGCGACCGGACTCGGCACGCCCGCCGGCGTCGGCGCGTTCCGTCAGGGCCCGCACGGCCTGGTCACCGGTACCGTGCGCGGCTCGGGCCCGGCGAGCGGTCCGGTCTCCGGTGCCGCGGTCACCGCCACGGACGCGGACGGCCGCGGCTACACCGCCACGACCGACGCGTCGGGCCGCTTCACCCTCGCCCCCGCCCCCGGTGACTACACCCTGACCGTCGCCCAGTTCGGCTACGCGACGGCCCGCACCACGCTGAAGGTCACGGAGGGCGGCACGGCGAAGAAGTCCTTCACGCTGCACGCCCTGCCCACCCACGCCGTCTCCGGCACCGTCACCGACGCCTCGGGCCACGGCTGGCCGCTCGCCGCGACCGTCACCGTCGACGGCTACCCCGGCGGCGCGGTCGACACGGACCCGGTCACCGGCCGGTACACCGTCCGCCTGCCGGACGACGGGCACTACAAGCTGCACGTCTCGTCGTCCCTGCCGGGCTACCGGACGGCGGACGACACCCTCGCCGTCGGCACCGCCGACGTGCACCACGACGTGTCGCTGTCCGCCGACGCGAGCGCCTGCACCGCGCTCGGCTACCGCTACGGCTACGACGGGACCACGACCGGCTTCGAGGGCTGGAGCGGCGCCACCCCGCAGGACGGCTGGACCGTCACCGACACCAGCGGCTCCGGGGTCACCTGGCGCTTCGACGACCCGGCCCACCAGGGCAACGACACCGGCGGCAGCGGCCGGTTCGCCGAGGTCGACTCCTACGACGCGGGCCTCTCCACCCACGCGACGACCAGCCTGGTCTCCCCGGTGCTCGACCTGAGCGGCGACGCCACGCCGATCGTCTCCTTCGACAACTCCTTCACGTCGCCCCGCTACAACTCCAACGCCTACGTCGAGGTCAGCGTCGACGGCGGAAAGACCTGGACCTCGGTCTGGCACATGGCCCGGACGATCTCCACCGGCCCCGAGGTCGTGGCGCTCCCGCAGGCGGCCGGCAAGAACGACGTGCAGATCCGGTTCCGGTACGACGCGGTCCACTCGTACTACTGGAAGGTGGACGACGTCTTCATCGGTGAGCGCTCGTGCGATCCCGTCTCCGGCGGACTCGTCGCCGGCACCGTCGACGACGCCAACACCGGCAAGGCACTGACCGGCGCCACCGTCAGCGTGGCCGGCACCCCGGCGGCCTCGACGGCCGACGGCGGTTACGAACTGTTCGCGCCCGCCTCGGCCGCCGACAGCTCCGGCCGGACCACCCTGGGGGTCACCCACGGCGCCTACACCGCCGCGACCGCCGAGGTCGCCGTCGCCCGCGACCGCATCACCCAGAAGGACTGGCGCCTGGGCGCAGGCCGGATCGCCGTCTCGGGCGGCTCGCTGCGGGTCACCCAGCCGCAGGGCCGCTCGACGACCCGGACCGTGACGCTGCGCAACACCGGCACCGCCCCGGTCCACGTCGTCCTCAACCCGCAGGACGGCTCGTACACGCCCGACTCGCACGCCGGACAGTCACGCGAACAGGGCACCGGCGCACCGGTCCGCCGCCTCGACGGCGACTTCACCCGTGGGTCGCTGCTCACCGGCGGGACCCGTCCGACCACTGCGGGGAAGGGCACGGCCGACGCGACCGCCGCGGCGGGCACCAGCACGGCGGGCACCACCGCGTGGACGACCACCGACGCCCTGCCGACGCCGGTGATGGACGGCGGCACGGTCACGCTCGACGGGAAGGTGTACACCTTCGGCGGGACCGACAAGGCGAGCCTGCTGTTCAAGGCATTCGTCCACGACCCGGCGGGCGGAGGCTGGCAGCGGCTGGCGAACCTGCCGGAGGGCCTGGAGAAGCCCGCCGTGGAGGCGATCGACGGCGACATCTACGTCGTCGGCGGCTGGAACAGCACCGGCAACGCCTCGACGGCCGTGTACCGCTACGACCCGAAGCACGACTCGTGGACCACGGCGGCGCCGCTGCCCACGGGCGTCACGGCGGGCGGCAGCGCGGTCCTCGGCGGTCGGCTCTACGTGGTCGCCGGCTGCGGCGGCAACTGTGCCCCGGCCTCGCAGGCGACCTACGTCTACGACCCGCGGGGCGACGCCTGGAGCAAGGCGGCCGACTACCCGGTCACCGACGCGTGGCTGTCCTGCGCCGACATCGACGGCCGGGTCGTCTGCGCCGGCGGGACCGATCCGGTCAGCGGCAAGGACACGGCGGCGACCTACGCCCTCGACCCGGTCACCGGCACGTGGACGGCGCGGGCCGATCTGCCCTACCCGAACTGGGGGATGGCCGCCGCGTCCTCCGGCGGGCGGCTGCAACTGGTCGGCGGCGTCACCGGCGGACAGCTGACCAACCAGGCGGTGGAGTACGACCCGGCCACCGACTCCTGGTCGGCGCTGCCCGCGGCCGACGCGCCGGTCTACCGCGGCGGCGGCACCTGCGGGATGTACGTCGTCGGCGGCGCGGACGGCACCGGCGACGCGGTCACCGGCGTCGAGCAGTTGCCGGGCTACGGCGACTGCGGCACCTCGGGCGCGGCCGGCTGGCTGTCGGCCCCGCACTCCGTCACCGTCGCCCCGGGCGCCACGGTGCGGGTACCGGTCACCCTGGACGCGGCCGAGGCCGGCCAGGCCGGCACCTACACCAGCGGGCTGACCGTCGGCACCGACTCGCCGTACGCCGTCCCGGCGCTGGCCGTGACGATGAAGGTGACCGGCACGCACTGACCGCGGACCGGCCCACGGCCGGCCGTACCGGCACCGTCCGACGGGGCTCCCGGGAACCCGCCCGGGAGCCCCGTCGGCGACACCGCCGGGAGCCCGCGTCCGGTGCCGGCCCGCGGGCACCACGCGGCCCCTGCGGACGCCGAACGCCCCGCGGGCAGGCCGCCCGCGGGGCGTGTGCGAAGGTGACGAGGGATCAGCCGATCGGCGGCGAATTGAGATAAGTGAATTTCCACACCTGGTTCCAGCGGTTCCATTCCGTGCCCGTTGTGATGCAGTTCCATGTCTGTAGGATCGCCTGCTCGCCGGGCTGACCGGTGGAGGAGGCCGCGTCCAGACAACGGCCGGTCGAGCGATTCCTGATGATCATGTACGTGATGGGGAAGCACATGCACGGTTCCTGCGGCGGAGTGATCTGCTGGGTGTACCACTCGGACGGTGAGTATCCGGGATCGCAGTACGGGTCCTGGACGACCGGCGTCCCGTTCTGGGTGCCGCCGCCGAGCATCAGACACTGACCGGAGTGGCGTGCCTTGATGCGGAAGTATCCGTTGCCGCTGTCGAGCAGCTCGAACTCCTGTGACCAACTGGTGTTGTCCGGCCAGAGGAAGACGCCCTGACCTGGGCTGGTGGAGGCCCACATGACGTCGGCGCGGAGCCCGGTGGACTGATTCACGATCTCCACGAGAGGGACGTACGCGGCCGTCCTCGCGGGGGCGGCGCCGGTGATCGGGGCGGCCGTCGAGGACGGGGCGCCGGGTCCCTGGGCGGCAGCCGACGGGGTGACCACGAAGCCCGCCAGCGCGGCCATCGCCGCGATCAGCGACGACTTTCTCAGTTCTCTCTTCCGTAAGAGCTGCAACCCATTTCCTTTCTTCGGCGCACACCGCATTCGCGTCCGCGAAATGCGGTGGCGAACAGATGAAAATCGGGGCAGTGCCGGAGCGGAGCTGGTTGCAGGACAGATCAGTAATACGCCTCAGGCGCCTCGCGCGTCCCTCCCCAGTCGAATTCAATCCTGGCCGGAATACGGCTGGAGAACAAGCGCCCACTTTCGCCACCGCCCCATGCGCAAGAAAGCGCACGCACGCTACGTCGCGGCGGCAGGTGCCCGCGGCCGCCGCCGGGGCCGCCGGCGCAGCGCCCCGTCCCCGTGGCGCTGTCCGGGCGGCCCGACGTCCTCGGGTCCCTCCCGGGCCCGACGGCGGGCGGTGCGGAGCGGCCCGCCCCGCTCAGCGGCCCGTACGGGACACCGTCACCGCACCTCGATGGTGACCGTCGCCCTGCTGGTCGCGGCCGGCAGCCTGGTGGTGTCCACGGCGAGGTACTCGCCGTCGTCCTGCCGGCCGTCGGGCAGGGTCTTGGCGTGCAGGGTGTACGGCGGGGCGTCGTCGGAGATGCCGTCGATGCCGAAGTCACTGTCGTTGCTGACGATGACGGTGCGGCCGCCGTCGGTGGTGGCCACTCCCTCGATCTTGTCGTGGCCGAAGAAGCCACCGGTCGGGTCGAGGCTGGTGACCAGGGCGCCGAGGTCCAGGTACGGGCTCTTGGCGACCGGGGTGATACCGGCCGCCTTCAGGGCGGCCTGGGCCGTGGCGGTGTCGCCGTCGCCGACGTACGCGTCGATGGTCCGGCGGTCCTGACCGATGAGCAGCCCGCCCTTGGCCGCGTCGTACGTGGCACCCGGCACCTTCGCGGACGGGCCGACGTCGGTCGCCCCGCTCAGGTCGATCTTGAACAGCTTCTTGTACGCGCCGGGCTCCATGGCGCCGTCCCGCTCGTCGACCAGGAAGCTCGTGTCGCTGAGCGCGGTGATCTCGCTGACCGCACCGCTGTTGGTCTTCGGGTCGTCGAGCAGGTAGACGTACTCGTGGGTGGCGTGGCTGCGCAGGTTGTACGTGACGATGCGCAGCGCGGTGATGTTCTTGGTCTTCACACCGGAGGGCAGGTCGGGCACCTGGAGCGCGGACTGCATCATGCCGACGAGCGTGCTGCCGTCGGGGGTGACGGTCAGGCCCTCCATGCCCTTGTTCGGCACCCGGTCGGCCAACTCGGCCGGGAGCGAACCGTCGAAGGGCGACAGGCGTCCGATCTGCTGGCCGGCGGCGGAGAAGTGCGTGATGTACGGGCCGTACTCGTCGGACACCCAGAAGGTGCCGTCGGGCAGGGCGACCAGGCCCTCGGGGTCGTAGCCGTACGGCGACGGCGCCAGCGCCTTGCCGTCGAGGTCGACCAGGGATTCGCCGGTGCTCGCCTGGGTGCTGACGTGTCCGTTGTACGGGGTGCCGTCGGCGGCGCGCAGCGGGATGGTCTGAAGGACCTCCGCCTTGCTGCCGGTCATCCGGATCCGGGCGATCGTCGGGTCGAAGTCGGGCAACGGCAGGGCCTTCTTGCCGTCCGGGGTGTCCACGTTGGGGCCGCGGTCGGTGATCCCGTAGTACTCGTTCTTCTTGCCGGGCACCGGGTACAGGGACGAACCGAACGCCCCGCCCGTCACCTTCACCCCGCCGATCGTGGCGAGCGGCTTGACATCGGTCTGGTACAGCTTGACGGCGTCGCTGACCGAGTAGTCGAAGCTGTCGGTGCCCTTGAAGCCGGGGTCCGGCGTGTAGGCGAACGAGCCGTCCTGGTGCACGGTCAGCGAACCGTGCGCGGTCCTGGTGTGCGAGACGAGGGTCGCCGGGCTTCCGCTGTCGTTGCCCAGAAATCCCCTCCCGCGCACGGTCAGGGTCCGGCCCGCGTGGGCGGTGTACGTGTCGGGGCGTGCGGAGAGCGCCGGTTTCCCGCCGTGGTGGGCCGTCGCGGCACTCGCCAGGCTGCTGCCCGCCACCGACAGCACCACAGCGGTGGCTGCGGCGGTCGCCATCCTCAGACGAGACATGTGTTCCTCCTAGTCGGTGCGTCTCCTTGCGCGACGCACGACCGGCGAGTTTCGTGAGCGGACATGTCCTCTGCCGCAAAAGGGACTTTCCGCGACCCGCTGATCAAGTGACGCGGAGGTGACCGGCAGGTATGGCTTTCGTCATGCGGGGTTGAAGCTCCGGCCGGGGGTGGAGGAGATTCTCGGTGGAGAACGGGTCGGTGTCACTCACCGGCAGGGTCACGTCGGCTGCGGTTGCTTGGCTCATGTCGACTCCGATCAAGGCGTGGGGGAGCGCAGCGAGTGCGGGGAGCGTGCCGTGCACGCGGATCAGAGGTCCAGGACGAGGCGGTCCCCGCAGGAGCGCGAGACGCACGGGTACATGCAGTCGTCCGCGGCGCGCTCGTCGGGGGAGAGCAGGGAGTCCCGGTGGTCGGGTCTCCCCTCCAGCACCGTGGTGAGGCAGGTCCCGCAGACGCCCTGCTCGCAGGAGGACAGCAGGTCCACACCCGCTTGTCGGAGGGCCCGCAGCACCGACAGGTCGGGAGCCACGGTGACGGTGATGCCCGACCGGCGCAACTCGACCTGGAAGGCCCGGCGCACCGGCTCCGGCTGCTCCGTCGCCGAGAAACGCTCGGTGCGCAGGCTGTGCGCCGGCCAGTGCGCGGCGGCCCGCTCCACGGCGTCGAGCAGGGCCGAGGGCCCGCAGCAGTAGATCTTCGTGTGCGGCGACGGGGTGGCGAGCCATCCGCTCAGGTCCAGCCGCCCCTGCTCGTCCTCGGGGACGAGGTGCACGCGCTCGCCGTACGCGGACGTCAACTCCTCGCGGAACGCCATTGGCCCGCCTGCGTCCGCCGTACAGCAACTGCCAGTCACAGCCGATCAGTTCTGCCTGGTGCACCATCGGTATCAAGGGCGTGATGCCGCTCCGGCCCGCGCGTTCGGCTCAGGACTGTCCACGACCACGATGTCGACTCCTGTCTTCAGGAACGCGACGATCATGCTCGTGGGCGGCGTCGGGCGGCCACGGGATTCTCACTGAGCGAGCGAGGAGTTTTCGGGGCACCGGCCCGACAGGGCCGGGCACGGCCGCCCACGGTCACACGTCCACGTACGGCCACACGCCCACACGTTCACTTTCGGCCATGTACGGCCATGTGCAGCCATGTACGGTCACATGTCCACACGTTCTCGTTCAGCCACGCACCTGCGCGGACGTCCGCTGCCACCGGCCGCCGAGCGCCGCGTTGCCGGTCCTGCCGTCGGCGGCAGACGGTCGGTGGCAGGCGGTAGGCGGCAGACGGTCGGTGGCGGGCGGTCGGCGCTCGGTCGTCCGGCCGAGGGTTGCTCCCGGTGCCGCTCACCCGGTCCGGGTCAGCTTCGTTCCGACCGAGGGTTCCCGCAGCTCGGACCGCAGCGCCACCGGCACACGCTGCGCCCCCGTGCCGCCGTCCACCGCCAGCTCGCCGACCACGGTCCCGGCGGGCGCCCCGTGGACGAGAGCCTTGCCCTGCCCCCGGAGCGTGAGGGTCAGCTGCTGCCCCGGCACCCCGGCCACCGCCAGGTCCCGTGTCGCCACCACCGCCGTACGGCCACCGAGACGGTCGTCGACGTGTCCGACGACCTGGCCCTCGCGTACCACCGTCGCGGAGGTGAGCGCCTCCCGGACGGCCGTGATGACCTTCTTGCTGTTGTCCTGCACCAACACGAGGCTGTTCGCGCCGTTGGGGTCCGCACCCGTGACGTGCTGGTCCAGCATCGTGCCGAGGATCAGCCGGTCCACGCCGCCCACGGACTTGTACGCCGCCCAGGACAGCGCGCCGCCCGCCGAGGTGTTGGACCCGGTCTTGATGCCCATGACGCTCAGTCCGGCCAGGAGCAGCCGGTCGTTGTTGTTGTAGATCCGCCCGACCCCGGGGATGTCGGCGCCCGCCATGGCGACGACAGCGCGGAAGGCGTCGGACCTCATGACCGCCTCGGCGAGTACGAGTTGGTCGACGGCGGTGCTGACGGTTCCCTCGTCCAGCCCGCTGGGATCGGTGTACGTGGTGTTCTTCATGCCGAGCGACCTGGCGGCCTCGTTCATCTTCCGGACGAACGCCGTCTCGTCCCGGGTACCCGTGTCCCACCGGGCGAGCAACCGGGCCACGTTGTTGCCCGAGGGGATCATCAGCATCCGCAGCATGTCCAGGAGGCTGAACGTCTGGCCGACCCGCAGCCCCTCGATGCGTGACTCGTCCTTGGCCTTGCCCTCCTCCACCGCCTGGGCGTCGACGGTGACACGAGGGCCCGGCTCGTCCCTGGAGAGCGGGTGCTCGCGGAGAATCACGTAGGCCGTCATGACCTTGGCGACGCTCGCCGTCGGGACGGGCTTCTGCTCCCCGAACGTACCGATCGTCCCGGAGCCCTCGACCATGACCGCGGCCTGCCCCCTGGCGGGCCACGGAACGGCGAAGGCGGTGCCGTCGACTGTGAAGGACGACATCCCCGCGTCGAGGCTGAGGACCGGCCGGGGCAGCGGCCGGACCAACTGGACGACGACGAGGACGACCAGTACGAGCAGCGCTACGAGGGGCGCCCAGATCTTGAGGCCGCGGCGGAGTGTGCGCGCCGGGAGCGACGGTGACGACGACGGGTCGGTGAGGTGGGCGAGCGGGTCGAGCGGGTCGAGTGTGCCGACGGCGGGTTGTGTGCCTTGGGTGTCCTGCGGGCTCGGAGCGTCCTGCTCGGTGGACGGGGGAGCGGGCGCTTCGACACGTGCCACGCCGGTGACTTCTTCGAGGCCGTCGGCCTCTTCGGGCTTTTCGGCCCCTTCGGCCTGTCCGGCCTGTCCGGGTCCGTCGTCGGAGGGTGCCCCGGTGCTGTCGACCGGGGTTTCGTCGTCGCTGTTGTCCGGCTGGCGTGCCGGTGCGTCGGTGGTGGCGGTGGTGTCGGTGGTGCTTTTCGCCCGTTCGGGCTCGCCCGTCCGGTCCGACTGCTCGGACGGTTCCGGTTCTGACGCCGGCCGCTCGGCCGCCCCGGTGTTCTCGTCGGGGGTGTCACCGTCGTCGTCGGCCCGGTGTGCGGGTGTGTCGGTGGCGTTCTTCGCTCGTTCGGGCTCGCCCGGCCCGTCCGTCTCCTCGGCGGGCCCCGGCCCTGACGTCTGCTCCGGCCCTGGCGTCCGCTCCGGTTGCGAAGTCTGCTCCGGCTCCGACGTCCGTTTCGGCTCCGAGGTCTCCTCCGGCCCTGACGTCTGCTCGCCGGACGGTCGCCCCTTGTCCTTGGCGGTTGATGCCGGGCTCGGATCGCGTTGCGCGCTGGAGGGGCCCGCCGACGGGTCGTCCTGGTCGAGGACGCCGGTGTCGGGTGTACGGTCCGCCATCGCTGTCTCCTTCGTACGCTCGCGACACATGCCGCCGACCGGACGGGCACGTCAGGCGACCCGACGACGGTGCTGGGGTGGGCGCCGGGCGATCCACGGCCTCCGGAGTTCCGGCCGGGCATCGCCACGCGGCGGTGCGGCCAGCCTAACCGATCATCATTCGAAATCCGGGCCGACAGCAGCCGGCGGCCGACTGAAAACTGTCGATGTGTCAGCTCCTGCCGTCCTGCCGCGCGTGCGGGTGCCGCGACGCGACCGGCGTGCCGGTCGGCGCGCCGATGCCGGTGATCAGCAGCCCCGCCCACGGCGCCCTCTGAAGGGACCCTGTAGGCGGCGTGGACCTACGGCCGCCCCGCGAGCACGGCGTGATCGACTCGGGACACGGGCAGGATCAGGTGGGCCGTACGGTCGGGATCAGGACACGGCTCCCCGTGCGGCCGTCGGGACGGGAACGGCAGACAGACCCCGCGGGGCCGCGGGTCACTCTTGCCCGGCGGGCGCCCGGCGTGGTCTTGTGGAGCGGTCGTGTGATCGGAGGGGTGACGGGTGGAGTCGTCGGCCGGGAGTACCGGTGAGTTGCTGGCCATCAGCGACCTGCACGTGGGATACCCGGAGAACCGGGCCATCGTGGCGGACCTGCGTCCGACCTCGGACGAGGACTGGCTGATCGTGGCGGGCGATGTCGCGGAGACGGTGGCCGACATCCGCTGGGCCCTCCAGACGCTCGCGGACCGGTTCCGGCGGGTGCTGTGGGTCCCGGGCAACCACGAGTTGTGGACGCATCCCAAGGACGAGGTCACGCTGCGCGGAGCGGAGCGGTACGAGCATCTGGTGGCGCTGTGCCGGGAGCTGGGCGTGACCTGCCCGGAGGACCCGTATCCGGTGTGGGAGGGGCCGGGCGGCCCGGTCGCCGTGGCGCCCCTGTTCCTGCTGTACGACTACTCGTTCCTGCCCCCGGGGTGCACCACGCAGGAGGAGGGGCTCGCCTACGCGCACCGCACGGGCATCGTGTGCAACGACGAGTACCTGCTGCACCCGGACCCCTACCCCAGCCGCGAGGCGTGGTGCCGGGCGCGGGTGGCCGAGACCGAGCGCCGGCTGGCGGAGCTTCCGGACGGGCTGCCGACGGTGCTCGTCAACCACTGGCCGCTGGACCGGCATCCGACGGAGGTCCTGTGGTATCCGGAGTTCGCCATGTGGTGCGGTACCCGGGCGACCGCCGACTGGCACCGCAGGTTCCAGGTGCGGACGATGGTCTACGGCCATCTGCACATCCCGCGGACCACCTGGCTGGACGGTGTGCGCTTCGAAGAGGTGTCCGTGGGTTATCCCCGTGAGTGGCGCAAACGGCCGGGCACGCCCGGCACACTGCGCCGCATTCTGCCGATGGAGGTTGGATCCGGTGATCGAGGAGCTGCTCCCGGACTCGGTCGTGGCCGTGGACAGGCACGGTGACGACGGGATCGAGGAAGCCCCGCTCTTTCCCGAGGAGGCCGCGCTCATGGTCCGGGCCGTGGCCAAGCGGCGCCGTGAGTTCTCCGCCGTACGTGCCTGCGCCCGGCGGGCCATGGAGAAGCTGGGCGTGCCCGCACAACCGATCGTGAGCGGGGAGCGCGGAGCGCCGCAGTGGCCGGACGGCCTGATCGGCAGCATGACCCACTGCGACGGCTACTGCGCGGCGGCCCTGGCCCGCGCCACCGACCTCGCCTCCCTCGGCATCGACGCCGAGCCGCACGCCACCCTGCCCGACGGCATCCTGGAATCCGTGTCCCTCCCGCAGGAGGCCCGCCGACTGCGCGAACTGGCCGCGGTCCGGCCCGCGGTGCACTGGGACCGGCTGCTGTTCAGCGCCAAGGAGTCCGTCTACAAGGCGTGGTTCCCGCTCACCCGGCAGTGGCTCGACTTCAGTGAGGCGGACATCGAGATCCGCCCCGAGCCCGGCGGCGGTCCGCAGGGAAGCTTCCGCGCGGCACTCCTCGTGCCGGGACCGCTCGTGAACGGCCGCCGGCTCACCGGCTTCGACGGCCGCTGGGCGGTACGACGGGGTCTGGTGGCCACGTCGGTGACGGTCCCGCACGCCTGAACGGGTGCGCCCCGCCGCCTGACGGGGGACCGCGCGGTACGGGGTTCTCCGGTACGGGACTTCAGCGCGGGTGTCCCACTACGGGCGTGGCGTGTCAGTACCGGCCTCTCAGGCACCGGCATCTCGGTACCGGCATCCCGGTACCGGCCATTCCTGCGCGCCTGCCGGTAGCGGCCGTCCGGGGTTGCCCGTCCGGCACCGGCCGCCCCGCACGGCCGAACCGTACGGGCCCGCCGAGGTCTCTCAGCCGGACAGTTCGCCGAGGGCCGGCTGCTTGCGCCGCGTGGTGATCAACATCGCCCACAGCGAGAAGACCAGGGGTATGGCGCCCGAAATGATCACCTGGCCGCGGCTGGAGACCAGGCTGTTGGGCGTGCCCAGCAGATAGCCGAGGCCGATGCAGGACCGGGACAACGCCTGATAGCAGGCCCAGGCACTGCCGTGCACCTCGGCGGGCACATGGGTGTGCACCGCGTTGCGCAGCCCGACGTTGCACACGCCGTTGCCGAAGCCGCCCAGCAGGAACAGCGGGAAGATGACCGCGGCCACCGGGACGACGCCCGCGAACAACAGCCCCAGGGAGATGCCGAGCACCCCGCCCAGGATGAGAGCGGTGTGCCGGTTCGCCCAGCCCGCCCGTCCCGCGAGCAGCGCCCCGGGGATGCTGCCCAGCGCCCAGGTCGCCAGGAACAGGCCGAAGACGGTGTCGTTGCCGTCGGCGACGTCGCGCAGGTAGTAGACGCCCGCCACGACCTCGATGCTGGTCGCCAGCATCGCCGCGGCCAGGGTGGGCAGCAGCGTGCCGACGACCGGCGCGCGCCGCAGCGCCTGGTAGCCGTCCGAGAGCTTCGCGGCGGGCCGCCGTTCGAGCGTCACGTCGGAGGACTTGGGAAGGGCCAGCGCGGTGCACCAGGCGAGGACGAGGAACGAGACGGCGTCGGCGCCGAGCAATACCGCGGTGCCCCAGGCGGAGTGCAGAAAGCCGGCCAGCGCCGGCCCGAGCAGCCCCGCGGCGGACAGGCCCGCGGTGAGCAGGCTGTTGGCCCGGCCGGTGTGCTTCTCCCCGGCCACCACGGGCAGGATCTTGAAACCGGCGGCCACCGACGCCACACCGGCCAGCCCGGCCACGGCGATCAGCGCCACCCGCAGGTGGAAGGCGTCGACGACGGCGGCCGCGCCGAGCGTCAGCGCCTGGGCGACCAGGGCCCACAGACACACGGACCGCGCGCTGAGCCGGTCCACCAAGGACCCGATGAGGGGAGCGGCGACGACCGTGGGCACGAGGTCGGCGAGGAACACCTCCGTCACGCCCCACGAGATGTCCTTGTCCGCTGCGTCGAGCACCATGCCCAGAGAGGCGAGCGAGTCGCCGACGCGGGAGAAGAGGGTCCCCACGATCAGGATGAGCACGGGGGCCGGGACCAAGGTCATCCGGCGGAGCGCGGCGAACGACGTCTTCCGCGTCTTCTGCGTGTCCAATCGATTCCAATCCGTCCGCTTCTGTGTCACCCATGGACTGCTCACGAACAGATTAGAACTGTTCGTTCAACGGGACGGCGTCCACCGGCCATCCGTGCGCACCACTGTGCGTGGCCCCGGCGACGGGTTGGTTCCGTGTGCGCGTACCGGTTTCTCGACCATGAGCGGCACTTCAGCGGAAATCGGTATTCGTTCTCCGGGAATCCACCGAACGCCGGGCAACGCGTACTCGGCGGTGCGTCGAACCCGGTCCGAGCCGGTCTGACACAACATGCCTGTACCGTCCAGGTGTTGACCTCGCTTTTCGGCCAGGCACCCCAGTCGCCTGGGTTTCCCGTGGTCAACCGCGGTGGCCGGGATCCCAGTCAGGGTAAGGCTGTGCCGATCACCGCGGGTTTGCCGAATCCTGGCAGGCGAATGTCCGGAAAATGTCAGGACCTTGCCCCGACGGAGTTGACCTGAGGCCGGTCTGCGGGCCCCGGCGCACTCGAATTCCCGGCAGATCAGGGTGGATCACGGAAGATCGCGGAGGATAGTGGAAGATCGCGGCAGAAGGGGACCGAACGGGCCGCCGAGGCAAGTTCGGGAGTTTGTGGAATTCGTCCCGCGCGGCACGCTCCACACCGATCCGGATATGGATCCGGAAAACTCGGATGCACCCTCCTCGCCGCCGTCCGCAACCTGGGCATCCCGGCCCGTGTGGACGCCGGCAGGCCCACCGGTACGGCGTACCGCGGATCGCCTTCGTCGACAAGACGGACCGCGCGGGCGCCGACCTGGACGCGGCCGTCGAGTCGATCCGGGTCACCCTGACCGACGGGGCCACCCATGTGAAGGACTCCTCCGAGCCGGCCTTCCGCACGGCCGGCCGGCTCGGGCTGCGCGCGGTCCTGCGCGCCTGCGCCCCGGTCCTGCTGGAGCCGGTCGCCGAGGTCACGGTCACGGTGCCCGCGGACGCCGTCGGCGCAGTGCCCGGCGATCTGGTGGCGCGCCGCGGCCGGGTCACGGCGACCACGGCCCGGGGCGGCACGGCGGTGCTCACCGCCACCGTGCCGCCGGCCGAACTGTTCGGCTACGCCACCCGGTTGCGCAGCCGCACCCAGGGCCGCGGCACGTTCACCACCAGGCCCGGCGCCTATCGCCGGCCCCCGGGGCGGCGGCCCCGCCCCGGTGACCAGCCCGGTGATCAAGCCGCTGGTCCGGGCCGCTGGTCCGGCCCGGTGATCCGCGGTGATGAGCAGGGAGTGCTCCGGGG
>NZ_JBHJUV010000072.1:0-13317 GCF_042268025.1 Streptomyces sp. NPDC056161
CGATCCGATTTCCTCGGTGCTTTCCGGGGTCCCGCTCTCGCGTTTCCCTTTCCGGCGGTTCCGACTCTATCAGATCCTTTCGGCGTCTGATTCCCGGTCGGCGGGGTTTGTCTTCCCGGCTTGCGGGCCGTTCCGACGAGTGAGACTTTAGCGGATTCCCGGCACCCGAGCTAATCGGGGTCCTGCGTTCTTTCGAACGCGGATTCCTCATTTCACAAATACGCGCCAAAGCACACGGCGACGTATCGCCGATTGCTGGCTGGTACCTGCGGAATGGCTGTCCGGGGACCGACCGGGGTCGGCGCTCACGTCGGACAACTCGGAGAACAGTACGTATCCGTTGGGGGCGTGTCAACTCACGGCGCGGGGGCTGTCGGGGGCGTATCGTGGGGGTCGTGATGACGCGTACGTGTAACCAGCAGTGGTGGGCCGCCTGACGGCGGCCGGAGTCACGTATGCATCCAACGGCCGCCGCCTCGGCGGCCGTACTCGTATCTCCCTCCGGACCCTCCGAGGGCCGGCCGCCCGGAGCGGCGGTCCCTACCTGGAGGTGGAGAGGGAATGACACGGGTTTTCAGCGGGATCAAGCCGACCGGGCACCTGACACTGGGGAACTACCTGGGGGCCATGCGTCGGTGGGCCGACGTGGACCAGCACCAGTCGGACGCCTTGTTCTGCATCGTCGATCTGCACGCGCTGACCGTGGAACACGACCCGGCGCGGGTGCGCCGGCTCAGTCGGCAGGCGGCGACGCTGTTGCTGGCGTCCGGGCTGGATCCGCAGCTGTGCACCGTGTTCGTCCAGAGTCACGTCGACGAGCACACGCGGTTGTCGTACGTGCTGGAGTGCGTGGCGACCGACGGTGAGATGCGGCGGATGATCCAGTACAAGGAGAAGTCCGCGCGGGAGCGGCAGCGGGGCGGCAGTGTGCGGTTGTCACTGCTGACGTATCCGGCGCTGATGGCGGCGGACATCCTGGCCTACGGGGCCGACGAGGTGCCCGTCGGGGACGACCAGACGCAGCACGTGGAGCTGACGCGGGATCTCGCGGTGCGGTTCAACCAGCGGTACGGGCACACGTTCGTGGTGCCGAAGGCGACGCGTCCGGAGGTGGCGGCGCGGGTGATGAACCTCCAGGAGCCGGCGTCGAAGATGGGTAAGTCGGACGATTCCGGTCCGGGCATCGTCTATCTGCTCGACGAGCCGGACGTGGTGCGCAAGAAGGTGATGCGGGCCGTGACCGACAGCGGGCGGGACGTCGTGTACGACCGGGAGGCGCGGCCGGGGGTGGCGAATCTGCTGGAGATCCTGGCGGCGTGCACGGGTGGGAACCCGGAGGGCTTGGGCGGTGTATATGAGTCGTACGGCGCCTTGAAGAAGGACACCGCGGAGGCCGTGGTCGAGGTGCTGAGGCCCGTACAGGCCAGGCACAAGGAGTTGTGCGCGGATCCCGCGTATGTGGAGGGGGTGTTGCGGGATGGTGCGGAGAAGGCGCGGGTGATGGCGCGGCCGGTGGTCGATGCGGCTTACCGGGCTGTCGGGCTGCTGGAACCCGGGGCCGAACCGGCGTCGAAGGCGGGGTCGGTGCCGGGACCGGTGTCGGAGCCGCCGGTGCTGAACGCGGCTCCGTAGGCGCGGTGGGCTGCCGACCCGGGCGAGGCGGCTCACCGGGACCTCGCCGGTTCCCGGTAGCGGTTCGCGGTAGCGGCTTCGGCTCGTCCGGGGTCAGTCCTTCTTGCCGGAGGCCAGTTCGCGGCTGCGGTCGCGGGCGGCTTCGAGGGCGGCGATGAGGGCGGCTCGTACGCCGTGGTTCTCCAACTCGCGGATGGCGTTGATCGTGGTGCCGGCCGGCGAGGTGACGTTCTCACGGAGTTTGACGGGGTGCTCTCCGCTGTCCCGGAGCATCACGGCGGCGCCGATGGCGGACTGGACGATGAGTTCGTGGGCCTTGTCGCGGGGCAGGCCGAGCAGGATGCCTGCGTCCGTCATGGCTTCGACCAGGTAGAAGAAGTACGCCGGGCCGGAGCCGGAGAGGGCGGTGCAGGCGTCCTGCTGGGACTCGGGGACTCGGAGTGTCTTGCCGACGGCTCCGAAGATCTCCTCGGCGTGGGCGAGATGTGCGGCGGTGGCGTGGGTGCCGCCGGAGATCACGGACATGGCTTCGTCGACGAGGGCGGGGGTGTTGGTCATGACGCGGACGACCGGGATACCTGTGACCAGGCGTTCCTCGAAATAGGAGGTGGGGATACCGGCTGCGCCGCTGATGATCAGGCGATCGGCGGGGAGGTGCGGGACGAGTTCGTCCAGGAGGGTGCCCATGTCCTGCGGCTTGACCGTGAGGATGAGGGTGTCGGCGGTCTTTGCGGCCTCGGGGTTGGTGACCGGGGTGACTCCGTGGCGCGCGCGGAGTTCCTCGGCCCGTTCGGGTCGGCGGGCGGTGACGAGCAGGTCGGCGGGCGACCAACCGGCTCGGATCATTCCGCTGAGCAGGGCTTCGCCGATCTTGCCGGTGCCGAGGACGGCGACTTTGTGGGTCATGGTGCGGGTGCCCTCCGGGGGTGCGACTTCCGGGGTACATCCTTGCACCGGGGGTCCGGTGTGGGGGGTGTTGTCCGCTGGACGGACGTGCCGTCGGCAGCCGGGTCACGCCGTACGGCGCCTCAGAGTGGCCGCACCGAGGCCCAGGACCAGCACCGCGCAGCCCGCCACGATGACGACGTCCCTGATGAAGGTCCCCGTCGCGTCGGGATGGTGGAGGACCTCGTTCATGCCGTCGACGGCGTAGGACATGGGCAGGACGTCGGAGATGCCTTCCAGGACGGGATGCATGGCGGGGCGGGGAGTGAAGAGACCGCAGAGGAGGAGTTGGGGAAAGATCACCGCGGGCATGAACTGGACCGCCTGGAACTCCGAGGCCGCGAAGGCCGAGACGAACAGGCCGAGGGCGGTGCCGAGCAAGGCATCGAGGAGGGCGACCAGCAGAAGCAGCCAGGGCGAGCCGACGACGTCCAGGCCGAGGAACCACACGGCGAGCCCGGTGGCCAGGGCGGACTGGATGATCGCGAGCGCACCGAAGGCGAGGGCGTAGCCGGCGACGAGGTCGGCTTTGCCGAGGGGCATGGCGAGGAGGCGTTCGAGGGTGCCGGAGGTGCGTTCGCGCAAGGTGGCGATCGACGTGACCAGGAACATCGTGATCAGCGGGAAGATGCCCAGAAGGGAGGCGCCGATGCTGTCGAAGGTGCGTGGGCTGCCGTCGAAGACGTAGCGGAGCAGGACCAGCATCACGCAGGGGACCAGGAGCATCAGGGCGATGGTGCGTGGGTCGTGGCGCAGTTGGCGCAGCACCCGGGTGGCGGTGGCGGTGGTGCGGGAGAGGTTCAGGGGGCTGGTGGGTGTGGCGGGCGTGGTGGCTGTGGCCATGGTCGTCGTAGTCGTAGTCGTACTCATCGGGGCGTCCCCTTGGTCCGGTCGGCTGCGGCCGCTTCGTCCACGAGGTGCAGGAAGGCCGCCTCGACGGTGGCGGCGCCGGTGCGGGTCCGGAGGGCGTCGGGGGTGTCTCCCCCAGCCTCAGGCCGGGAGGTGCCCCCAGCGAGGATCTCGCCGTTGCGCATGAGCAGCAGACGGTGGCAGCGCTCCGCCTCGTCCATGACGTGTGAGGAGACGAGCAGGGTGGCGCCGCGGGTGCCGGCGATGTCGTGGAAGAGGTTCCACAGGTCGCGGCGCAGAACGGGGTCGAGGCCGACGGTGGGTTCGTCCAGGACCAGGAGTTCGGGGGTACCGAGCAGGGCCACGGCGAGGGAGACGCGGCTGCGCTGGCCGCCGGAGAGGTTTCCGACGAGGGCGTCCGCGTGGCTGGTGAGGTCGACGTCGGCGATGGCGCGGGTGACGTCGTCGTGGCGACGTGCGGCGGCGGCCCGGCCGGGGGTGAGGATCGCGGCGAAGTAGTCGAGGTTCTGACGGATGGTCAGGTCGTCGTAGACGGAGGGGTGCTGGGTGACGTAGCCGATACGGGTGCGCAGGGTGGGGTGGCCCGCGGGGCGGCCTAGGACGTCGAGGGTGCCGGTGACCTTGGCCTGGGTGCCGACGATCGCGCGCATCAGCGTCGATTTGCCGCATCCCGAGGGGCCGAGCAGACCGGTGATCCGGCCGCGGGGGATCGTGAAGTCCAGGCCGCACAGGACGGTGCGGGGGCCGCGTTCCACGGTCAGGGCCGCGGCGTGCACGGCGGACGCCACGGGCATGCCCGGAGGGCCGGAAGCATTATTCATCACGTGATGAATAATGCTCTCGGCGCCAACGGGCGTCAAGGGTCCTCAGACGTTGCGGGCGACCAGCAGCTCCACGTCGTAGACCTCCTCCACGGTGCCGTCGGGGAAGGCGGCCAGGAGGTGGGTGCGTTCCTGGGTGAGGAAAGCGGTGGCACTCTCCTCGCCGTGGGTCAGGAAGATCGAGTGACTGCTGATGTTGGCCAGGTGGGTGTCGAGCGGGACGCGGCGGCTCCAGCGGACCGTGCGGTGGGTGAAGTCGAGTCGGCCGCTGGGGTCGGCGAGGGCGGTGCGGACGCCGCTGCCGTTCTTCGCCACCACCCTGTCCTGGCCGAAGTGCCGTTCGATGCGATCCGCCTGGGCGTCGATCCAGGGGATGTCGAGGGCGTTGGTGTTCCACCACAGCGCGAGGGCGCCGCCGGGGCGCAGCACCCGCAGCGCCTCCGGCACCGACCGGGTGGGATCGGTCCAGTGCCAGGACTGGGCGTAGGTGATCAGGTCGACGCGTGCGGCGGCGAGGGGCAGAGCGTTCCCGTTGCCCCGGACCACCGGAACGCCGGGGAGGCCGCGCCGGAACTCGGCGGCCATGCCGGCGCCGGGCTCCACGGCCACCACGTCGGCGCCCCGGGCGCGCAGCAGCGCGGTCGCGATTCCGGTGCCCGCGCCGACGTCCACGACCCGGGCGCCGGTCAGCGGACGGGCGGCCAGTTCCTCGATGGTGTCGAAGAGGGCGGCCGGGTAGGAGGGCCGGTTCGCTCCGTACTGCGCGGCGGCGGCGTTGAAGGAGTGGGCCCGCGCGGTGTGGGAGGGGGGTGGGGTCGACGGTGGTGTAGTGGTCATACGGCCATGGTCCTGCGGGCTGGGCGGAAAGCGACAGCGGGGAGGAGAAGGGCGCGCTGTTGTGGGGGTGGGGAGGAGGGGGGTGGGACGGGCGGTCGTGCGCGTGTGCACGCGAAGGCGCGGCGGGCGGTCGTGCGCGGTGCACACGGAGGTACGCGGGCGGTCGTGCGCGGTGCGGTGCTGTGAGGTACGCAGTTGCGTGCGGTGGGGCAGGTGGTCGTGTGGCGTTGCGCGCGGGCATATCGGACGGTGGTTTGCGGTGTGGCGGGTCCTGGTGCGGCGCGCGTGTGGCGGGCGGTGGTGGTGGAGCGGGCGGTGGTGGTGGAGCGGGCGGTGGTGGTGGAGCGGGTGGTCGTGGTCGTGCTCAGCGGGGGCGTTTCTTCTTCGAGGGGTTGCCGGTGCGGCGGGTGGCGCGGCGTTCGTGCTGGGTGCGGGCCGCCTCGTATTCGGTGCGGTGCAGTCTCTCGCCGGGGGCCTCGATCAGGGAGCGGAAGAAATAGGCGAGGAGGGAGCCGACGAAGCCGATGGCCAGGAGGCCGCGGAGGGACGCCTGGCGGTCGGGGTCGGGGCGCTTGCCGAAGCGGTCCCAGGTGTTGCGGAAGGCCAGCGCGCTACAGATCGCGAACATCGCCACGACCAGTACGGTCACGAAGGACCCGGTGTCGGCGATCTGCAGGCCCTGGTACGCGAAGCGGAGGATCAGGCAGGCGACGGCCGCCGCCGCGAGAGAGCCCGCGGCGACGCCGGCGCGGCGGGCGGCGTAGCCGTCGTCGTGGTTCACCCAGGACGTGCCGAAGAAGCGCAGGGGCTCGGGGCGGGGGCCGGTCGGGCCGCCGGTGGAGCCCGCGGTGGTGTCCGGGGTGCCGGGTTCGTCGCTCACGGGACGATTATGGCGCCGAACGGTCGCGGGCTCCGAGGTGGGTCAGATGGCGCAGCGTGAGGCGACGTAGCCGTCGCTACCCGTGTAGACGTAGGCGTCGGAGACGTACTCTCCGTTGTCGATGTTGTCCCAGATGTTCGAGGTGCCGTACGGGCCGCTGACCCTGGTGCCCGGCGCCTGGCAGAAGATCGGGACGTGCATGCCGGCCGGGAGGACCCGGATGATGCCGTAGTTGGTGCCGGGGCCGCTGCGGACGTTCAGCCGGACGCCCGGGGCCACCGGGTAGGTGCGTACGGTCGCCTGCGCCTCGACGGACTCGGTCCCGGCCTCGGCCCGGACGGCGTTCGCGGTCGCTTCCGCGGCTTCAGCGGTCTCCGTGGCTTCAGCGGTTTCCGCGGTTTTCGTGTCGCTGTCTTCCATCGTTCCCTGCGTTCCCTGCGTTCCCTGCGTCCCGTGCGTCTTTGCGGACACTTCCGTCGCTTCCACACCGTCGACAGACATGAGAAACCTCCCCCCGTCCAACCCCATGACCACCATGGGGCCCCGTTGATTCCCCTGATTCGAGCCACGAAACACTCATGCGCGGCGCACGCGGAGGCTAGCAAGTCGCCGCTGTCTCGTACGAGTCATCGACTAGGCTCCGAGCGTCGCGCGCGCGGACGAACAGCACGGGGGTGGTCCCATGGCGCCACAGAGGAACATCGGAGCGGGCGCGGAAGCGGAACTTCCGGAGTACGCCGGTCATTACCGTCTGGAGGCACACCTCGGGGCGGGCGGCATGGGTGTGGTGCACTTGGCCCGCAGCACCTCGGGGCTGCGGCTCGCGGTGAAGGTCGTACATGCCGAGTTCGCCAAGGACCGTGAGTTCAGGGGCCGTTTCCGGCAGGAGGTGGCGGCCGCCCGGAGGGTGAGCGGTGCCTTCACCGCGCCCGTGGTCGACGCCGATCCGGAGGCCGAACGGCCTTGGATGGCGACCCTGTTCATTCCCGGCCCCACGCTTGCCGATCATGTGAAGCGGAATGGCCCGATGGAGCCTGCGCAGTTGCGTCGGCTGATGGCCGGGCTGGCGGAGGCGCTGCGTGACATCCATCGGGTGGGGGTCGTGCACCGCGATCTCAAGCCCAGCAACGTCCTGCTCGCCGAGGACGGTCCGAAGGTCATCGACTTCGGGATCTCGCGGCCGAAAGACAGCGAACTGCGGACCGAGACCGGCAAGTTGATCGGTACGCCCCCGTTCATGGCGCCGGAGCAGTTCCGGCGGCCCCGCGAGGTCGGCCCCGCCGCGGACATCTTCACATTGGGGTCGGTACTGGTGCACGCGGCGACCGGGCGCGGTCCGTTCGACTCGGACAGCCCGTATGTCGTGGCCTACCAGGTCGTCCACGACGAACCGGATCTGACCGGTCTGCCGGAGAATCTCGCCCCGCTGGTCCTGCGCTGTCTCGCCAAGGAGCCGGAGGACCGGCCGACGCCCGACGAGCTGATGCGGGAGCTGCGGTCGGTCTCGGCCTCGTACGACACGCGGGCGTTCATACCGACGCAGCGGACGCAGCAGACACAACAAGGGCATCAGGAACAACAGGCACAGCAACAGGACCAACAGGCACAGCATCAGGCACAGCAACAGGCACAGCAACAGGCACAACGCGATCGGCAGGGAGAGCGGGTACAGCAGGGGCACCAGGCATGGGTCGAGGTCTGGGAGCCGGACAGTACGGATCATGCGGACGGTGCGGATCATGCCGGGCCCCGTGGTCATACGACTCACCGGGGGCGCGCGGGATGGCTGGGTCACGCCGACGGCGCGGAGCGGGCTGCTCACGCCGGTCACCTGGATCCCACGGGCCGCGCTGGTCGTACAGACCGTACAGATCGCACGGACCGTACAGATCGCACGGATCTCGCGAATCTCGCGGATCGCACGGATCTCGCGGATGGGGTCGGTGGGGCTGATCAGCGGGTCGCGGACCCGGGTGCGTCCGGGGGGCCCGGGGTCGGCACGGCGGAGGGGGCCGTGGCCGCGCGGGCACCGCGGAGCGCGCCGGCGCCGCGGCGACGGTGGCTCGGCAGGCGTGCGGTGCTCGTGGGCGGGGCGGTCGCCCTGGCCCTGTGCGGTGTGGCCGCCTCGGTGCTGTGGTTCGACGACGGTGGCAAGCCGACCCCGGTCACGGCCGGGGACGCGTCCGGGGACACGGCCGGGTTCGACGCGTGGCGCGCCGAGCCGGCCGGCAAGGGCTCCGGCATGCCCCGCTGCACCTACGGCGGCGACAAGGTGCTGTGTTTGCGTTCCGGCCTGGCCTACGCACTCGACCCGGCGGACGGGTCGCTGCTGTGGCGGCACACCGTCGCCGGGGAGCGGACGAGTGCGGCGCCGGGGCTGTCGGGTGGGCTTCTGCAACTGCCCTCCGGCGAGGGGCGGCAGGTGGAGGCGGTCGACCCCGCCTCCGGTACGACGCGCTGGAAACGGGAGATGCCCGGGTACGGTGCGCCGCGCTTCGCGGGCGGCATGCTCCTGGTCACCGGAGCCGACGGATCGGTCACCGGCGTGGACGGGCTGACGGGCGCCACGAAGTGGACGCGGCGGGTCGCCGGGGCCGAGACGCCCTCCCTGGCCTGGTTCTCCGGCGACTCCTCGGCGTACGCGACCACCTCGGCGGACGGGACGCACACGCAGGTGACGGCCGTGGATCCCGTGACCGGCGACGAGCGCTGGCAGGCGCGGCTGGCCGGGAATCTGAAGCCCGTCGGCAGCCAGGGCGGCTCGCTGTTTTTGCTGTCGGTCGACGGCGTCACCGGCGAGACGGACGAGGTGGTGCGCTACACACCGGGCTCGGGGACCACGCGCCGGGTGCCGCTGCCGGTGCCGCGGCTGACTCCGCAGGCCACCGTCCGCGGCGACGTCGTGTACCTGTTGTCCGCCGGCGGTGCGCTGGAGGCCGTCGACCTGGACGCCGGCAGGCGGTCGTGGCATCTCGAAACGTCCGTGAGCCGCGGCTCGGAACCGGTCGCCGACGACCGGCACGTCTACTTCAGCGCCGCCGACGGGCGGCTGCTCGCGGTCGACGCCCGCGACGGGCGCCTGGTGGGGCAGACCCCGCCCCGGCTCGGCACGAACTCGGACGAGGTCACGGCCGTGCTCCCGGCCCCTCTGCTCATCGACGGCCACCTCTACGCCGGTGCGCCTGACGGCACCGTCTTCGCCCTGGACGCCCGCGACCCCGCGGCCTGGTGACGCCGCGGCCTGGTGACGCCGCTGCGCACAGCTCCACTGCCCCGTCCCTGGACGGTGCCGAGGTGCGCCGGCAGACGGCGGGGCCGCCCCCGTCGGAGGGGCGGCCCCGTGCCTGGCTGCGCCGGGAAGGTCAGCCCAGCCTGCTGACGTCCCGGACGGCGCCCTTGTCCGCGCTGGTCGCCATCGCCGCGTACGCCCGCAGCGCCGCCGAGACCTTGCGGTCGCGGTCCTTCGGGGCGTGGACGCCGTTCAGCGCCTGCTCGCGGCGGGTCAGCTCGGCCTCGTCGACCAGCAGCTCGATGGTGCGGTTCGGGATGTCGATGCGGACGCGGTCGCCGTCCTCGACCAGGGCGATGGTGCCGCCGGACGCCGCCTCGGGGGACGCGTGGCCGATGGACAGGCCGGAGGTGCCGCCGGAGAAACGGCCGTCGGTGACCAGCGCGCAGGTCTTGCCGAGGCCCCGGCCCTTGAGGAACGACGTCGGGTAGAGCATCTCCTGCATGCCGGGGCCGCCCTTCGGGCCCTCGTAGCGGATGACGACCACGTCGCCGTGGGTGATCTGCTTGGCCAGGATCTTCTCGACGGCCTCCTCCTGCGACTCGCAGACCACCGCGGGACCCTCGAAGGTCCAGATGGACTCGTCGACGCCGGCCGTCTTCACCACGCAGCCGTCGACGGCCAGGTTGCCACGCAGGACGGCGAGGCCGCCGTCCTTGGAGTAGGCGTGCTCGACGGACCGGATGCAGCCGCCCTCGGCGTCCTCGTCCAGCGCCTCCCAGCGCTCCGACTGGGAGAACGCCTCCGCCGAGCGGACGCAGCCGGGGGCCGCGTGCCACAGCTCGACGGCCTCGGGGGACGGGGAGCCCCCGCGCACGTCCCAGGTCTTCAGCCAGTCCGCCAGGGAGGGGCTGTGGACCGCGTGCACGTCCTCGTCGAGCAGGCCCGCGCGGTGCAGTTCGCCCAGGAGGGCGGGGATGCCGCCGGCCCGGTGCACGTCCTCCATGTAGTACGTACGGTCCTTGGCGACGTTGGGCGCCACCTTCGCCAGGCACGGCACCCGGCGGGAGACGGCGTCGATCTGCTCCAGGCCGAACGGGACGCCCGCCTCCTGGGCCGCCGCCAGCAGGTGCAGGATCGTGTTGGTGGAGCCGCCCATCGCGATGTCCAGGGCCATCGCGTTCTCGAAGGCGGCGAACGTCGCGACGTTGCGCGGCAGGACCGTGTCGTCGTCCTGCTCGTAGTAGCGGCGGGTGATGTCCATGACCGTGCGGGCCGCGTCCTCGTACAGCGCGCGGCGGGCCGTGTGGGTGGCCAGGACCGAGCCGTTGCCGGGCAGGGCCAGGCCGATCGCCTCGGTGAGGCAGTTCATCGAGTTCGCGGTGAACATGCCGGAACAGGAACCGCAGGTCGGGCAGGCGTTCTCCTCGATGCGGAGGATGTCCTCGTCGGAGACCTTGTCGTTCGCGGCCTCGGACATCGCGTCGATCAGGTCCAGTGTGCGGACCGTGCCGTCGACCAGGGTGGCCCGGCCGGCCTCCATCGGGCCGCCGGAGACGAAGACCGTGGGGATGTTCAGGCGCAGCGCGGCCATCAGCATGCCCGGGGTGATCTTGTCGCAGTTGGAGATGCAGACCAGGGCGTCGGCGCAGTGCGCCTCGACCATGTACTCCACGCTGTCCGCGATCAGGTCGCGGGAGGGCAGGGAGTACAGCATGCCGCCGTGGCCCATCGCGATGCCGTCGTCCACGGCGATGGTGTTGAACTCGCGCGGGATGCCGCCCGCCTCCCGGATCGCCTCGCTGACGATCCGGCCGACCGGCTGGAGGTGGGTGTGGCCGGGCACGAACTCGGTGAAGCTGTTGGCCACGGCGATGATCGGCTTCCGGCCGATGTCCGCACCTGGTACACCGGAGGCACGCATAAGGGCGCGGGCGCCCGCCATGTTGCGGCCGTGGGTGACTGTGCGGGACCTCAGCTCGGGCATCGTCGCTCGCTCCTTCGAACCTTCGGAGACCTTCTGCCGGAGAGTTCTGACTCCGGAGAGTTCTGACTCTTGCCGAGCGTACGCCGGTCATCCAGGGGTCGGGACGACGTGTCCGAAATGCGGGATGCCTGTCTCGGCGAGCCGGGGTGCGGAGGGGGCGTGCGCGGGCCCGTGGTCCGGGGCGCCGGGGCGCCGGGGCGCCGGGGCGGGCTGTGCCACCGGCGCGCGACACGTCGTACGGGCATCGCAGAGGTGGGTCGTACCGGCAAGTCGCACAGGCAGGGTCCTACGGGCAGGTTCGTACGGGCGAGGTCCGTACGGGCAGGTTCGTACGGGCGAGGTCCGTACGGGCAGGTTCGTACGGGCAGGTTTCACGCGCCGGTGAGGTGCCCCTGCACCACCGGCGCCAGCCGCGCGATGACCTGTTCCACGTCCGCCGACGCCAGCGGCTCCATCTTGATCACGTACCGCAGCATCGCGCACCCCACCAGTTGCGCCGCCGCCAGTTCGGCGCGCAGCTCCGCGTCCGGCGCGTCCAGCCGCCCGGCGACGCGGCTCAGCACCTGGGTGACGATCATCCGGCGGAAGACGGCCGCGGCGGTCTCGTTGTTGACGGCCGAGCGGACGACGGCCAGCAGGGGCGCGCGGTAGACGGGGTTCTCCCAGAGGCCGAAGAGGAAGCGGGTCAGCCGCTCGCCGGCCCCCTCCAGCGGGCCGTCCGCCACTCCGGGCGTCGCGTTCAGCGCGGGTGCCAGGGTGAGCGCGACCGCCTCGAAGACCTGCTCCTTGGTGCCGAAGTAGTGGTGGACGAGCGCGGAGTCCACCCCCGCCGCCTTCGCGATGCCGCGTACGGAGGTCTTCTCGTAGCCGCGCTCGGAGAACTCCTCGCGGGCCGCGGCCAGGATGCGCTCGCGGGTGTCGCCCGACTCCGCGCGCGGGGGCCGGCCGCGGCGGCGGGCGGTCGTCGCGTCCCGGTCCGGGGTGGCGCCGCTCATCGCCGCGGCACCTTCACCGCGGAGGCCAGGTGGAGCCGGGTGAAGGCCAGCGCCTCCGCCAGGTCGGCCTCACGCTCGGCGCTGGACATGGCCCGTCGGGTGTTGACCTCGATGACGACGTGTCCGTCGAAACCGCCGAGCACGAGCCGTTCCAGCAGTTCGGCGCAGGGCTGGCTGCCGCGGCCGGGTACCAGGTGCTCGTCCTTGCCCGATCCCCTGCCGTCGGCGAGGTGGACGTGGCCGAGGCGGGGGCCCATCCGGTCGATCATCTGGAGGGCGTCCGTGCGGGCGGTGGCCGTGTGGCTGAGGTCGATCGTGAAGTGGCGGTAGTCCTCCCTGGTGACGTCCCAGTCGGGGGCGTACGCGAGCATCTCGCGGTCGCGGTAGCGCCAGGGGTACATGTTCTCGACCGCGAACCGTACGTCGGTCTCGTTCGCCATCCGCCACACCCCGGTGACGAAGTCACGGGCGTACTGGCGCTGCCAGCGGAACGGCGGGTGGACGACGACCGTGCCGGCACCGAGCCGCTCGGCGGCCGAGCGGGCGCGCTGGAGTTTGGTCCAGGGGTCGGTGGACCACACGCGCTGGGTGATCAGCAGGCAGGGGGCGTGCACGGCCAGGACCGGGATGCGGTGGTAGTCAGCCAGCCTGCGCAGCGCCTCGATGTCCTGGCTGACCGGGTCCGTCCAGACCATGACCTCGACGCCGTCGTATCCGAGGCGCGCGGCGATCTCGAAGGCGGTCGCCGTCGACTCCGGGTAGACCGAGGCCGTCGACAGGGCGACCTTCGCATCCGGGATACGGACGGGGACGTCCCTTGCTTCAGCCACGAAGGACAGGGTACGGGGTGGCGTTGGTGCGGGTGCCGGACGCCCCGTTCGCCGCTCGGGCGTCCGGGACCCGGGTCGGGCGGGAGCCGGCGCGGCGGACGGTCCGGCTGCGTCCGGGGCCGCCGCCCACGCGGTGGGCGGTCGGGGTGCGTCCGGGACCGCCGTCCCACGCGGCCTTCGGGTCCGTGGGTACGGGGTACGGCGTGCGGCGCGGGCGGGTAGGGGTGAGACATCCCGCGCGGGCGGACCGGGGGTGAGGCGTTCCGCGCGGGCGGACCAGGGGTGAGGCGA
>NZ_JBHJUV010000072.1:13415-44513 GCF_042268025.1 Streptomyces sp. NPDC056161
TTTCCGCGCAGGCAGACCAGGGGTGAGGCGTTCCGCGCAGGCAGACCAGGGGTGAGGCGTTCCGCGCAGGCAGACCAGGGGTGAGGCGTTCCGCGCAGGCAGACCAGGGGTGAGGCGTTCCGCGCGGGCGGACCGGAGGGGACCTGCGGCGCGGACGGCCGGGGCGAGGCGTCGAGCCCGCCGGACGGGGCGGTATGAGACATCCGGCGCAGGCCGGTCCGGAGGAGGCCCGCGGCGCGGGCGGCCCGGGGCGAGGCGTCGAGCCCGCCGGATACGGCGGGACGGCGCAAGCGGCGACGGAGGCGGGGGCGGGGGCGGCGGAGGAGGCGGAGGCCGCGGGGGGCGGCGGAGGAGGAGGCCGCGGGGGCGGCGGAGGCGGTCGTTCCAGGGAGTGGATACGACCTGACCCGTCGACCAGGACGTTCAGGACGCGCCCATGTGGTCCAGTCGGCGCAGGATCACGCCCTCCCGCAGGGCCCAGGGGCAGATCTCCAGGTTCTCCACGCCGAACAGGTCCATCGCGCCCTCGGCGACCAGGGCGCCGGCGAGGAGCTGGCCGGACCGGCCCTCGGAGACCCCGGGGAGTTCGGCGCGCTGCTCGGCGTTCATGCCGGCCAGGCGGGGCACCCATGCCTCCAGTGACTCCCGCTTCAGCTCGCGCTGGACGTACAGGCCCTCGGCGGAGCGTGCGGCGCCCGCGATGCGGGCCAACTGTTTGAAGGTCTTGGAGGTGGCGACCACGTGGTCGGGGGCGCCGAAGCGGCTGAACTCCCCCACCGTGCGGGCGATCTCGGCCCGCACGTGCCGCCGCAGTGCCCGCATCTCCTCGGGCCCAGGCGGGTCGCTGGGCAGCCAGCCCGCGGTCAGCCGGCCGGCGCCCAGCGGCAGCGAGACGGCTGCGTCGGGTTCCTCGTCGATGCCGTAGGCGATCTCAAGGGAGCCGCCGCCGATGTCCAGGACCAGCAGTTTCCCGGCCGACCAGCCGAACCAGCGGCGGGCGGCGAGAAAGGTGAGCCGGGCCTCCTCGGCGCCGGTGAGCACCTTCAGTTCGACGCCGGTCCCGTCCTGCACGCGCGCGAGGACGTCATCGGCGTTGCTGGCCTCCCGCACGGCGGAGGTGGCGAAGGTCAGCAGGTCCTCGACGCCCTTGTCCTCGGCGGCCTGGAGGGCGTCGCGGACGACCCCGACCAGCCGGTCGACGCCGTCGGACCCGATCGCCCCGTCCGTGTCCAGGAGTTCGGCGAGCCGCAGCTCCGCCTTGTGCGAATGCGCGGGCAGCGGGCGCGCACCCGGGTGCGCGTCCACCACCAGCAGATGCACCGTGTTCGATCCAACGTCCAGGACACCGAGTCTCATGAACGGAACGCTACTGCCACCTGGAATGCCGACCGTCCCCGGAGTCGGCTGGGGCGACATACCCTGGACAGGTGCCAAAGACGAAAAAGGCGAAGGACCACAAGGCCCCCAAATCGTCCAACGGTTCTTCGCAGCCGAAGCCACCGAAGAATCCGCAGGATCCGCAGAACCCGCAGAACCCGCAGAAGGTGACGAAGGCGAAGAAGGCGAAGAGGTCCGAGCAGGCGGCGCCGGGCGCGGCAGCCGACGAGAAGGGGCTCGACTTCGCGCGGGCGTGGGTGGAGTTCCCTGACCCGGCGGACGAGGACCAGGTCTTCCGGTGCGATCTGACCTGGCTGACCTCTCGGTGGAACTGCATCTTCGGCAGCGGCTGCCAGGGGATCCAGGCGGGCCGCGCGGACGACGGGTGCTGCTCGCTGGGCGCGCACTTCTCCGACGAGGACGACGAGAAACGGGTCGCCGAGCATGTGGCGCGGCTCACGCCGGAGATCTGGCAGCACCACGACGAGGGCATGGAGCACGGCTGGGTCTCGGAGGACGAGGAGGGCTCCCGGCAGACGCGCCCGTACCAGGGGTCGTGCATCTTCCAGAACCGGCCCGGTTTCGCGGGCGGCGCGGGCTGCTCGCTGCACATCCTCGCCCTGCGGGAGGGCCGCGAGCCGCTGGAGACCAAGCCGGACGTGTGCTGGCAGCTGCCGATCCGGCGGACGTTCGACTGGATCGACCGGCCCGACGACACGCGCGTCCTCCAGGTGTCCATCGGTGAGTACGACCGCCGGGGCTGGGGGCCGGGCGGGCACGACCTGCACTGGTGGTGCACGTCGGCGACCTCGGCGCATGGCGCGGGCGACCCGGTGTACGTCTCCTACCGGGCCGAGCTGACCGAGCTGATGGGCAAGGCCGGGTACGACCGTCTGGTCGAGCTGTGCGAGGAGCGGCTGGCCTCGCACCTGCCCCTGCTGGCAGCGCATCCGGCGGACCCGAGCTAGGGGCCACACCCGGCGAACCCGAGGTGGGCATCTGCGGCATGCCGGTCGGCCGCTCCCACCGCCGGCGGCGCGCTCTCGCTCCCGCTCCTCTCCCCCTGCTCGGGCGCCGTCGCGTTCCTGAGGGCGCTCCCTCGTTCCTGAGGGTGCTCCCTCGGACGGGGCCTGCGCAGGCGCGGGCGGGGCGGGGGCGTGCCTAGCCGTCCGAGGGCCCCGGATCCGTGGTGTCGGCGGGTGGTGGGGGCGAGGACGGTCGGGTCGAGTGGGGCGGCTCGGACGGGGCGGCGCTGGTGGGCGTCGGGCTCGGCGTGGGACTGGTCGGCGGGGCGGTGGGGGCCGATGTCGCGGGTGTCGGGCCGGGGGTGCCGGTGGTGGGCCGTCCGCCCGGGTCCGAAGGGCGGGTGGGAGCGCTGCCGTACCCCCGGATGGAGACGACGGCGCCCGCGGGTGCCACCGCGATCCGTGCGGTCCAGTACCCCGACGGCTCGCGCAGACGATCGACGTGCACCTTGATCGTCAACGATTCGCCCGGCCGGAGCGTTCCCGATCCGCGGCTCAGCCAGAGCCAGCCGGCCGCGGTGGACGCCGACCAGCGGACCGGCGCGGGGCCGTCGGCGGTGAGGGTGACGAGGGTGGTCTCGCCGCTGCCGCGGGCCGATACGGTGAGGTGCCCCGCGTCCTTCCGCCCGGCCCCGGAGACGCTGACGACCTCGACGGAGACGTCGGGTGTCCTGTCGTCCAGGAAGCGGGCGCCGGATCTGGTCCCCGTGTCGCCGGTGTTCTCGTAGCCGCCGGTCATCTCCCCGCGGAGGCCGCCCTCGTCGCGTGCCTCCCGCGCGGTGGCGGTGGGGCCGTCCCCTTCGCCGGCCGGGGCGCCGCGGTGGGCGGCCCAGAGGGCGAGCACCGGCGCGGCGACGACGGTGGCGACGACGGTCGTGGTGACGGCACGCGCGCGTAGCCGGTCGCGGCGGGCCGCCCGGTCCTTGGGGTCCATCGGGAAGCCGCGCCGGTCGAAGCGGGGCACCGCGGTGCCCCGCGCGCGCGGGTGGTGCGCCAGGGCGTGGCGCAGGGCCGCGCGCGGGGCCGTGAGCACGGGCAGTTCGGTGGGCGTGACGGCGGCGCCGGGCCAGCGGCCGGGCACCGCGCGCTCGGCGGTGCGGCGGCAGCGCGGGCAGTCGTCGACGTGCCGGACCAGTTCGCGCCGTACGGTGCTGCTGAGGACGAGGCGGTGGTCGCCGGCGAGGCGGGCCACCCCGGGGCAGCCGCCGGTCTCGACCACGGCGAGCGCGGCCCGCGTCCGCTCCACCTCGCAGGCGGCGGAGGCGAGCAGGTCGCGGGCGGCGGCCTGGTCCATGCCGAGGACGGCGGCGATCTCCTGGGCGGAGAGGTGGTGGCGGACGGCGAGTTCGAGTGCCTCGCGCTGCTCCGGGGTGGTCCCGGCCGCCTCCGGCCAGGCGAGCAGGGCGAGTTCGCGCCGTCGCTGCCGTGCCTCCTCGGTGGGCGGCGCGTCGGCGGCCTGCGGGTCGGGGCGGCGCGCGGCACCAGGTGGGGTCCCGGAACCAGGACCGGGCGGGGTCCCGGTACCAGGACCAGCTTCGGTCCCGGGGCCGGGTTGAGCCCCGGTGGCGGGCCGGGTTCCGGGGCCGGGGCGGCCGGAAGCGTGGGTGGCCGGATGTTTCTGCTTGGCCTCGGTCAGTTTGCGCAGGCATGCCCAGCGGGCCAGCGCGTACAGCCAGGACCTGCGGTCCTCGGCCGGCTCCGGCCCGCGGTGGCCGCGCCGTTCGGCCAGCGCGAGCGCGTCGCCGAGCGCCGCGGTCGCCGTGTCGTGGTCGCACAGCACCGAGAGGCAGTAGGTGAACAGGCCGTCCAAGTACGGCTCGTGGCGCGTCGGCGGGCGGTGCGCGAGCGTGCGGGCCGCGGAGCGGTCACGCGCCTCTCGGTGCGCTCGATGTGCGCCGGTGGTGCGGGTCGAGGTTTCCGGACTGCTGTTCATCCGTGCGACCGTAGGCGGCCGTGGATGAGCCGTTCTTCCACCTTGAGCAGTTTTAATCCATACGGGTGAAACGATCCCTCATAAGGGGACAGGAACGTCGTATTCCGTGGCTTGTTCCCTGCGGCGGTGGCCGACGGCCGTATCCGGACTGCGGCCCGACGGCAGCGGGCGCCCGTGCCGTCACGGCGGCCCGCGTCCGGACTGTCACTGCCTGCGGCTACGGTTTCGTCCATGGCTGCCCGTACCAAGACCTCCAAGGACCGCCCGTCCTACCGCTGCACGGAGTGCGGCTGGCAGACGGCCAAGTGGCTCGGCCGCTGCCCCGAGTGCCAGGCGTGGGGGACGATCGAGGAGCACGGCGCGCCCGCGGTGCGGACGACGGCGCCGGGGCGCGTCACCAACGCCGCGCTGCCCATCGGCCAGGTCGACGGCCGTCAGGCGACCGCCCGCTCCACCGGCGTGCCCGAACTGGACCGGGTGCTCGGCGGCGGCCTGGTGCCGGGCGCGGTCGTCCTGCTCGCGGGCGAGCCCGGCGTCGGCAAGTCCACGCTGCTGCTCGACGTGGCGGCCAAGTCGGCGAGCGAGGAGCACCGCACCCTCTATGTCACGGGTGAGGAGTCGGCGAGCCAGGTCCGGCTGCGCGCGGACCGCATCAAGGCCATCGACGACCATCTGTACCTGGCCGCCGAGACCGACCTGGCCGCCGTCCTCGGCCACTTGGACGAGGTCAAGCCGTCCCTGCTGATCCTCGACTCGGTGCAGACCGTGGCCTCCCCCGAGATCGACGGGGCGCCCGGCGGCATGGCCCAGGTGCGGGAGGTCGCCGGCGCGCTCATCCGCGCCTCCAAGGAGCGCGGGATGTCCACGCTGCTGGTGGGCCATGTCACCAAGGACGGCGCCATCGCGGGCCCGCGGCTGCTGGAACACCTGGTGGACGTGGTGCTCCACTTCGAGGGCGACCGGCACGCGCGCCTGCGCCTGGTGCGCGGCGTCAAGAACCGGTACGGCGCGACGGACGAGGTCGGCTGCTTCGAACTGCACGACGAGGGCATCACGGGCCTCGCCGATCCGAGCGGACTGTTCCTGACCCGGCGCGACGAACCGGTCCCCGGCACCTGTCTGACCGTGACCCTGGAGGGCCGCCGCCCGCTGGTCGCCGAGGTGCAGGCGCTGACCGTCGACTCGCAGATCCCCTCCCCGCGCCGCACCACCTCCGGCCTGGAGACCTCCCGGGTGTCGATGATGCTGGCGGTGCTGGAGCAGCGCGGCCGGATCAGCGCGCTCGGCAAGCGGGACATCTACTCCGCGACGGTCGGCGGGGTGAAGCTCTCCGAGCCCGCCGCCGATCTCGCCGTCGCCCTGGCCCTGGCCTCGGCCGCGAGCGACACCCCGCTGCCGAAGAACCTCGTCGCCATCGGCGAGGTCGGTCTTGCGGGCGAGGTCAGACGGGTCACGGGCGTGCAGCGCAGGCTCGCGGAGGCGCACCGCCTGGGCTTCACGCACGCGCTCGTGCCGGGCGATCCGGGCAAGATCCCGCCCGGCATGAAGGTCGCGGAGGTCGCCAACATAGGGGATGCGCTGAGGGTGCTCCCCCGTTCCCGTCGCCGAGAGGCCCCGCAGGAGGCGGAGCACCGCCGGTAGACTTTGCCCTGGTCTCGCCCGTCCGTACGAACGCCGTACGGGACGGGGGCGCCCCAGAACCTGCGACCGGAGGAGTGCAGTGGCAGCCAACGACCGGGCGGCGGCTCCCGGAAAGTCCGGCGGGAGTACCGGTACCGATGGCCTGATGCGCGCCTCGCTGAGCGCCGTGGCACCGGGTACGGGCATGCGCGACGGCCTGGAGCGGGTTCTGCGGGGCAACACCGGCGGGCTGATCGTGCTGGGCTGCGACAAGACCGTCGAGGCGATGTGCACGGGCGGGTTCGTGCTGGACGTGGAGTTCACCGCGACCCGGCTGCGCGAGCTGTGCAAGCTCGACGGCGGCATCGTGATCTCTTCCGACCTGTCGAAGATCCTGCGGGCGGGCGTCCAGCTCGTCCCGGACCCCACGATCCCGACGGAGGAGACCGGCACCCGGCACCGCACGGCGGACCGGGTCTCGAAACAGGTCGGCTTCCCGGTGGTCTCGGTCTCCCAGTCGATGCGGCTGATCGCGCTGTACGTCGAGGGCCAGCGCCGCGTCCTGGAGGACTCCGCGGCGATCCTCTCCCGCGCCAACCAGGCCCTGGCGACCCTGGAGCGCTACAAGCTGCGCCTGGACGAGGTCGCGGGCACGCTGTCGGCGCTGGAGATCGAGGACCTGGTGACCGTCCGCGATGTGTCGGCGGTCTCCCAGCGGCTGGAGATGGTGCGCCGCATCGCCACCGAAATCGCCGAATACGTGGTCGAACTGGGCACCGACGGCCGGCTGCTCGCCCTCCAGCTGGACGAGCTGATCGCGGGCGTGGAGCCCGAGCGCGAGCTGGTGGTCCGGGACTACGTGCCGGAGCCCACGGCGAAGCGCTCCCGCACGGTGGACGAGGCGCTCTCGGAGCTGGACGCGCTCAGCCATGCCGAACTGCTCGAACTCCCCACGGTGGCCCGCGCCCTGGGTTACACCGGCTCTCCCGAGGCACTGGACACCGCGGTGTCGCCGCGCGGCTTCCGCCTCCTGGCCAAGGTGCCGCGGCTGCCCGGCGCGATCATCGACCGGCTGGTGGAGCACTTCGGCGGCCTGCAGAAACTCCTCGCCGCGAGCGTCGACGACCTCCAGACGGTGGACGGCGTCGGCGAGGCCCGCGCCCGCAGCGTCCGGGAGGGTCTGTCCCGGCTGGCCGAGTCGTCCATCCTCGAACGCTACGTCTGACCCGCTCGCCCGCTCGCCCACTCACTCGCTGACCCGCTCGCCCGATCGCCCGATCCTCCTGAGGACCGGCGGGCTGATCGCCGCCCCCGGCGGCCATGGCGCTACTTGGCCGGGTCGTCGACCTTGATCGGGGCGCCGGTGTCGGAGATGAAGACCACCAGGAGCCTGGCGGGCTCGGTCCGGCTGGTGTTGACGGTGGACAGGTGGTGGGCGCCGGGTTTCTCGACCCAGTTCTGGCCCTGGTGGTAGGTGCGGGCCGGCTGGCCGGCGAGTTGGCTGCGGATGGTGCCGTCGAGGACGTACGCGTAGACGAACGCCTGGCCGTGCCGGTGCGGAACGGCGCGCGCGTTCGGCGGGAAGTCGACGACGGTCGAGGTGAACGTCTTCCCCTTGACGTTCGGCAGGGGTTGTTCGAGCAGCTTGGTGAGTGTCTCGGACGGGTAGGCCGTCGCAGCCGCCGCGGGGGCGGCGGCGGATGCCCTGGGCGCGGGCTCGTCGGCGCCGGTCCGGTCGGCGTCGGTCCGGTCGGCGGCCGGGGCACAGGCCACGGTCGCGAGTACTACGCCGCTGATCAGCAGCGCGGCAGGGGCGGGCATGCGGAACATGGGAGGCTCCCTCGCTCAGGCTTCTCGGTCTTCGGCGACGCGGATGATCGTCTTGCCGGGGACGCGCCTGCCGGGGGCGAACGCGGCGGCGGCCTCGGCGAGCGGCCGGACCGATCCGACGATCGGCTTGAGCCGCCCGTCCCGCAGGCGCCGGGCGAGGTCGGCGAGGCGGGCCCGGTCGGGCTCGACGACGAAGAAGACGGCCCGCCCGTCCTCCGGATGGACGGTCACCGGGTGGGCGATGGTGACCAGCGTGCCGCCGGGACGCACCAGCGCGGTGGAACGGTCGAGGATCTCGCCGCCGATCACGTCGAACACCACGTCCACGTCGCCGACGTCGGCCAGCCGCTCGGCCTGGAGGTCGAGGAACGTGTCCACGCCCAGGCCGAGGGCGGTGTCCCGGTCGCCTGCCCGGCCGGTGCCGATCACCCGGGCGCCGGCCTCGCGGGCGAGTTGCACGGCGAGGGAGCCGACACCGCCGGCGGCGCCGTGGATGAGCACGGTCTGGCCGATGGTGAGGCGGGCGTGGTCGAAGAGGCCCTGCCAGGCGGTGAGCCCGGAGATCGGCAGGGCGGCGGCCGTGATGTGGTCGACGTCGGCCGGGAGCGGGGCGAGGTTGCGGGCCTCGACCGCGGTGTACTCGGCCAGTGAGCCGTCGCGGGCCCAGTCGGCGAGCCCGAAGACCCGTTGTCCGACGGTCAGGCCGGTGGTGCCGTAGCCCAGTTCGGTGACCACGCCGGACAGCTCGTGACCGGGCACGCTCGGGGTGCGGTCACGGCCGGCCCGGTCGGTCCAGGTGCCGGGCCAGGACAGCTCGCCCGGGGTGAAGCCGGCCGCGTGGACGCGCACGATCACGTCGTTCTCCGCGGCGTGCGGGTGGGGCAGTTCGGTCAGGGTGAGGCCGCCGACTCCGGCGTCACGGTCCTGAACGGTGATGGCTTGCATGAGTCTTCCTCAGGGATGGGGGACGTCGACGGCGAGCCGCGCGCCCGGTCGGCGCGGACACCGGTCCCGAAGGAGTCCGGCCGCTCGTCCCGGCCGGGCCGGTGCCCGACGACCCGGCCGGTGCCTGGCGCCGGTCCGGCCACCGTGGGCGGTCGGCCCTGTCGCAGGCGGTCGGCCCTGCCGTGCTCGTACTCCGACCGTAGACGCAAAGCGGCCCAGACCAGTGGGCCATTCCTGAGGTGATTCGCTGGGCCATTCGGGTGGTCCGGTCCTCGGTGCGGCACTTCGCCCGGCCGGAGGGACGCGTGGACCATCCGGCGGGGCGCGGCTGCGGACCGCGTGAAGACCGCCGTACGGGCGCTACCGCCTGAGTGGCGGCGGTCGGTACGAGACGGCCGGTCTGCGTGCCGTGCGTGGTCATGGGACGACTCCTGTCCGGCGGACGGCGGACGGCGGACGGCGGGACGGCGGGACGGTTGGGCGGCGGGGCAGTTGGACTCTTGGGCCGCGGGGTCGTGAGGGGGCGTGGGGCCGCGGCACCCCGGCCCTCCCCCGTCGGACCGGGCCACCGCGACAGCAACCGAGACTGGGCGACCGGCTCCCGTCCGGCAACGGCTTTGCGTGTCCGGGACAGACGTACGGCTGTCCGGGCTGGTCAGCGGCTTGTCCGGACTGCGCGGCCGGGGCATCCGGGGTGGCCTGCAAGGGGGTTGTCGCCGCTGTGGGCCGCACTCACAATGACCGCATGACGATCACGGGGGGCTTACCGGATCCGGGGGCGGCACGGACCGCGGCCGAGTACGTCGCTCTGCTCAGACGGCTCAAGGAGCACAGCGGACTGACCTTCCGTCTGCTGGAGCAGCGGGCCGCCGACCACGGCGACGTGCTCGCGCGCAGCACCCTGGCGAATGTGCTGCAACGGGACACGCTTCCGCGCGCGGAGATCGTCGCGGCACTGGTACGGGCGTGCGGGGCCGGACGGGACGTGGCCTCCTGGCTGGCGGCACGCGAGCGGATCGCCTCCGGGCCCGCACCCGAGTCGGCCACAGAACCCGATCCCGGGTCCGAGTCCGAGTCCGAGTCCGTGCCCGGGTCGGCAGCCGTGCCCGCGCCCGGGTCCGGATCCCCGTCGGAGTCGTCGGCGTACGCGTCCGTCGGGGACGGCCGGACGGTCCCGGGCCCCGCCATGGGGAACGGCCGGAACCGGCGCCCGTCACTCCCCGGAGGCAACCGGACCGACCGGACCCGGTCGGTCTCCGTCACCGTCGTCGCCTCCCTGGGCGCGGTCGCCCTGCTCGTCGTCGGCGCCCTGGTGCTGGTGCCGCGGGACAAGGGCGGGAGCGACGGGGGCAAGGAGGGGGCCGGACCCGCGCCGGGCCTGTCCCGCATTCGCCCGGCGCGGGCGCCGGAGTTGTGTCTGACCGACGGTGAGGTGACCGCCGGCGGGGGGAGCAAGGTGGTCGCGGTCCAGCGGCCCTGCGCTCAGGCCGTTCCGCCGCGTACGTATCTGCTGCGGGCGGACAACGGCCTGTACCGCGTGCAGTGGGACCATCCGGTCGAGGGCAAGGGCTGCCTCACCCTCCTGGTCGACGAACCGTTCCGGAACATGCTCGAACCGCGGAACGACTGCACGGCCGCTTCCCAGCGGTTCCGCATCGACCGGGCCGAGGGCATCGACGGATGGCGGCTGCGCCCCGAGGAGGACGACCGCATGTGCGTCGCCATCCGCGGCGCCGGTGGTGCGGCGGGCGCGGCGGCGGTGGCGGAGCGCTGCGCGGACGAGGCGGCGGACGGCAGCGGCGGGGACGACCGGCAACTGTTCCTCATCGGACCCGGCTGACGGCACATCGGACAACCGGCGGCCAAGGCCGCAGACAAACACCACGGCTCAGCACCGCCCCAAAGGGGCGCGGGGAACTGCGCGACCAGCCACAACACCGCCGCAGACGAACGACGGCACATCACGGCACCACCAGCATCACGGCACCACCAGCATCCCCGCACTACAGGCATCACCGCACAACAAGCGGAGCGCTCAGTCGGCGGCCAGTACGAACGACGTCTGGGCCTTGCCGAAGCCGGGTGTCGCCGCCTCCACCAGATAGGTCCCGGCCCCGGCCGAGCCCGCCGGAGGGGTGGCGCAGTGCGGGGCGCTCGGTTTGCGGTCCCACTTCGCGGTGTAGGTGATGCTGCTGCCGGCCGGCACCCGGTACACCAGGCTTGCGGCGCCCTTGGGGCAGTCGGCGGACGACCAGTAGTCGTCCCCGGCGTCCGCCGGTGTGATGGTCAAGACGGCGTTCTTCGGGCCGAGATCGACCTTGCAGTCGGCGGCGGAGGAGTTCTTCGCGGTGAGTTCGAAGGTCGGCGTCTGACCCGGCGAGTAGGAGTTGTGCAGGCTGCGGAGGCTCAAGGTGACCGACCCGGAGGCGCACTTGGGCAGCCCGGAGGAAGCGGGGATCGTGGGCCCCGTACCCGGGCCCGCACCCCCGCCCGTACCATCACCCGACCCGCCGCCGGAACCGGAACCGGTACCGGAACCCGCCGTACCGCTGTCGTCCGCCCCGGACGGACCGTCAGAGGCGCCGCCCGCGCCCGTCCCGGAACCGTCGCCGTTTCCCTTGCCGTTGCCGTCGGACGCGCCGCCACCCGACTCGTCCCGCCCGCCCGGATGTTCGCTTATCGCGGACCCGGACGGGGACGGCCCGGGCGTGATCGTGGACGCGGGGTTCTTGCCGTCGGACCCGGCCGTGTCCTTCTTCTTCCCGCCACCGCCGCCCGAGGTCACCATCCAGGTGATCAGCAGCGCCGCCAGGGCGACCACCGACACCAGGAGGACCCTCCGGCGCCAGTAGATGGAGGAGGGAAGCGGCCCGATCGGATTGCGCAGAGATCCCACGGCGCAAACTGTACGAGAGATCGGCGCGCTGGCTTGCGGCACCCGCCGTCCGAGTGCAACTTTTACAGATCATCATCCCGGCAACTGCCGTCGAAAGGCATGTCCTTCACCCGCCGCGCCCAGGCCCGGTGGTGCCGCGAAGCACGTCAGCCCCACCCGTGGCAGGATCGGAGGGCCATGACTGAGAAGCTCCACGACCCCGTGATCGCCTGGTTCGACGCCCATGCCCGCGACCTCCCCTGGCGCCGCCCCGAGGCGGGCCCATGGGGCGTGATGGTCAGCGAGTTCATGCTCCAGCAGACGCCGGTCAACCGCGTCCTGCCGGTCTACGAGCAGTGGCTGGCCCGCTGGCCGCGCCCCGCCGACCTCGCCGAGGAGGCTCCGGGCGAGGCCGTCCGCGCCTGGGGCCGGCTCGGCTACCCGCGCCGCGCCCTGCGGCTGCACGGCGCCGCCGTCGCCATAACGGAGCGGCACGACGGCGACGTACCGACGGACCACGCGCAGTTGCTCGCGCTGCCCGGCATCGGGGAGTACACGGCGGCGGCGGTGGCCTCGTTCGCGTACGGGCAGCGGCACGCCGTGCTCGACACCAATGTGCGCCGGGTCTTCGCGCGGGCGGTCACGGGTGTGCAGTACCCGCCGAACGCCACCACGGCCGCCGAGCGGAGGCTGGCCCGTGAGCTGCTGCCCGCTGAGGAGCGGACCGCCGCCCGCTGGGCCGCCGCCTCGATGGAGCTGGGCGCGCTGGTGTGCACGGCGAAGAACGAGATGTGCCCGCGCTGCCCGATCGCCGACCAGTGCGCCTGGCGGCTGGCGGGCAAGCCGGAGCACGAGGGTCCGCCGCGCCGCGGCCAGACGTACGCCGGGACCGACCGCCAGGTGCGCGGCAAGCTCCTCGCGGTCCTGCGCGAGGCGCGCGTCCCCGTCGCGCAAGCGGCCCTGGACCGGGTGTGGCACGAGCCGGTGCAGCGCGCTCGGGCGCTCGACGGACTGGTCGCGGACGGTCTGGTGGAGCCGTTGACGGGTGGCCGGTACCGGCTTCCGCTGAGCTGACGTACAGACAAGTCACAGACCGGGGTGCCCGATTACGGGCCACCAAAAACGGCAAACCATCCCACAATAGGACATAGAGAAGGGCTTCCTTACCCCTCACCTACTTCCGTTACACAACCGACGGACAGCCGATTGCCATCCGCAGGCTGCTCCGCACAGCCCCGTGACAAGCGCTCCGTAACTTCTTTTCCGTGCCCGGCAGACCACCGGACCACGGAATGACAGGCACGGAGCCGTAGCAGAACGGGGAACGGAGGCGGTTGGAATGGCGCAGGGCGAGGTGCTCGAATTCGAGGAGTACGTCCGCACCCGGCAGGACGCGCTGCTGCGCAGCGCCCGTCGGCTGGTTCCCGACCCGGTCGACGCCCAGGACCTGCTCCAGACGGCGCTCGCCCGGACGTACGGCCGTTGGGAGGGCATCGCGGACAAGCGGCTCGCCGACGCGTACCTGCGCCGGGTGATGATCAACACGCGGACCGAGTGGTGGCGGGCGCGCAAGCTGGAAGAGGTCCCCACCGAGCAGCTGCCGGACGCGTCCGTGGACGACGAAACCGAACAGCACGCCGACCGGGCGCTGCTCATGGACATCATGAAGGTGCTCGCTCCGAAGCAGCGCAGTGTCGTGGTGCTGCGACACTGGGAGCAGATGTCCACGGAGGAGACGGCCGCCGCCCTCGGTATGTCGGCCGGAACGGTCAAGAGCACGCTGCACCGGGCGCTCGCCCGGCTCCGCGAGGAGCTGGAGGCGCGCGATCTGGACGCACGCGCGCTGGAGCGTGAGGAGCAGGAGCGTTGCGCGGCCTGATGGGCGCCGGGCCCAGTGCCCGAGGGAGTGCGCAGGCGGTGAGTACGGCGGTGGCCGTGCTCGCCGCCCTCGCCCTTTTCGCCACCGCCTGCGCCGCCGGCGGCACGGGCGCCCGCGACGAGGGGCCGGCCCACGCCGACTCGGTCGCGGGCGCGGTGCCCTCCCCCGCGCCCAGCCCTTCCGACAGCTACCGGCGGGTGAACCCGGTCACCCTCGTCAAGGACGACCCGAAGGTCTCCACCGCGGTCAAACGGGAGCTCAAGCCGTGCGCCGCCGATGAGTACCCGGTCGACGTGTCCTACGGCGACCTGACCGGGTCGACCGTCGACGACGTCGTGGTCAACGTCCTGACCTGCGGCGATGCGGTGGGAGTCGGTGCGTATGTGTATCGCAGCGAGGGCGGCAGGTACGAGAACGTGTTCAGGAGCGAGGAGTCACCCGTCTACGCCGAGATCGACCGCGGCGATCTGACGGTGACCAAGCAGGTGTACGAGAAGGGCGATCCGGTGTCGAGTCCCTCCGGGGAGAACGTGATCACCTATGCCTGGAAGACGGACCGCTTCGACGCGATCTCCGCCCACCACACCGACTACGGCGACACCGTGGGCGGCGTGGCGGAACCGGTCCCGTCGACGGCACCGGCCAACTGAGGGCCGTCGCCGTGAACTTCGCACCCGAGATGAGCGTCACATGGACGACGGCACCAGAATCACATGAGGACTGAGAGCACCGGGATGGCAGACCAGACCCACGTCCTGTTCGTCGAGGACGACGACGTCATCCGCGAGGCCACCCAACTCGCGCTGGAGCGGGACGGCTTCGCGGTCACCGCGATGCCCGACGGACTGTCGGGCCTGGAGGCGTTCCGGGCCAGGCGCCCCGACATCGCCCTCCTGGACGTCATGCTGCCCGGCCTGGACGGGGTCAGCCTGTGCCGGCGCATCCGCGACGAGTCGACCGTGCCGGTGATCATGCTGTCGGCCCGCGCCGACTCCATCGACGTCGTCCTGGGCCTGGAGGCCGGCGCCGACGACTACGTGACCAAGCCCTTCGACGGTGCCGTCCTGGTCGCCCGCATCCGCGCGGTGCTGCGCCGCTTCGGGCACGCGGGCGGGATCGCGCGGGCCGCGGACGCCGCGGAGGCCGCCGGCGGGATGCTGGCCTTCGGCGACCTGGAGATCGACACCGAGGGCATGGAGGTGCGCCGGGCGGGCCGGCCGGTGGCGCTCACCCCGACCGAGATGCGGCTGCTCCTTGAGTTCTCCTCCGCGCCGGGCACGGTGCTCTCCCGCGACAAGCTGTTGGAGCGCGTGTGGGACTACGGCTGGGGCGGTGACACCCGCGTCGTCGACGTCCATGTGCAGCGGCTGCGGGCGAAGATCGGCCAGGACCGGATCGAGACGGTCCGCGGCTTCGGTTACAAGCTGAGGGCCTGAGCGGAGCGGCGGTATGTGGGGGTTCATTCGGCGTCCGGCACACGGACGACTGCTGCCGACCGGCATCCGCACGGGGCTGAGGTGGAAGCTGAGCGCGGCCATCGCACTGGTCGGCGCGCTGGTCGCGGTCGCGCTCAGCCTGGTCGTGCACAACGCGGCCCGGGTCTCGATGCTGGACAACGCGCGCGACCTGGCCGACGAGCGGGTGCAGATCGCCCAGCGCAACTACGACCTGTCCGGCCGGCCGAATTTCCCCAGCATCAAGATCGACGACCCCGACCTGCCGTCCTCGCTGCGGGAGCGGGTCGAGCACGGGCGCCGCGCCACCTACGTCAGCGACCACAGCGGCGAGGTGCCGGACATATGGGCGGCGGTCCCGGTCAAGGACGGGCATGTGCTGTCCCTGCACACCCGTATCACCGACCGCAGCACGGACGTGCTCAAGGACCTGGACCAGGCGCTGGTCATCGGCTCGATCACGGTCGTGCTCGGCGGCAGCGCGCTCGGCGTGCTCATCGGCGGGCAGATGTCGCGGCGGCTGCGCAAGGCGGCGACGGCGGCGAACCAGGTGGCCAAGGGAGAGCCGGACGTCCGGGTGCTGGACGCCATCGGCGGTGTCGTACGGGACGAGACCGACGATCTCGCGCGCGCGGTGGACGCCATGGCGGACACGCTCCAGCAGCGGCTGGAGGCCGAGCGGCGGGTCACCGCGGACATCGCACACGAGCTGCGCACCCCGGTGACCGGGCTGCTGACCGCCGCCGAACTGCTGCCGCCGGGGCGGCCCACGGAGCTGGTCCTGGACCGGGCCAAGGCGATGCGCACGCTCGTCGAGGACGTGCTGGAGGTGGCCCGGCTCGACAGCGCCTCCGAGCGGGCCGAACTCCAGGACATCCTGCTGGGCGAGTTCGTCACCCGGCGGGTGGCCGCCAAGGACCCGGAGACGGAGGTACGGGTGGTGCACGAGTCGGAGGTCACGACCGACCCGCGCCGCCTGGAGCGGGTGCTGTTCAACCTGCTCGCCAACGCCGCCCGGCACGGCAAGCCGCCCATCGAGGTCACCGTCGAGGGCCGGGTCATCCGCGTCCGCGACCACGGGCCCGGCTTCCCCGAGGAACTGCTCGCCGAGGGCCCGAGCCGCTTCCGCACCGGCAGCGCGGACCGGGCGGGCCAGGGCCACGGCCTGGGCCTGACCATCGCCGCCGGACAGGCCCGGGTGCTGGGCGCCCGGCTCACCTTCCGCAACGTACGGGCGGCGGGGGCGCCGGAGCACGTGCCCGCGGAGGGCGCGGTGGCCGTCCTGTGGCTCCCGGAACACGCGCCGACGAACACCGGCAGCTATCCGATGTTGAAATAGCGCCCGGCCGGTCGCGCACGGGGGCGCCGAGGCGCCGAGGGAGAGCGTCGACGGGGAGCAACGGCGGGGAGGGTCGGTGGGGGAAGGGCCGACGGGGAAGCGCCGACGGGGAGGGGCGGTGGGCGGCGCCCGGCCCGCCGCCGGGTGGCGGACCGATCCGGTCGGTGGACCGGGTCGTCAGGCCAGAACGTCAGGCCAGATCGTCAGCCCCAGCCCTTCGACTCGTCCAGACCGCCCTCGCGGACCTGGGTGAAGGAGAACCAGTTGCCGGAGTCGTCGCGGAACAGCGCCTCCGTGCCGTACGGACGCTCCTGCGGCTCCTGCAAGAACTCCACGCCGTTCTCCTTGAGCCGCCGGTAGTCGCCGTGGATGTCGTCCGTGGTCAGCACCGCGGCGCCGAGCACCCCCTTGGCCACGAGCTTCTTCAGCATCTGAGCGGACTCGGGATCCATCGCGGACGCGCTCGGCACCATCAGGGTCAGCTCCACGTCGGGCTGGCCCGGGGCGCCCACCGTCAGCCAGCGCATGCCGCCCTCGCCCATCGTCATGTCCATACGGACCTCAAGGCCCAGCTTCTGCGTGTAGAACTCCTTGGCCCGTTCCTGGTCGAGTACCCAGACGGTGACGATGCTGAGTCCCTTGATCATGGTGCGCTCCTGTCCGCGGCTGTCGTCTCCTGCCCGGTCACCGTAGGCAGCGCCGCGCTCAGTCCGCTTCTTCGGAATTGCTCCGTGCCACGCCGGGGCCGCTCCGGAAGCCGCCCGCGTAGAGCATGGCGTAGCACCCCGGTATGAGCGCGGCGCCGCGTCCCACGTGCTTCGTCCGGTACTCGCTGGGTGTCAGCCCGGTCCAGCGCTTGAACCGGGCGGAGAACGTGCCCAGGCTGCTGAAGCCCACCAGATGGCAGATCTCGGTCACCGAGAGGTCGGCGGTGCGCAGCAGGTCCTGCGCCCGTTCGATGCGCCGGTGCGTCAGATACTGGCCGGGAGTCTCGCCGTACGCCTCTTTGAAGGCGCGGATGAAGTGGAAGCGCGCATACCCGGCGTGCGCGGCCACCGCGTCCAGGTCGAGGCCGGGGTCGGCCCAGTCGCGGTCCATGGCGTCCTTGGCCAGCCGCAACTGGCGCAACTTGTCCATGCGCCGATGGTGACACGCGGCACCGACAACACCACGGCCGGCGGGACGGAGCAGCCCCCGGGGCGGCACCGCGAGCGAACGGGAAAGGCCCCCGGGGCGGCAGACACCGCCGGGGGCCTTCGACTCGGAAGGGAGTCGGAGGGCGCGGGCCCTCAGACCGCCTCCACCAACGGCGCCGGTGCCTGCGCGGCGTCCTTCGCGTCGCCCTTCTGCGGTCCGCCCTTGAGCGGGACCTCCTTGACGAACAGGGACGCCAGCAGCACGAGCACCGCGACCGCCGCGCCGAGCAGGAAGGCGGTGTGCGTGCCCTCGGAGACCGCGTACTGGTACGCCTCGCGCATCGCCGCCGGCAGCTTGGCCAGGCTCGCCGCGTCGAGCTGGGCGGAGGGCAGACTGCCGGCCGCCGCGCCGGCCCGCTCGGCCATGACGTCCTGGACCCGGTTGTTGAACAGCGCGCCCATGATGGCGACGCCGAACGAGGAGCCGAGCGTACGGAACAGGGTGGTCGACGAGGACGCGACGCCCATGTCCCGCATCTCGACGCTGTTCTGCGCGACCAGCATGGTGATCTGCATCAGGCAGCCCATGCCCAGGCCGAGGACGGCCATGTACACGCCGGAGGTGAAGCGGGAGGTGCCCGTGTCCATCATCGACAGCAGGTACAGACCGGCGATCATCAGCACGCCGCCGGCGATCGGGAAGACCTTGTAGCGGCCGCTGTTGGTGGTGATCCGGCCCGCGACCATCGACGTGACCATCATGGCGCCGAGCATCGGCAGGAGCAGCAGGCCGGAGTTGGTCGCGGACGCGCCCTGCACGGACTGCTGGTACAGCGGCAGGAACAGCGTGGCGCCGAACATCACGAAGCCGGTGATGAAGCCGATGATCGACATCAGGGTGAAGTTGCGGCTGCGGAAGATGTGCAGCGGCAGCACCGGCGCGGCCGCCCGGGTCTGCCAGAACACGAAGGCGACCAGCGAGACGACGCCGATGGCGGTCAGTTCCATGATCCGCGCGGACGTCCACGCGTACTCGGTGCCGCCCCAGGTCGTCACGAGCACGATCGCGACGATGCCGACGGTCAGCAGCAGGGCGCCCAGATAGTCGATGCGCGTCTCGGTCCGCTTCTTCGGCAGGTGCAGCACCGCGCTGATCGCGATCAGCGCGACGGCGCCGAGCGGCAGGTTGATGTAGAAGGACCAGCGCCAGCCCCAGTTGTCGGTGATGGTGCCGCCGACGAGCGGGCCGCCGATCATCGCGAGCGCCATGACCCCGGCCATCATGCCCTGGTACTTGCCGCGCTCACGCGGCGGGATCAGGTCGCCGATGATCGCCATGACGCCCACCATCAGACCGCCGGCGCCCAGGCCCTGCACGGCCCGGAAGCCGATCAGCTCGCCCATGTTCTGGGCCATGCCGCTCAGCGCCGACCCGATCAGGAAGATCACGATCGAGGTCATGAAGGCGCCCTTGCGCCCGTACATGTCACCGAGCTTGCCCCAGATCGGGGTGGCCGCCGCGGTGGCGAGCGTGTACCCGGTGACCACCCACGACAGGTGTTCCAGGCCGCCCAGTTCGCCGACGATCGTCGGCATCGCGGTGCCCACGATCATGTTGTCGAGCATCGCGAGCATCATCGCGATCATCAGCGCGAGCAGGACGACGCGCACGCTCCTCGGCTGCTTGTCCTGCTCCGCGGGTTTCTCCTGGCCCGCCGGGGCCGGCTGTGTGTCCGCCATGGTGCGGTACCCCCCTGAGGCGGCTACTTACTTGCCGCCCGGCTAGTTGAGACTACACTCGGAAGGTAGACGGAGTACTTGCCGGTCGTCAAGTAAGTTTCGCGGGAGCTCAAGGAGTACGAAGATGGGCGTCACCATGGACGGCACCAGGCACCCGCGCCGCGGAAACACCCGCCAGCGCATCCAGGACGTGGCACTCGAACTCTTCGCCGAGCAGGGGTACGAGAAGACCTCGTTGCGGGAGATCGCCGAGCGGCTGGAGGTGACCAAGGCCGCGCTCTACTACCACTTCAAGACCAAGGAAGAGATAATCGTCTCTCTCTTCGAGGATCTGACGAAGCCGGTGGAGGAGCTGATCGCCTGGGGCGAGCAGCAGCCGCACACACTGGAGACCAAGCGGGAGATCATCCGGCGCTACAGCGAGAGCCTCGCGGGCGCCGCGCCGCTGTTCCGCTTCATGCAGGAGAACCAGGCGACCGTGCGGGAACTGCGGATCGGCGAATCGTTCAAGGACCGCATGCGCGGAATGCGGGACATCATCATCGACCGGGACGCGGACCTGGTCGATCAGGTCCGCTGCGTGAGCGCCCTCTTCACGCTGCACGCCGGGATGTTCATCCACCAGGACCTGGAGGGCGACCCCGAGAAGAAGCGCGAGGCCGTTCTGGAGGTCGCCATGGACCTGGTCACCCGGGCGCACAAGGCCGCCCGGGACACCGGGACCTAGTACCCCGGGACCAGCCCCGAGCCCCACTGCTCCGAGCCCGGCCCCTCCCCGGACGCGGAAGGGGCCGGCGCCGGCTCAGACCCGTACGCCGTGGGAGCGCAGGAAGATGACCGGGTTTATCGCGGAACCGTAGTTCGGGGTCGTGCGGATCTCGAAGTGCAGGTGCGGCCCGGTGGTGTTGCCGGTGTTGCCGGACCGCGCGATGTGCTGGCCGGTGCGGACGGCCTGGCCGATCCGTACGTCGACCCGCGACAGGTGGGCGTACTGGGAGTACGTCCCGTTGCCGTGCCTGATGACGATGGCGTTGCCGTAGGCAGGACCGTCGCCGGCGCCGTAGCCGCCGGCCTTGACGACGACGCCCTCGTGCGCGGCGACCACGTCGGTGCCGATCGGCACCGCGAAGTCCTGGCCGCTGTGCCTGGCCTTCCACATGCCGCCGGCCTGGTTGAAGCCCGCGGTCAGCGTGTACCGCTGCACCGGGTCGACCCAGGTGGCCGCGCTCCTGGCGGGCGCCTGCGCGACGCCGGTCTTCGCCGCCGCGGCGGGGGCCTGCGGCGCGGCGGCGGCCGCGACACCGCCTCCCAGCACGGCCGAGACGCCGAGACCGGCGGCCAGGACCGCGGCACGGCTGCGGAGCAGGGACCTGTGGGAAGGGCGGGACGTGACACGCGGGGACATGGAAACCTCGTGTGATCGGGAACGGGGAACCCGGCCGGGACACGCACGGCCGCCGGTCGGGGCATCTCTTGGTAACCCCGGATCTCCCGCGCCTCCAAAACCCCCATCCACTATGGGATCTAGTATTCAATCGGCAGAAATTAACCACTCTTGACAAAACGCACAGGAACCGGACAGGCCGCCCAACTAGGCCGATTCACCTCGACACAGAGAGATGAATGTCCTGATTTGCCCATAAATGAAGTTTCACTATCTCGGGTAGTACCGGACATTTCGCCTGTGTGGCATGTCACGAGCCCGCACCGCCCCACCCCTCTCGAATATGACCGGCGCCACACCGCCTGCACCGCACCGATCGCCCTGCCCCGCCCCGGCGTTCGACGGACGCGCCGCCACTAGGCTCCCCCCGTCCACACGCAGTGCACGACCACGGGGGGAACCGGATGGAACCGGCGGTACTGGGCGGCAAACTGGCGTCGAGCCTGATCGGCCCGCTGGTGCGGAAACTGTTCGTCCCGGACGGCCCCGGCGCCGGTCTGGTCGACCGGCCCGTCCGGCTGCGGGACCTGGTGTCCTTCCGCGGCGAACAGGCCACCCTGGGCGCGAAGCAGGTGCACCGGCTCGCCGGCCGGCTGGTCGAACAGGCCATGGCGTCCCCCGGCGAGGCACCGTTCCCGGCCGGCGAACGGACCGCCGTGGCCGACGCCCTGGCGGGGCGGCTGCTCGCCCTCGGCGACCTGGACATGGACGACGTACAGGCCGTACGCCTCGGCCACCTGGAACTGGCCCGGCGGCTGCGCGCGGACGGCCTGCCGCCCGGGGCCGGACTCTCCGTGGACGCCGAGCTGTTCCTCGACACCGCGACCGAGTGGGCCTGCCTCCAGATCCTGGAGTTCTTCACCCGGCGCTCGGTCTTCGTGGCCCGCACCCTCGTCGAGCAGACCCGCACCCAGGCCGAACTCATCGCCAAGGTGGACGAGTTGCTGGCCCGCACGCCGCGGCCCGACGCCCGTGACACGGCGTTCGAGCGCCGCTACCTGCCGTATGCCGCCCGCCGGCACGACCACCTCACCATCTACGGCGTCGACCTGCGCGACTCCCCCGACCGCTGGCCCCTGGAAGTCGCCTACCTGAGCCTGGAGACCACGGGCGACGACGCCACCACGGCGGACGCCGCCCTGGACGCCGCACCGGACGAGCGTCCGGGCCCGGCCACCGTCCGCCTCGCCGCCGAGGAGGCGCTGCGCGGCCACGACCGCGTCCTGCTGCGCGGCGACGCGGGCTCGGGCAAGACGACCCTGGTGCAGTGGCTGGCCGTCACCGCCGCCCAGGACGGGAGCGGTGGGCGCATCCCGTACGTCCTCCCGCTGCGCTCCCTGGTCCGCGCGGGCACCCTCCCGGCACCGGCCGCCTTCCTCACGGCCGTGAACTGCCCGCTGTCCCCGCCCGAGGGCTGGGCGGAACGCGTCCTGACCGCCGGCCGGGCGCTCGTCCTCGTCGACGGGCTGGACGAGATCCCGGCCGCCGAGCGCCACCGCACCCGGGACTGGCTGCTCGCCCTGGTCCACGCCTTCCCGGGCAACCAGTGGCTGCTGACCTCCCGGCCCACCGCCGTACGCCCCGACTGGCTGGCCGCCGAGGGCTTCCGGGAGCTGGCCCTGGCCCCGATGCGCGACACGGACGTCGCCACCTTCGTACGGCGCTGGCACACGGCCGCGGGGGCCAAGGAGTACGAGGCGAGGCTGCTGGACGCCCTGCGCACCAAACGCGACCTGGCCCGCCTCGCCACCAACCCGCTGATGTGCGGACTGCTCTGCGCCCTGCACCGCGAGCGCCGCGGCTATCTGCCCACCGGCCGCAAGGAGTTGTACGACGCCGCCCTCACGATGCTGCTGTCCCGCCGGGACCGGGAGCGCGGCATGGAGCCGCTGGACGAGCCGGAGCTGGGCGAGGAGGCCCAGCTGGAACTGTTGCAGCGACTGGCGTACGCGCTCGTGCTGAGCGGCCGTACCGAGATGGACCTGGAGACGGCCGAGGGGATCGTGGAACGGTGTCTGCCGTCGATCGCCCTGCCGTCGGGACAGCCGGAGGCGGCCGGGGTCCTGCGGATACTGCTGCTGCGCAGCGGGCTGATCCGCCAACCCGGCGACAGCGTCGTCGACTTCGTGCACCGCACCTTCCAGGACTACCTGGGCGCTCGCTACGCCGTCGAGCAGGGCCATCTCGACGTCCTCGCCGGCCGGGCGGACGACACCCAGTGGGAGGACGTGATCCGGATGGCGGTGGCGCACGCCCGGCCCCGGGAACGGGCCTGGCTGATCAGGCAGTTGCTGGCCCGTGAGGTGCCACGGCTGACCTTGCTGGCGCTGGCGTGCCTGGAGCACGCGACGGCCCTGGACCCGGCGGTGCGGGCGGAGGTGGAACGGCGGGCCGCCGTGCTGGTCCCGCCGCGCACCACCGAGGACGCGAAGGCGCTCGCCGAGGCGGGACCGCTGCTCCTGGAGCTGCTGCCGGGGCCGGACGGCCTGACCGACGAGGAGGCGCTGGGGGTCGCGGTCACCGCGTCGGTGCTCGGTACGAAGGAGCCGCAGGGCGCCCTCGCGGTGCTGCGCCGTTTCCGGAACCATCCGGACCTCGATGTGCGGCGGCAGCTCGCGGGCACCTGGAGCCGGTTCGACACCGGGCAGTACGCGGCGGAGGTGCTGGACCATCTCGACCGCACCGGCCTGCTGGTCAGCTGCGAGTCGGCCGGGCAGTGCGCGGCGCTGGCCGGGATGCGTCCCTGGCAGCGCCTGTCCTTCCGGGGCGGGCACGGTACCGCGGACGTCCTGGCCGCCGTGCCGGCTCCCGACTCCGTGACCCTCGTCGACCTGCGGGACAACCCGCGGCCCATGGACCTCGGTGCCCTGCTGCGCTTCGGTTCGCTGGGCGGGCTGTGGATCGAGAACTGTCCGGGTGCCACCGGACTGTCCCGGCTCGCCCCGCTGCCCCTGGTCGATCTCGCCTGCGGCGGCCTGGCCGACCTCGGCGGGCTGCCCGCCCTGGGATCACTCCAGCGGCTGTCCGTGGCCCAGGAACTGCCCGGGGAGCGGCTGACCGACGCGCTGCCGCTGGACGCCCCCCTGGATTTCCTCTTCCTGGGCCGCCACACCACGGACCGCACCGGGCTGCGCGGGCTGGAGCACTTCAGTGGCCTGACCGAACTGAGCCTCGGCCCGCTGACCGCGCCGCTCCGGCCCGCCGACTGGGAGTCCGTGGCCGCGCTGCCGCGCCTGCGCCGGCTGCATCTCAACGGCTCTCTCGTCGCCCGGTTCCCGGCATCGCTCACGGCCATGCCCCGGCTGCCGGAGATCACGGCCCTGCGCCTCACCGCGCTGCACGGCACCGAGGACCTGTCCGCCCTGCCGTCCCGGCTGCCGGGAGTACGGTCCCTGACCCTCCAGACCTACCCCGGTGAGTCCTTCCCCGCCGACCGCTACGCCCGGCTGTTCCCGGACAGGGAGATCACCCTGATACGCCGCTGACCGCCCAGCCGCGGGCCGCGGCGGGCGGCACCGCCCGGGAACCACGGCACGCGCCGCCCGGGGCCGCGGCACGCTGCGACCGCCCGGCGGCAACGCGAAGGGGCCGCCCCGGAACCGAAGTCCCGGTGCGGCCCCTGCTCGGCGTCAGCCCCGGAGGGTCACGCCTCCTTGCTCAGGTTGGGACCGGCTCCGCCGGCCGCCTGCTCGATCGGCGGGGCGTCCGGCAGCGCGGACTTCTCCTCGCCGCGGAAGGTGAAGGTCTTCGTCTCGCCCTCGCCCTCCGTGTCGACGACCACGATGTGACCGGGGCGCAGCTCGCCGAAGAGGATCTTCTCCGACAGCGTGTCCTCGATCTCGCGCTGGATCGTGCGGCGCAGCGGCCGGGCACCCAGCACCGGGTCGTAGCCCTTCTGGGACAGCAGCTCCTTGGCGGACTGGGACAGCTCGATGCCCATGTCCCGGTCCTTCAGGCGCTCGTCCACCTTGCCGATCATCAGGTCGACGATCTTCAGGATGTCGGACTGGGTCAGCTGCGGGAAGACCACCACGTCGTCGACGCGGTTCAGGAACTCGGGCCGGAAGTGCTGCTTCAGCTCGTCCTGGACCTTGTTCTTCATGCGCTCGTAGTTGGTCTTCGTGTCACCCGCGGCGGCGAAGCCCAGGTTGAAGCCCTTGGAGATGTCCCGGGTGCCGAGGTTGGTCGTCATGATGATGACCGTGTTCTTGAAGTCCACGACCCGGCCCTGGGAGTCGGTCAGCCGACCGTCCTCCAGGATCTGCAACAGCGAGTTGAAGATGTCCGGGTGGGCCTTCTCGACCTCGTCGAAGAGGACGACGGAGAACGGCTTGCGGCGGACCTTCTCGGTCAGCTGGCCGCCCTCTTCGTAGCCCACGTATCCGGGGGGCGAACCGAAGAGACGCGACACCGTGTGCTTCTCGCTGAACTCCGACATGTCGAGGGAGATCAGCGCGTCCTCGTCGCCGAAGAGGAACTCCGCGAGCGCCTTGGACAGCTCGGTCTTACCGACACCGGACGGGCCGGCGAAGATGAACGAGCCACCCGGACGCTTCGGGTCCTTCAGGCCCGCGCGCGTGCGGCGGATCGCCTTCGACAGCGCCTTGACGGCGTCGACCTGGCCGATGACCCGCTTGTGCAGCTCCTCCTCCATGCGGAGCAGGCGGCTGGACTCCTCCTCGGTCAGCTCGAAGACCGGGATGCCGGTGGCGGTGGAGAGGACCTCGGCGATCAGCTCGCCGTCGACCTCGGCGACGACGTCCATGTCGCCGGCCTTCCACTCCTTCTCCCGCTTCGCCTTGGCGGCCAGGAGCTGCTTCTCCTTGTCACGCAGGGAGGCGGCCTTCTCGAAGTCCTGCGAGTCGATCGCGGACTCCTTGTCCCGGCGGACGGCGGCGATCTTCTCGTCGAACTCGCGCAGGTCCGGCGGCGCGGTCATCCGGCGGATACGCATCCGGGAACCGGCCTCGTCGATCAGGTCGATCGCCTTGTCCGGCAGGAAGCGGTCCGAGATGTACCGGTCGGCCAGGGTGGCGGCCTGGACCAGCGCCTCGTCCGTGATGGAGACCCGGTGGTGGGCCTCGTAGCGGTCGCGCAGGCCCTTGAGGATCTCGATGGTGTGCGACAGGGACGGCTCGGCGACCTGGATGGGCTGGAAGCGGCGCTCCAGGGCCGCGTCCTTCTCCAGGTGCTTGCGGTACTCGTCCAGCGTGGTGGCACCGATGGTCTGCAGCTCACCGCGGGCCAGCATCGGCTTCAGGATCGAAGCGGCGTCGATGGCGCCCTCGGCGGCACCCGCACCGACCAGCGTGTGCAGCTCGTCGATGAACAGGATGATGTCGCCGCGGGTGCGGATCTCCTTGAGCACCTTCTTCAGGCGCTCCTCGAAGTCACCGCGGTAGCGGGAGCCGGCGACCAGGGCGCCGAGGTCCAGCGTGTAGAGGTGCTTGTCCTTGAGCGTCTCGGGCACCTCGCCCTTGACGATGGCCTGGGCGAGACCTTCGACGACGGCGGTCTTGCCGACGCCGGGCTCACCGATCAGGACCGGGTTGTTCTTCGTACGGCGGGAGAGCACCTGCATGACCCGCTCGATCTCCTTCTCGCGCCCGATGACCGGGTCGAGCTTGGATTCGCGGGCGGCCTGGGTGAGGTTCCGGCCGAACTGGTCGAGGACCAGGGACGTCGAGGGCGTGCCCTCGGCAGGGCCGCCGGCGGTGGCGGTCTCCTTGCCCTGGTAGCCCGACAGCAGCTGGATGACCTGCTGGCGGACACGGTTGAGATCGGCGCCCAGCTTGACCAGGACCTGGGCGGCGACGCCCTCGCCCTCGCGGATCAGGCCGAGCAGGATGTGTTCCGTGCCGATGTAGTTGTGGCCCAGCTGAAGGGCCTCGCGGAGCGACAGCTCCAGGACCTTCTTGGCACGGGGGGTGAAGGGGATGTGGCCGGACGGGGCCTGCTGGCCCTGGCCGATGATCTCCTCCACCTGCTGGCGGACCGCCTCGAGCGAAATCCCGAGGCTCTCAAGGGCCTTGGCGGCGACACCCTCACCCTCGTGGATCAGGCCCAGGAGGATGTGCTCGGTGCCGATGTAGTTGTGGTTGAGCATCCGGGCTTCTTCCTGAGCCAGGACGACAACCCGCCGCGCGCGGTCGGTGAACCTCTCGAACATCGTTAATCGCTCCTCAGAGCGGTCAGGCAGTAAGGGGACGCTCCCCTCTCTGTCCTTCCGCAGCTTAGTCCCGCAAGCGGGGACCGCTCATTCCAACTGCCGACACCGTCCGGATCACCTCCGCTCTCGCGGAGACAAGATGCTGCCTCCTGACCCCGAACGCCGACATGTGCTCCAACCCGATGGTGCGAGACGATGTTCCCGCAGGCCAGACAGTTACCCTCGCCATCAGTACGCCGATGGCGAACGTGAGACGGTCCGTTCTGCGTGTCGCCCCCTCCCACTAGGGATGTCTTACCCGCAGGGACTGACACTCCATGCGGAGCGCCCCGGTTCCCTCCGCTATGGGCGAACAACCTTGCGCCTGCTCGGGCCCCCACACGCCCTCTTTTCCAGCACTCTGCGCAGTCACTTGCCTACCTAGCGTAACTCTCTGGGGGTTTCGTCTGTTGCGCTGGGCATGGCTGGCACCGTCCTCGTGGTCCCGTCCCCCCGCCGTCCCTCCGGGCCGGACCCACGGGCCCGGCACTGGTACGAGAACGCGCTGGGGTGGGCCACGGTGCCCGGCGAGCCGCTGCGGCTGCGCACGGGCGTGCGCTTCGACGTCCTGGACGTCCCCGCGGAGGCGGGCGGCGCGGCGCTCAGGCATCTGGCGCCGGGCTCCCCGGTGGCCGTCGACGGCGGCCGGATGCGGTTCCTGGTGGCCGCGGGCAGCGCCGAGGAACTGCCGGGGCTGCTGGACTGGCTGGAATGGGGTTCACTGCCGCTGGATCTGCTGGCGCTCGGCGCGGACGGCAGTCTGGGGGCGCCGGCCCTCCCGGGGCCCGGTGCGAACGGACCGGGGCCGCTTCCCGTCGGCCGCGGCGGGACGGCACTCCCCCCGCACACGGTCCCGGCACTCGCCGTGGGTGCGGTCCCCGCTCCGCGGGCCGCGCGGTCCGCGCGTTCTTCCTGTCCGGCGGCGGGGGCCCGTCCCGTTCCCGCACAGGGGGTCTGTCCCGTGCAGGGGGCCGCCGTGTGGCTGCGGCCCCCCGAGCCGGGGTGCGAGGTAGAGACCTCGCTGCCGACGCTGTCGGCCGTGGGGGGCGGTGGGGGCGCCCCCGATCTCGTACGACTGGTGGACACGGTGGCGGCTCACTGCCACCGGATCCGGCTGCGGCGCGCGTGCGCCGGGCCGTCGGCTGTTCAGCCGTTGGCCTTCTCGTAAGCCTCGCGGATGGACGCGGGAACGCGGCCACGGTCGTTGACCTCGTAGCCGTTCTCCTTCGCCCAGGCGCGGATCTGCGCGGTGTCCTGGCTGCCGCCGGCCGCGGCGCGGGCCTTTCCACGTCCGCCGGAAGCACGGCCACCGGTACGACGACCGCCCTTCACATAGGCGTCGAGAAGTCCCCGCAGCTTGTCCGCATTGGCGGTCGTGAGGTCGATCTCGTACGTCTTGCCGTCCAGCGCGAACGTCACGGTCTCGTCCGCCTCGCCGCCGTCGAGGTCGTCGACAAGAAGGACCTGAACCTTCTGTGCCACCGGATTTCCTTTCATCGATAACGTGAGGGCTCGGGGTCTGCGGCGTCCGCCGTTTCACCGCCCCTTGTTATATGCAGTACAGCAGTACGTCGGAAAGCAAACCGCTTTTGCGGGAAAAACACAAACCCCCGGGAGAGAACCGGGGGGCTCCGCAGACCGGAAACATGCGCGTTTCGGACATAGGGAACCTGGGCAGCGCCGGAGACCCGGAATACCGGGCAAGCCCCGGCGATCGACGATCACAGATGCAGAAGCATCCGGCTGTTGCCCAAGGTGTTCGGTTTCACTCGTTCGAGACCGAGGAACTCGGCGACGCCTTCGTCATAGGAGCGCAACAGCTCCGCGTAGACATCGGTGTCAACGGGCGTCTCACCGATCTCCACGAAGCCGTGCTTCCCGAAGAAGTCGGCTTCGAAGGTCAGGCAGAATACGCGCCGAACACCGAGCCACCGGGCGGTCAGCAGCAACTTCTCCAGCAACTGGTGACCGACGCCGGCCCCCTTCAGGCCGGGCTTCACCGCGAGAGTGCGGACTTCCGCGAGATCTTCCCACATGACATGCAGGGCACCGCAGCCGACCACCTCGGCGTTGTCGTCGCGTTCCGCGACCCAGAACTCCTGGATGTCCTCGTAAAGCGTCACGGTCGCTTTGTCGAGCAGGATGCGCTCACGGACGTACGCGTCAAGGAGGCGGCGCACGGCCGGGACATCGCCGGTCCGGGCCCGCCGGACGGTGATGGCTTTTGCGGTGGCTTCGGGGCGCTCTGCTGACATGAGCGGACGCTATCGCCCGCCGTCTCCCTGCGCCGAGCCGGGGTTCTCGGCCCTGGTATCGGAGAGGGTATCCCCGGTTTCATCCCCGGTTTCCGGGCCCTGGGCGATGCGGACGGCGTCCCTGAGGGCCCGGCGCTGTTCGTCGCTCATCATGCCGAAGAAGGCGACGAGAGCGGCCGCCGGGTTGTCACTGTGCGACCATGCGTCGTTCATCAGGGCGGCTGCGTAGGCGGCCCGGGTGGAGACGGCCTCATATCGATAGGCCCGGCCTTCGGCCTCCCGGCGCACCCAGCCCTTCTGATGGAGATTGTCCAATACGGTCATCACCGTGGTGTAGGCGATCGACCGTTCCCGCTGAAGGTCTTCCAGGACTTCCCGAACGGTCACCGGGCGGTTCCACTTCCACACCCGCGTCATGACCGCGTCTTCGAGTTCTCCCAATGGGCGAGGCACAGCCAGAACAATAGTAGGAGAACCGGTCAATGGCGTGCCGGACGGGCACTTTTAACGACGTAGACGAACAAAAGGGATGCCGTCGCCGTCCGGGCGGGGTTCGATCGGGAGCACGCCTCGGAGCGGGAGGGGGCGGCCGGGGGGAGGCCGAGAGGGACCGAGAAGGGGCCGCGGCAAACGGCGGGAGCCGGGGTGGACCGGGCCCGTTCGCACGTCGGGCGCGGTGCCGTGGCACGGGGAACGGCGGGTGCGCGGCGGGCGGCGCGGCCGGCGCGTCAGGGGAGGTGGTCGCCGGGTGCGCGGCGGGCGGCGGGGGCCGTTCGGGCGGGCGGGCGGCGTCTGCCGGGGGCCCGGTCGAGTTTCGCGTGGTGGGCGGCGCGCGCTCCGGCCGGGGCGCGCGGAGTGCACCGAGGCGGCGGGCGATGCCTGCGGGAACGGGCGATGCCTGCGGGAACGGGCGATGCCTGCGGGAACGGGCGATGCCTGCGGGAACGGGCGATGCCTGCGGCGCCGGACGCGGGCGGGTGTGTGCCGCAGTGCCGGACGCGGGCGGGTGTGTGCCGAGGTGCCGGGCGGGTCAGACCTCGGAGCGGGCGGAAGCCTGGCGCACTTCCTCCGCGCGGGCGAGGGCGGCGTCGACGGCGGCGTCCTCCTTGGCCTTGGCGGTCCCGCTCTGGGTCTTGACGATCACCCTGACCACTCCGATGAAGAAGATGGCCATGACGACGGGGGGCACGAGCGCGGAGACGTAGTCCATGGCCCCAGAGTAGCCACGGGCGGGCGTCGGGCGGGGACCGCCCCTCACCCGGCGGCGAGCCGCTGGCGAGGGGGACCGGGGTTGGCGGGGGGCGTGGGCGGCTTGCGGCGGGGGAAGACCTCGCCGGGGGTCGGGATGGGCCTCGACGGCTTGCGCGGGGCGGGCCGCGGTCGTTCCTCGGGGCGCTCCGCCGGCCGCTCGCGGGGCTTCTCGCCCTGCTCGCCGTTCCCGCCCTTCTCCTCGCCCGCACCGCCGGGCAGCGCCATCAGCCGGGTGCTCCGGCGGGAGGCGGGGACACTCGGCACGGCGACACCGGTCCCGCGCGTACAGCGGTCCAGCAGGGCGGCCGCGGCGGGATTGCCGCGCAGCGCCCGGAGCGCGGCGAGGTCGTCGGCCGTGGGCCGGTGCCCGGCGGCGAGCGCCTCGTCGAGGAGGGCGAGGTAGCCGACGACGGTGCCGGGCAGGGCGGCGCGATAGCGGGCGAGGTCGGCCACCAGGAAGGCGCGCAGCCGGGCGGCCTCGCGCATCGCCTCGTCGAGTGACTCGGCGAGCCGGAGACAGTCCTGGACGTCCTCGGCCGAAGCGGGGCCGGGGTGGAGGGCGAGGGCGAGGGCGCGGCGGAGCACACGCAGCTCCTCCGCACCGAACGCCATGCCGCCGCGGGATCCGTAGGGCGTGGGCATATACCGACGATACGCACTAATCAGACAAACTCGGCACAAAGGTGTGCGCGTGGCGTGTACACCCCACCCACCTGGACGCCGCGTCCGGCCCGGTCCCCGCCGCCGAAGCGGCGCGGCCCGGGCCGGGCCGGACGCCCCGACGGGC
>NZ_JBHJUV010000073.1:0-43937 GCF_042268025.1 Streptomyces sp. NPDC056161
CCCATACCCCATAGGGGCGCGGGGACCTGCGCAACACCCCCCACCCCCCCCCCCGCCGCTCTTGCTACGCTGCTCGCGACAGGTAAGGTTAGGTTTGCCTCACCGAGAATCGGGGTGGCGTCAGTGACCGGCCCCGGTGGGAGGTGGACCCCGTGTACGTCTGTAGTTGCTTCGGCATCACCGAGCAGCAGGTGAAGCGGCACACGGAGGACGGCGCCCGCACCCCCCGCCAGATCGCCGGCGCCTGCAAGGCGGGCACCGACTGCGGGTCCTGCGTGCGTCGGATCCAGGCGCTCCTCGGCCGCGCCGCGAGTCCGCGGCGCGCAGCGGCCGAGCCGGGCCGCCCGGTGCCGGCCGGCGTCGAAGCGGTCGGGGCCCTGGACGAGGCCGCGTAGCTCCGCAACGACGCGCGGAGCCCTGCCGGCCAGGCTTCCCGCCGGGGCTTCTCAGCCCTTCGGCTGCCTGATGATCTGTGCGATGTAGAGCGCCTCGCCCAGCTTGTCCACCAGCTCAAGCTGGGTGTCCAGATAGTCGATGTGGTGCTCCTCGTCCTCCAGGATCGCCTCGAAGATGTTCGCCGAGGTGATGTCGCCCTTGTCGCGCATCGTCCTGATCCCGCGCCTGAGCCGGTCGATCGCCTCCACCTCGATCTGCCGGTCCGCCTCGAACATCTCCTTGACGGTCTGCCCCACCCGCACGTGGAACAGCCGCTGGTAGTTGGGCAGCCCCTCCAGCAGCAGGATCCGGTCGGTCAGCACCTCGGCGTGCCGCATCTCGTCGAACGACTCGCTCCGCGTGTACTTCGCGAGCTTGTACCAGCCGAAGTTCTCCTGCATCTTCGCGTGCAGGAAGTACTGGTTGATCGCGGTGAGCTCGCCGGTGAGCTGCTCGTTGAGGATCTCGATGACCTCGGGGTCGCCCTGCATCGCCAAGGCTCCTTCCACAGGGGATGGGGGGTGCGGCCGCACGGTGGTACTGGCAACAGAAGATCGGGTGGTAAGTGCGCTCTTAGCAAGTAAGTACATGCCTGTGATCTATTGTCCTGTTTTAGACTCCTGGTCGGGTGCATCGCTCCGGGTCTGTCAGGATGGAGCCATGGGGCATCCGGTGGAGCGCTGGTCTGGAGAGTCAGCAGAGGGCGTACGGTCCGAGCTTCCGCCGGGGCAGCGGCCGCAGCGCGGCTGGCCGGTCACGCACTACGGCCCGGTGCCCAAGTTCCGTCCCGAACGGTGGGAGTTCAGGGTCTTCGGCGCCACCGCCGACGGGGCGAAGCGCTGCTGGAACCACGAGGAGTTCACGGCCCTGCCGTACGCCACGATCGTGGCCGACCTGCACTGCGTGACCAAATTCAGCATGCTCGGGGCCGAGTGGGGCGGCATTCCGGCGAGCGTGATCCTGGAGATCGCCCCGCCCGCCCCGGATGTCACCCACGTGATGGTCTGGGCGGAGTACGGCTTCAGCTCGAACCTCCGCCTCTTCGACTTCGCCGCCGAGCGCACCGTCTTCGCGACGCACAAGGACGGCGAACTGCTCACCGCGGAGCACGGCTTCCCGGTCCGGCTCGTGGTGCCCCACCTGTACGCCTGGAAGGGCCCCAAGTGGGTCCGCGGCGTCGAGTACATGACCGCCGACCGCCGCGGCTTCTGGGAGGAGCGCGGCTACCACAACGTCGGCGACCCCTGGCGGGAGCAGCGCTACTCCTACCAGGAGGAGCCCGGGGACGGTCCGGAGCCCTGACCGGCGTCAGTGGTGGTACTGGTGCACCACCGCGTGGCCCTTGCCCCGCCCGATCGTCCACTTGTTGACCGGCGTGGTGATGACGAAGGCGGCCGCGAGCGAGAGCGCCAGCGTGGACCAGAACAGCGGGTCGCCGAGGTGCGCGTCCATCGCGTCCGGCCACAGTGCGATCACGCCGTTGTCGATCAGCTCCATCACGGCGATCGACAGGGTGTCCGCGGCCAGCGCCACGCGCAGGGCGGTGCGGAAACCGACGCCGGCCTTCAGTACCCCGCGCAGCGTGAGCGAGTAGCCGAAGAAGAACGCCAGCACGATCGCCAGGATCATGGTCGGCAGGTTGCCCCAGCCGAGCGCGGTGCCGACGACCATGCCGAGCACTTCGCCGATGGCGCAGCCCGTGAGGCAGTGCAGGGTGGCCTGAACGGCCATCGGCCAGTCGGCCGCCGGTGCGTGGGTGTGCTGGTGGGCGTGTGCCTCGTGGTCCATGGGTACCCCCGGGGTCGAGTGACGATTCCTCGTGCGACGGGTAGGAACCGTATACCCCTTGGGGGTATTCCCGGAATGGGGGCGACCATATAGGTGGGATCGGTGGGGTTGGTGGGGCTGAGAGGGCGCTGGGGGCTGGCGGGGCTGGTGGGATTCGAGGGGCGGCGGGGATCGGTGGGGCCGATGGGTGTGTGCCGTCAGCCGGCGGCGGTCCGCAGTTCCTTCAGCCGGGCCACGTCCGCCGCGTGCCCCTCCTTGCCGCCCGGCGTCTCGATGACCAGCGGTACGCCCGCGGTCGCCGGGTGCGTCATCAGTGCCCGGAACGGATCCGCGCCGATGTGCCCGGCACCGATGTTCTCGTGCCGGTCCTTGTGGGCCCCCGCCACGTCCTTGGAGTCATTGGCGTGGATCAGCTTCAGCCGCCCCTCGCCCACCGTGTCCACCAGCAGGTCCAGCGTCCGGTGCATGCCGCTCGGCCCCGTCAGGTCGTGCCCGGCGGCGAAGATGTGACAGGTGTCCAGGCACACGCCCAGCTTCGGGTGCGCGTCCAGCGCCGCGAAGTACGGCCCGAAGTCCCAGGTCCGGAAGCACAGCGAGGCTCCCTGCCCGGCGGTCGACTCCAGCAGCAGGAACGGGTCGTCGTCCAAGGTCAGCTCGTCCAGCAGCGGCAGCATGTGCTCGCGCACCTGCTTCAGAGCCACCTCCCGCGGCCGTCCGCCGGTCGCGCTGCCCGTGTGCACGACCACGCCCAGCGCGCCGATCTCCCGCGCCCGCCGCAGCGAGTGCCGCAGCGACGCCACCGACCTCTCCACGGTCGCCGCGGTGTGCGAGCCGAAGTTGATCAGGTACGGGGCATGCACGTACACCGGGACGGAGTCCTCCGCGCACGCCGCTCGGAACGCCTCGTCCTGCCGGGGATCGCCGATGGGGGTGGCCCAGCCGCGCGGGTTGGCCACGAAGACCTGCACGGTCTCCGCCTTCAACTCCCGGGCGTACGACAGCCCCACGGAGTGCAGCCCACCGGCCACGGGGACGTGACCGCCCACGGGATTGCGGGAACGACCGTGCGCGGGGGCGGAACGGGACTGCTGACGCTTCACCCGTTCAGCCTGTCACGCCGGCCCGCTCCCAGGGAAAACGGGCCCGCCGTCCGCCTCCGCGCCTCGTCACCTGACGGACCTGACGGACCTGACGGCTGTCGTGAACGTCGTCACCGGATCGTTATCGTGATCGTCGAGCCCTTGGGTGCCGTCTTGCCGGCGTCCACCGACTGCTTCTGCACGGTGCTCCCGAACAGCCCCAGCAGCCCGCGGTCCTCCGAGACCTTGAACCCGGAGGCTTCCAGCTGCTTCGTCGCGTCGTTGACACCGGTCCCGACCACGTCCGGGACCTCGACCATCTCCGGGCCCTTGGACAGCGTCAGCCGCACCGTGTCGCCCTCGGCGGCCTCACTGTCGCCCTCCGGGGTCTGCTCGGCCACCTCGCCCGCGTCGTGCTCCGAGTTGACCTGCTCGGCGGAGACCTCCACCTTGAGCCCGGCTTCCTCCAGTCGCTCCCGCGCGCTGTCCAGGTCGTCACCGGTGACGTCGGGCACGTCGATCGGGCTGCCCTTGCTGACGGTGAGCGTGATCGCCGACCCCGCGCGCCGCACGGTGCCGGGTGCCGGGTCGGTGCCGATCACCGAGTCCTTGGGCACGCTGTCGCTGAACGCGCGCGTGACCATGCCGGGCTCCAGGCCGCCCTCCTTCAGCAGCGCCTCGGCATCGGCCAGGCCACGGCCCGCCAGTTCGGGCACCTTCACGGTCTCCGGGCCGTCGGAGACGGTCAGCGTCACCGAGTCGTTGTTGCGGATGCGGGCGCCGGCCTCGGGGTCGGTGCTGATGACCGTGCCGCGCCGCACCGTGTCGCTGTAGGCGTGCTCGACCTGCTTCACGTCGAGCCCGTCCGCCCTGAGCCGCTCCCGTGCCTGTGCCTCGGTCTTCGCCAGCAGCGGCGGCACCCGTGTGAACTGCCCCGAGTTGATGTACCAGACGCCGATCCCGCCGCCGAGGACCACCAGCACGGCGACGACCAGCGTGACGAGCCTCCGTCCCGGCCGCACGGACCACCGCCGGGGCGGCAGCGCCGAGGTCTCGAACCGGGCCGTCCGGTTGCCGACCGCACCGGGGAGGTCGTCGTCGTTCACCGGCAGCAGCCGCGGGATCGCCAGCGAACGCGGAATCACGCTCGTACGGTCCTCGGTGATGTCGTGCTCCGCGGTGAGCGCCTGCGGAGGCACCGCGTCCAACTGCTGGGCGGTGAGTCCCGCGCGGGCCCGCCGCACCTGGGCGAGCAGTGCCACGGCGTCCCGCGGCCGGCCCTCCGGATCACGGGCGGTGGCCGAGGCGACCAGCCCGTCCAGCTCGTACGCCAGGCCGGGCACGGTGGCGGACGGCGGCGGCACGTCCTCGTGGAGGTGCTTGTAGAGCACCGCGGCGGGGGAGTCCCCGTCGTGCGGCTTCGCACCGGTGAGCATCTCGTGCAGGACGACACCGCACGCGTACACGTCGACGCGCGGATCGGTGGTCCCGTTCTCGATCTGCTCGGGCGCGAGGTACGAGACGGTTCCCAGCACGGCCCCCGTCGTACTGGTCACGGTGTCCACCGACCGCACCAGCCCGAAGTCCGCGACCTTGACCCGCCCGTCGTCCCCGATGAGCACGTTCTCGGGCTTCATGTCCCGGTGCACGAACCCGGCGCGGTGCGCGGCGCCGAGCGCGGCCAGCACCGGTTCCAGGATGTCCAGCGCGGCCCGCGGCTGCAACGCGCCCCGCTCGCGCAGCACGTCGCGCAGCGTGCACCCGGCGACGTACTCCATGGCGAGATAGACGTACGCCCTGTCCATGCCCTGGTCGAAGACCTGTACGACGTTCGGGTGGGCGAGCCGGGCCACCGACTTCGCCTCCCGGATGAACCGCTCGACGAACGACCCGTCGGCGGCGAGGGCCGGATGCATCACCTTGAGCGCGAGGATGCGGTCCAGACGGGTGTCCAGGGCCCGGTAGACCGTGGCCATCCCGCCGACCGCGATCCGGGCGTCGACGCGATAACGGCCGTCGAGCACCTGCCCGACCAGGGGGTCCTGAAGGGTCGTATCCACGCAGGTGAGTCTACGAGCCGGTACCGACAGTCCTCCTCGTTACCGAGAGATCGGACCGGGACTGCGGCCGACCTGTGACCCGTCCCGCGACACCCCGTCACCCCGTCACCCCCGGAACCCCCCACCCGCCACCCACGGCCCGTGACCGGGCCCGACGCCCTCACCGCCCCACCCGGACCGACGGCCCTCTCCGACCCTTCACCGGCCCCGGAATCCCCGGCCCCACGAACCCGCCCCCCGCAGCCACCACCGACGCCGGGCCCCCACGGGAAACGTCCACCGCTCGGCGGACGGCAAACGGGTGGCGCGTGGTGGGCAGCGCGTCCCGGCACGACCGCCCCGCTCAGAACGCGGGCCGCTCCGGATCGAGCACGGCCAGGCCCTCCGGGGGAGACGACGCCTCGGCGAAGTGCCGACGAGGGATCCGCCCCGCCAGCCGTGCCAGCCGCCCCGCGTCCACCGCGTGCCGCATCGCCTCCGCCATCCGCTCCGGTTGCTGCGACCGGGTGACGGCCGAGGCCAGCATGACCCCCGCGCACCCCAGCTCCATCGCAAGCGCCACGTCCGACGCCGTACCGGCTCCCGCGTCCAGGATCACCGGTACGCGCGCGTGCTCCACGATCAGCTGGAAGTTGTGCGGATTGCGGATCCCGAGCCCGGAACCGATCGGCGAGCCGAGCGGCATCACCGCCGCGCACCCCACGTCCTCCAGCTTCCGCGCCAGCACGGGATCGTCGTTCGTGTACGGCAGCACCGTGAAACCGTCGTCCACCAGGGTCTCCGCCGCGTCCAGCAGCTCGATCGGGTCCGGCAGCAGTGTCCGCTCGTCGGCGATCACCTCAAGTTTGATCAGATCGGACCCGAGCGCCTCCCGGGCCAGCCGCGCGGTCAGCACCGCCTCGCCCGCGGTGAAGCAGCCCGCCGTGTTGGGCAGCACCCGGATGCCGAGCCGTTCCAGGACCGAGAGCACGGACCCGTGCACATCGGGGTCGACCCGGCGCATCGCCACGGTGGTCAGCTCCGTTCCGGAGGCGACCAGCGCCCGCTCCAGCACGTCGAGGCTGGGCGCACCGCCCGTACCCATGATCAACCGGGACGTGAAGGACGTACCGCCGAGGACGAAGGGATCGTCGGCCATGGCTCAGCCTCCTTGGACGGCGGTGAGGACTTCGACGCGGTCCCCCTCGCTCAGGGCGGTGGCGGGCCACTGCGCGCGCGGGACGACGGTTTCGTTGAGCGCGGCGGCCACTCCGCCGGCCGCCGTGGTGAGGGTCTGCACGAGGGCGTCGAGGGCCGTGCCGGGCGCGATCTCCCGGTGCTCCCCGTTGACGGAGATGATCATGCGGGCTGCTCCGTGAGGGCGGCGGCGCCGAAGCGCGCGGGGGTGAACGGACGGGCCTCCTCCGGGAGCGTCCCGGTGGCCAGGAGGTGCGCCATGACATCCCCGGTGACCGGGGTGAGCAGCACACCGTTGCGGTAGTGCCCGGTGGCCACGTGCAGCCCGTCGAGCGCGGTCGGGCCGAGCAGCGGCGCGTTGTCCGGGGAGCCGGGCCGCAGCCCGGCCCGGGTCTCGGTCAGCGGCAGTTCGGTGATCCCGGGCACCAGCTCGTGCGCGTCCCGCAGCAGCTCGTACACGCCGCCCGCGGTCACCGTGGTGTCCCAGCCCAGTTCCTCGTCGGTCGCCCCGACGACCAGTTCACCGTTCTCCCGCGGCACCAGGTAGACCTGGCTGCCGCGCACCACGGCCCGCACGGTCCGGCTCAGGAACGGCGCGTACCGCTTCGGCACGGTCAGCCGCAGCACCTGGCCCTTCACCGGCCGCACCGGCGGCAGCACGGCCTCCGGCAGGCCCGCCAGCCGGCCGCTCAGGCTGCCGGCCGCGAGCACCAGCTGACCGGCAGCCAGTTCGGTGCCGTCCCCGGTGGTCACCCCGACGGCCCGGTCCCGGCGCACCGCGCAGCGCTCGGCCCAGGCGCGATGGAACACCACTCCCGCCCGTTCGCAGGCTGCCAGCAGTGCCGCCGCCAGCCGCCGCGGGTCGATCTGGTGGTCGCCGTCCACCCGCAGCCCGCCCCGCACCCCCGGCGCGAGCATCGGCTCCAGACGACGGCAGTCCCGGCCGGACAGCCACTCGGACTCAAGACCGGAGCGCTGTTGCAGTTCGTGCAGGTCGCGCAGGTGCGCGCGGTCGTCGGCGTCCAGTGCGACGGCGAGCGTGCCGCACCGGCGGTAGCCGAGGTCGCGGCCGGTCAGCTCGGTCAGCTCGGCCGCGAAGTCCGGATAGCGGCGCGCCGAGGCCAGGTTCAGGCCGAGCAGCGTCTGCTCGCCGTGGTGCAGTTCGGTGACCGCGGCCAGCATGCCGGCCGCGACCTGCGCGGCCCCGCCACCCGGCTCGGGATCCACGACGGCCGTGGCGAATCCGCGCTGCGCGGCCCGCCAGGCCGTGACCAGGCCGATGATTCCGCCCCCGATGACGAGGACATCTGACGTACGTGACGACATGGGCGTCCAGCCCCTCCCTTCGCCGGCATGACCCGGATCAGGTTCGTACGGTCGGAGGCCGCCAGCCTCCCTCTCAGCCCGGTGCGTCCGGGCTCCCGCGAGTGCTTGTACGGTGGCCACCCTAGCCCGCCGCCGCCCGCCTCGAAAAGGAAGCCTCGGCCCGCACCGCGCTCGCGGCCCCGGCCCGCACCGCGCTCGGCGGGCTCCGGTCGCACCGCGCTCACGGCCTCCGCACCGCGCTCACGGCCTCCGCACCGCGCTCACGGCCTCCGCACCGCGCTCACGGCCTCCGCACCGCGCTCACGGCCCCCGCACGCGGCTCGGCGGGCTCCGGTGGGCGGCGCGGCGCGCACGGAAGAACGGCCGGCACGGGCCCCTGGCGGACACCGGACGATCCCGTGTGCAGCAGGTCACCCAGCATGCCCCCTGCCTGACAAAACGTCAGTTGACTATGGTGATCAGCGTGAGCCAGCAGACGCAGCAACGGAGCACGTCACAGGTGCGGCGCGTGGTCGTCGCCGGCGCGGGCATGGCCGGGGTGCAGACCGCGGTCGCCCTGCGGGAACAGGGGTTCAAGGGCATGGTGACCGTGGTCGGCGCGGAGCCCCACGCGCCGTACGACCGGCCACCGCTGTCCAAGGCCGTGCTGCTCGGCAAGGTCGAGGGCTCCGCCTTCGACGTCGATTTCGGCGCGCTCGGCATCGACCTCGAACTGGGCCGGGAGGCGCTCGGCGTGCGCCCCGGCGACCACGAGCTGGACACCGCGGCCGGTCCGGTGCCGTACGACGTCCTGGTCCTCGCCACCGGCGCCGAACCGATCCTGCTGCCCGGCGCGGAGGGCGTCCCCGGCGTGCACCTGCTGCGCACCCTCGACGACGCCCAGGCGCTGCGGCCGGTGCTCGCCCGGCAGCACGACATCGTGGTCGTCGGCGCGGGCTGGATCGGGGCCGAGTTCGCCACGGCGGCCCGCGAGGCGGGCTGCGCGGTCACGGTCGTCGAGGCCGCCGACCGCCCGCTCGCGGGCGCGCTCCCGGCCGAGGTCACGGCGCCGATGGCGGCCTGGTACGCGGACAGCGGCACCGAACTGCGCACCCACGCGCGCGTGGCGCGCGTCGAGCCCGGTGCGGTGGTGCTCGACGACGGCTCGCGGCTGCCCGCGGGCGCCGTCGTGGTCGGCATCGGCGCCCGCCCCGCCACCGCCTGGCTGGCGGGTTCCGGCATCGAGCTGGGCGCCCATCGCGAGGTCGTGGCCGACGACCATCTGCGCGCCTCCGCGCCGGACGTCTACGCGGTCGGCGACTGCGCGTCCTTCCCCTCCGCCCGGTACGGCGAGCGCCTGCTCGTCCACCACTGGGACAACGCCCTCCAGGGGCCGCGCACGGTCGCCGCGAACATCATCGGCGACACCCCGGCGGCCTACGACCCGGTGCCGTACTTCTGGTCCGAGCAGTTCGGGCGTTTCGTGCAGTACATCGGCCACTACCCGGCGGCCGACACGCTGCTGTGGCGCGGCGACCCCGCCGGGCCCGCCTGGACCGTCTGCTGGCTGGGCGCGGGCCGGCTGGTCGCCCTGCTGGCGGTGGGCCGGCCGCGTGATCTGGCGCAGGGACGGCGGCTGATCGAGGCGGGCACGCCGATGGATCCGCGGCTGCTCGCGGACCCGGCGCGGCCGCTGAAGGAGGCCACCGCGTGACGCGCGATATCCCCAGGTCGGACGGGCCTGGCTTCCGACTGTCGGTCCGGGATGGCACGCTGTTTCCGTGACCGAGATTGACGCAAAGATCGATGCTCTCGTCCCTGCATGGCTCACCCTCCCCGACATCGCCGAGCAGCTCGGCGTCGAGGTGACACGTGTCCGGCAGCTGGTCAAGGAGGGCCAGCTCATCGCCGTACGCCGTGGCGAGAACCGTGCGCTGCACGTCCCTGCCGCCTTCATCGACGGGGACAAGGTCGTCAAGGGTCTGTCCGGGACCCTGACGCTCCTGCGGGACGACGGCTTCACGGACGAGGAAATGCTGGAGTGGCTCTTTACTCCTGACCCGACCCTGCCCGGCACCCCCGCGCAGGCCCTCAGCGAGAACCGCGGCACGGAGGTGAAGCGCCGCGCCCAGGCGCTCGCCGTCTGATCCGAACGCCCTCCGACGTACGGGCCGCGGCTCCGGACGGGCCACGGCCGTGGTGAACCACGGCCCAGGGCCCGTCCGACGCCCGGCCGCCTGACCCGGTGCCGCGCTTCGCGGTCCCGCGCCCGGTCGCCGGGCCACCGTGCCGCCGCTCCCCGCGGGGCCGCGGGCCCGCGCCCCGTCCGGGCGGCTCGCCCGGACGGCCGGAACGGGCGGTCCGCCCCGGAACGGGCGGTCGGCCCGGCCCGTACGTCACGACACCTCACCACTGCACCACCGCACCGACCTCGCACCCATCCCGGGGGGACACACATGCCGGACACCGACATCACGGCCGACAGCGCGGCCGTCAACACCGACAGCGCGGCCGTCAACACCGGCAACGCGGCCGGCACCGAGACCGTTGCCGGCACCGGCACCGCCGCCCGCACAGCGCGTGACCGGCTCGCCGACGCCCGGCTCTATCTGTGCACGGACGCCCGCAAGGACCAGGGCGACCTCGCCGAGTTCCTGGACGCGGTCCTGGCCGGCGGCGTCGACGTCGTGCAACTGCGCGACAAGGGCATGGAGGCGGCCGAGGAGCTGGCGCACCTGGAGGTGTTCGCCGACGCCTGCGCGCGGCACGGCAAGCTGCTCGCGGTCAACGACCGCGCGGACGTCGCCCACGCCGCCCGCGCCGCCGTGCTCCACCTCGGACAGGGCGACCTCCCCGTGCCCGCGGCCCGCGCCGTCCTCGGCGACGAGGTGCTCATAGGCCGCTCCACGCACGCCCCGGAGGAGGCCGCGGCGGCGGCCGTCCAGGACGGCGTGGACTACTTCTGCACCGGCCCGTGCTGGCCCACCCCCACCAAGCCAGGCCGGCCCGCGCCCGGCCTGGACCTGGTCCGTTACACGGCCGCGCTGGGCACCGCCCGGCCCTGGTTCGCCATCGGCGGCATCGACCTGGGCAACCTCGACGAGGTGCTGGACGCCGGGGCCCGCCGGGTGGTCGTCGTCCGCGCGATCACCGAGGCCGACGACCCAGGAGCGGCGGCGGCCGAGTTCACCGGGCGGCTGCGGCGGGACGGCTAGCAATCACCTGGCCAGGCCCTGTCCAAAGGATGGACAAGAGTTCGGCAATTCGGGCAAATCTCCGGCGCCCGGTTGGGGGACCGCCCGTGCCTGGCTAACCTGCGGGTATGGCCCTTGGAACCGCATCCACCAGGACCGACCGCGCGCGCACCGTGCGTGACATCCTGAGCACCGGCAAGACGACGTACTCGTTCGAGTTCTACGCGCCGAAGACGCCCAAGGGTGAGCGGAGTCTGTGGAACGCGCTGCGCAGGGTCGAGGCGGTGGCCCCCGACTTCGTCTCCGTCACTTACGGCGCCGGCGGCACCACCCGCGCGACCACGGTCAAGGAGACCCAGCAGATCGTCGCCGACACCACGCTGACGCCGGTCGCCCACCTCACCGCCGTCGACCACTCCGTCGCCGAACTCCGCAACATCATCGGCCAGTACGCGGACGCCGGGATCCGCAACATGCTCGCCGTCCGCGGTGACCCGCCGGGCGACCCCATGGGCGAGTGGGTGCCGCACCCCCAGGGCCTGACCTACGCGGCCGAACTCGTCGCGCTCATCAAGGAGTCGGGCGACTTCTGCGTGGGTGTCGCCGCCTTCCCGGAGATGCATCCGCGCTCCGCCGACTGGGACACGGACGTCGCCCGCTTCGTGGACAAGTGCCGCGCGGGCGCCGACTACGCCATCACGCAGATGTTCTTCGAGCCGGAGTCGTACCTGCGGCTGCGCGACCGGGTCGCGGCGGCCGGCTGCGAGACCCCGGTCATCCCCGAGATCCTGCCGGTCACGAGTCTGCGGATGCTGGAGCGGCTGCCCAAGCTGAGCAACGCCAGGTTCCCGCGGGCGCTGGAAGAACGGATCCTCACAGCCAAGGACGATCCGGCGGCGGTACGCTCCATTGGCATCGAGTTCGCCACGGAGTTCTGCGCCCGGCTGCTGGCCGAGGGAGTGCCCGGACTGCACTTCATCACGCTCAACAACTCCACGGCGCCACTGGAGATCTACGAGAACCTGGGCCTGCACCATCCTCCGCAGACCTAGACCGGCATCACCGAGATACGACACACTGCGTAGCGGTCACTGGGAGAGGGGCGTTACATGGGCTGGGCGGTCCTCTACCTCGCGTTCGGCATCGTCGCGCTGTGGTTGCTCGGCGAAGTGCTGTTGCAGTACAAGGCGCGGCTGCGCTGGCGGCTGCTGGCGTTCGTCGGCTTCCTCATCGTCGTGCTCGGTGTGCTGATGCCCTCCGTCGTCGTCATCGCGCTGGGCGCGGTGGCCTTCGCGGTCGGCCAGACGTACGTCACGCTGTCGTTCCGCCGCGGCTTCGCCGAGGGCTGGGCGGTGCGCCGGGGAGCGGACGGCGGCAAGCGCAGGGGCGGCGATCCCGACCACCGGGACGACCGGGACACCGATCCGGAGGCCCAGGATCCGTCGGCGGCCCGGAGCGGCCAGGGCGCGGACGGACCGGACGCCGGTTACCGGCAGGACGGCGAGTACGGCCAGGACGGCGGTTACGGCCAGGACGGCGCCCAGCACGGTGGCCACGACGGCGACTACGACCGCGACGACGTGTTCGCCGCGGCCCACCCCGGCCGACAGGCCGCCGCCGACGCCACAGCCGTCTACGAACCGCAGCCCATGCCCGAGGACACCGGCTCCTACGGCATATACGGCGACTCCGCCCACGCGGCCGCGGCCCAGCACCAGGACCCGGGCTACGCGGCCACCGCCCAGGGCGCCGACCAGGGCTACTCGTACGACTACTCCGGCTACGGCCAGCAGCAGTACGGCTACGACACGGGCGGCCAGCAGCAGTACGCCGACTACTCCGACCCGTACGCCGGCGCCCAGAACTACGGCGGCACCGCGTACGACAACGGCTACGGCGGTCAGCAGTACGGCCAACAGCCCTACGGCCAGGACCAGTACGGCAACGGCGGCTACGGCGAGACCCCGGCCGGCGGCGTCTGGGTCCCGCAGCAGCGCACCGACGAGACCTACGGCGGCGACCTCCCGCAGGAGCAGCCCTACCCGTACCAGGGCGACGGCCAGCACCAGGGCCACGGCCAGCAGCAAAGTCACGGCCAGCAGCAGGGCAACGGGTACGACGAGCACTACCGCTTCTGACCGGCCGCCGCCCGGACGGCGGGACTCACCGCGAGCCGCGGAAGTCCGGCCCCTCCACGATCAGCCCGGCGACCAGCGCGCCCGACATGCCGGCGTGCGGCAGACCACCGCCGGGATGCGACCAGCCGCCCACCCCGAACAGGCCCGGTACCGCCGTGGCGTTGGACGGATGCAGCGTCCCCCCGGCCGCGGCCAGCGACGGCGGCGGAACGGCCCCGCCCTCCGCTCCGGTCTCCCGCGCGGTGTCCACCGGCGTGCGCACCTCCCGCCACAGCACCCGCTCGCGCAGCCCCGGCACCGCCCGCTCGGCGGCGGCGACCATACGGTCCGCGAAGGCGTCGGCGGCGCCGGGCGCGGTCCAGTCGTACCCCGCCGCGGACGGCACGGTCGCCGTCACCACCATGGACTCGTGCGCCGCGTCCGGACGCAGGGCGGGGTCGTCCGGGCGGTCGACGCGGACCGTGGGACGCTCGGGCGTGCCCTCGGCCGTGAACAGGCTCAACTCGCCCGTAGCCGCCGGGGAATGCACCACCGTGCGGTGCGCCGCGCCCGGCTCGCGCCGGCCGCGCAGCGCGAGGCACACCACGACCCGCCCGGGGAACAGCCCCTCGGCGGCCGGTGCGACGGCACCCGGCCCGTACAACTCCTGGTCGGGCAGCAGACCGCGCAGCCGCCAGGGGCCCGTGCCGACGACCGCGTCCGCCTCGGCCACCGTGCGCCCCCCGGAGCCGACGGCCCCGTCGGCGCCCCGGGCCAGCTCGACGCCCGCCGCGCGGCCGTCCTTCTCCAGGATCCCGGTGACCTCGGCGCCGAAGACGAACTCGACCTTGCGCCGTACGCACCGCTCGTACACCGCCCGCGCCAACTCCCGCATGCCGCCGTGGACATACCAGACACCGAAGGCGTGCTCCATGTACGGCAGCACGGCCGCGCTCGCCGGAGCGGTGCCGGGGTCCAGGCCGTACCCGAGCGCGTGGCCCGCGAGCAGGGCGGCGAGCCGGGGATCACGCAGCTCCCAGGCCCCGATCTCGGCGAGCGTCGCGGCCCGCCGGGTGCGCAGCAGCCGCTTGTGCGGGACCGCCGGATAGGGCTCGCGGTCCGTCAGCACCGACCAGTTCGGCCACAGCGGCTCCTCCAGGAGGGGGCGGCGCGTGCGGTCCCAGGCCTCGCGGGCACGCACCAGGAAGTCGCCCCAGCGCTGTCCCGCACCGGACCCCAGGGCCTCGTCCAGGGCCGCGACGACACCCGCGCGCGAGGCGTTCGGCAACGACACCTCGGTGCCGTCCGCGAACACGTGCCGTGACGACGGGTCGACCTGGGTGAGCCGGACGCGGTCCTCCAGCGGTTCCTTGCCGGTCTTCAGGAACAGGTCGCGGTAGACCGCGGGCAGCGACAGCACACCCGGGCCCGTGTCGAAACCGAAGCCGTCCCGCTCGAAGCGGCGCACTGCCCCGCCGTACGTCTCCGTGCGCTCGTACACCACCACCCGGTGGCCCGCGACGGCCAGCCGGGCGGCAGCCGCCATCGCGCCCATCCCGGCGCCGATCACCGCAATCCGTGCCATGCCCGCGACTTTATCCACCGCCACTGACAGTCCGGACCGCAGGCGCCCGCTCGGTGGTCCGTCGGGCGGCGGGTCGGTCGCCCGGCGGGGTCAGTCGGGCGGCGGGTCGGTCGCCCGGCGGGGTCCGTCGGGCGGCGGGGTCAGTCAGGTGGACGGGTGGAGCAGCCTCACGGCGTAGACAGGGAGGCCACCGGCCCTCCCCCTGGTGGACACCAGGGGGAGTACGGACACGGAGGCGATCGTGACCAGCCGGCCGCGCCGCGTCCTGCGTACCGGTGCGGACGGCTGAGTACGAGTACCTAGGCGGCCAGATGAGTAGGTGCACGGATGGGCCCCGACCTGCGGGAACGAGACAGTGGAGGCACGGCAGGGGGACGAGGCCCGGGACCGCCGGCACGGGGCGGCGGAACGGTGACCTCCCCGGCCGCTCCTTCCGCCGGCTCGTCGGCGGGAGCGAGGCACGGGGGAACCCGGGGAAGACCGCGACGGGGGGCTCCCACGGGGGACGTACGGGGAGCAGGAAGGAGCGCCGGTCCGAGCCGGCCCGCGGGGGACGGGCCAGGGCGGACCGGCGCTTTCCGGTCAGCCCCGGCCGCTCACCCGTCCCTGCAACAGCCGGGACAGGGCGGCGTGGACGTCGTCCAGGGAACGCTCCGGCTGGAACGACTTCCAGTCCAGCGCCGCCACCAGCACCATGCCGACGAGCGCCGCCGCCGTCAGCGGGACGTCGATCTCCGCGCTGAACTCGCCGGCCGCCACCCCCGCGCGCAGCACCCCCTCCACCACCGCGACGACCTCCTGCCGCACCACGAGCAGGGTGGACTGCCAGGCGCGGTTGGTGCGCCACAGCTCGGCCACGTACAGCTGGGTGAAGGCCGGGTAGCGGTCGATGAAGACGAGACCGGCGCGGATCATCGCGTCCAGGGCGTCCACCTTGCCGCCGCCCCCGCGCGCGGACCGTTCGGCGGCGTCCCGCAGGGAGGCGGTGAGCAGGCCCACGCCGTGCCGCAGTAACTCCTCGAAGAGGACCGACTTGCTCGCGAAGTTGTAGTAGACCGTGCCCTTCGCGACCCCGGCCCGCTCGGCGATCTCGTCCACCGTGGTCGCGGAGAAGCCCTGCTCGGCGATGAGCGTGACGGCCGCTTCGTAGAGCCTGCGCCGGGTGGCCTCGCGGCGCGTGGCGCCGCCCGGCGCGGTGCTGCTGCTTTCCATGGTCACGATTCTCACAGCAACGGCCCCGCCCCCGCCCCACCCCTCGCCAGCGCGTAGGACCTGCCCCCGCCCGCACCCGATCCGAACTGTCGATCGAATCAAAAGCCCAGGTCAGAACGGATTGTCAGTGGCATACCGCACGATGGGCACATACGGCACCCCGGACCAGGGCGTGCCGTCACACAGACGACAGGAGGTTCGTCATGGCCAGCTCGTCCGCAGCAGCCGCCCGCCGGCGCCGCGCATCCGGCCCTGCCCCCTCACTGACCGGCCCGGCGAGCGACGTGCACCCCGTGCTCCGCCGGGCCACGGCCCCGCCCGCCGCCCTCGACCTGCTCGCCAAGGCCCGTGCCGGACTCGACGAGGCCGCCGTCCTGCCCACACCCAACGAGCGCTATGCCACCGCTCACCTCGCCGCGCTGCGCACCGCCGCCGCCGTCCTCGCCGCGCGGGCCCGCCCGGAGTCCCCGACCAGGCGCCGCCCCCGCATCCGCAGCGCCTGGGAGGTGCTCCCCGAGATAGCGCCCGAACTCACCGAATGGAGCGCCCTGTTCGCCTCCGGCGCCGCCCGCCGGGCCCGGGCCGAGGCGGGCATCCGGGACGCCGCGAGCCGCCGGGACGCCGACGATCTGATCAGGGACGTGGCGATGTTCGTCCGCATCGTCGAACGGATGCTGGTGCTCCAGCCCGTCCTGCCACAGCCCCGGCAGGAGACCGGAGAACCGGCCGGCCACGCCAGCGGGAGGGAGCTGCCGGACGCGGGCTGACAGCGACGGGCCCGGCCCGCGCGGGCCCCGGCCGGCCGGGCCGCCCCCGTGGTGACCAGGTACGGCGGCCGAGGCAATAGGGTGGAGAACGCCTGAAGCCTTCCCTCCTCCCGCGTCCCGGGCGGGGGAGGGAACCCGTTCGCGCCGCCGGGCAACAGGCGGTGCCACGCCGAGGAGTCGACTGCCGTGCCGGACCCGATGCGACCGCCTGTCTCCCACCACTGCCCGCAACCGGCGTCGCCGCGCTCCGACCCCTCGCGGCCCCGGGCCTCGCTCCGTACCGCCGTGGTCTGGGAAGTCCTCCGGGACGCCCTGGACGGGCGGGCCAAGGCCACGGGCCGGGACTCGCTCGACGTCCTCGACACCGGAGGCGGCAGCGGCAACTTCGCCGTGCCCGTCGCCCGCCTCGGGCACCGCGTCACCGTCGTCGACCCCAGCCCGAACGCGCTGTTCGCACTGGAGCGCCGGGCCGCCGAGGCCGGTGTCGCCGACCGGGTGCGGGGCGTCCAGGGCGACGTCCACGGCCTCTTCGAGGTGGTCGAGCGCGGCGGCTTCGACGCGGTGCTGTGCCACGGCGTCCTGGAGTACGTCGACGAGCCGGCCGAGGGCGTCCGCAACGTGGTGGCGGCGCTGCGCGCCGGAGGCGTCCTGAGCCTGCTCGCGGCCGGACTCGGCGGTGCCGTGCTCGCCCGCGCCCTGGCGGGCCACTTCACCGAGGCCAGGCAGGCCCTCGGCGATCCCCACGGCCGCTGGGGCGCCGGCGACCCGGTGCCGCGGCGCTTCACGGCGGAACAGCTCACCGCGCTGGTCGAGGGCGCGGGGCTCGCCGTCGGCGCCGTGCACGGTGTGCGGGTCTTCGCCGACCTGGTGCCCGGGGTCCTCGTCGACACCGAGCCCGGAGCCCTCGACGCCCTGCTGAAGCTGGAGGCGGCGGCGGCCGAGTTGCCCGCGTTCCACTCCGTGGCCACGCAGCTTCACGTGCTCGGCGAGGCGCCCGGCGGCGGCGCCGGCTGAGCCGCCTTCAGGCACACCGCTGATCAGGGCCGCGACAGCAGATGGAGTACGCCACAGGCCCTCCGATCGAGGGGTTTGCGCCGTATGATCGAGGTAGATCTTCCCGGCATGACGGGTCGGCCGCTGGGGAATGGAAGTTTCAGCGAGCCGGGACGGCCATGGCGGGAACCGGTTGGCCAATTGGCCTAGAGGGGCGGGTTTCACGGGGGCGATTCCCTGCCTATCCTGAAGGGACCCCCCGGGTCGCCCCGGCGACTGCACGATGAGGAGGACTCCGTGCCGCTCTCGGAGCACGAGCAGCGCATGCTCGAGCAAATGGAGCGAGCGCTGTACGCCGAAGATCCCAAGTTCGCGACAGCGCTTGAGGGAAACGGGCTGCGCACGTACACCCGGCGACGGGTTTATCAGGCGGTCGCGGGATTCCTCGTAGGAATCGCGCTCCTCATGGCCGGTATGGTCGCACAACAGATCTGGGTCAGCGTGGTGGGCTTCCTCGTCATGCTGGGGTGCGCGGTACTCGCTGTGACGGGCTGGCGCAAGGCTCCCAAGCCGGGAGAGCGGGCGCCCGCGGGCGGTGCCCCGCAGGCACGCCGACAGGCACGGGCGAAGCGCTCCATGATGGATCGTATCGAGGAGCGCTGGCAGCGCCGCCGGGACGAGCAGGGCGGCCGCTAGCGCGAGGACGATGTTCGGGCATGTATGAGGGGTGATCACCCATCGCGGGTGATCACCCCTCATACATGCCCGTATGGACCTCCGGCCTGTGCGGTCCGCAGTCCGTGAGCCCCAGCCCCCTGAGCCGCTGAGGATCTGAGCCGGCTGCCCCTGAGCCCCGGTCGACGGCATCCGCTCCTCGGCGCCCTGGCTGCGGGCACCCTCGACCAGGGCGCAGGGCGCAGGGCACAGGACTCGGGCTGAGGGCACCGCCTCAGCGCCGTTCCGGCGTGTGCTGCCTCAGTTTCCCTGGCCGGACGGTCTGCGCAGGGTGGGCCGTGCCGTCGTGACCCGTCCCTTGAGCGCCGCCGACCGCGCCGACGCCGCCCACAGGGCGCGCACGGCCGAGCGCGGGGCGAACAGCGCCCGCAGCCGCGCGCCGCGGGTGGCCGCGCCGCCCAGTGCCCCGGCCACCCGGCGCACCTCCTCCGCGAGACCGGTCGTCGGCTGCGGCCGGGGTGCGTAGAGAACCTGCTCCACGGCGTCCGCCACCCGGTGCACCGCGCTTCCGGCCGCCGTGTCGAGGCTCCCGAGCCGGACGATCCGGGCGGCCGCCCCGCGCGGGGTCTGCGACTCGTCCGGCGGGATCCCGAAGTCCCACGCGGTGTCGGTCAGCTCCTGCCACGCCGCCAGGGTGTGGGCCGCCGCACCCTCCTCGGTGCGGGCATGCCCGCCCAGCCGTACGGCACGCAGCCGTTTCCGCCACAGCAGCGGCGACAGCGGGATCAACAGGACGAGGAGTCCGCCGAGGGCCCACAGGGCCGACTGCCACCACTTCGGGCCGTCGTCCCCGCCGGACACCGTCGCAGCCGTCGAGGGACTGTCGCACGCCTCCAGCTTCCGCATCTGTGCCGTGCAGCTCTCGCTCGGCGAGGTCCCCGTGGACGGCGCCGCAGACGACTGCTGCGAAGGACGCGCCACGTCCGGCAGGGACGTGCCGGGCGTGTCCGACAGCGTGTAGTCGGGCGTCGTACCCCGGGTCGGGGTCGGCTCGAAGCGGGTCCAGCCCACGCCCTCGAAGTACAGCTCGGGCCAGGCGTGCGCGTCCTTCAGACCGACCGACACCGTGCCGTCCGACTGCGGGGTACCGGGTGCGAAGCCGACCGCGACCCGGGCCGGGATGCCCAGGGTGCGGGCCATCGCGGCCATCGCGAAGGAGAAGTGGATGCAGAAGCCCTGCTTCTTCTCCAGGAACGTGGCGATCGCGTTCGGGCCCTGGCCCACCTGCACCTGGGTGTCGTACTGGAATCCCCCGGTCACGGCGAAGTAGTCCTGGAGCTTGACCGCCTGCTCGTACTCGTTTCTCGCGCCCTCGGTGACCTGCTTGGCCGTCTCCGCCACCACGGACGGCAGCGACTTCGGCACCTTGGTGTACTCGCGCTTCAGTGCCGCCGACGGTGCCGGCGCCGAGGCCAGCTGGTCCGCCGTCGGCTGCACGTCCAGGCTGGTCACCTCGTACACCGCGCCACGGGTGTTCTGGCCGTGGTCGCCGACCAGGGTCATGCCCACCGGCTCGTAGCGCCACTTGCCGGAGACCTGCACGCCGCTCGGCGGGTACGGCATCGGCAGCCAGTCCTGCGCGTACCAGTCGGCGGCCGCGATCCGGGTCCTCACCTCCGAGCGCCTGACGTCCGGGCTCAGGCCGGCCGGCGTGGGGAACCGGTTCGGCACGCCGACGATGTGCCGCTGGGACGGCTTCCAGGTGGTGCCGTCGAAGTCGTCCAGGGAGACGATCCGCAGATACAGGGCGGAGGTGTTGTTCGAGTCGGTCTTCAGGGACAGGACCTGGCGGTCCTCGTCCACGTTCAGGCTGTCGCGCAGGGACACCAGCGGGTTGATCGCGGAGATGGTGCCGCCGTTGCCGTTGCCCGCGCCCATGCCGGTTCCGGCACCGTCCAGGAGGCCGCCCTCTATGGCAGGCAGGGCCAGGGGCACCACCAGGGCGACGCCCAGCGCGACCACGCCGATGCGCCGGCCCGTGCGGACGGGGGCCACCGCGCCGCCCGACGGGCCGCCGGGGGAGCGGGCGGCGCCGCTGAAGACGCGGCCCCACTGGGAGAGCCGTTCCCGGCCCTCCGCGAGCAGCAGCATCAGGTAGCCCGCGGCGGCGACCAGGAACCACAGCCAGTCCGTGCCGCCGTCGGACAGGCCCGCGGCGACGGAGTACAGGGCCAGCAGGGGCAGCCCGGCGGGTGCCGCGCTGCGGAAGGTCACCGCGAGCATGTCCACGATCAGCCCGATCACCAGGACACCGCCGACGAGCATCAGCCGGATGCCGTCGGACAGGGGGGCCGGGATCGCGAACCGGCTGACGTCGTTCGAGCCCTGCTGGAGCAGGTCGGCGAAGTAGCGGAAGGTGTCCGGCTCGGGGATCACCCCGAGGAGCGCATGCCCCTGGGCACAGACCAGGGTCAGCAACATGAGGCTCACCAGGGCCTGAGCCGCCACGGTCAGCGGCCGGGCCAGCGGCACCCGCCGGGTCACCGCGCCCACGCCCGCCTGCACCGCGACCAGGAAACCCGCCTGAAAGAGCCAGGTCATCGGGGTGACCAGCGGCAGCAGGGCGCACGCCGCCATCATCGTGGCAGCGGCGGCACAGAGCGCGAGCCGTGCCCGTGCGCTCATGCCGGAACCTCCTGTCCACCGACCACGCCACCGGGACGCGGGGCCGGCACCGCGGCCCCGCCCGGTCGTGTCCCGCGGACCCGCGCCCCGACCGGTTGTATCCGATCCGACCACATGCCGACCGGCCGTGCACCGCTCCTCGGCGGCTCGTGCCTGACCGTCCCGACCGGCCGCGCCCCGCTCATCGGCGCCCCGCTCATGGGCACGTCATCCATCAGCGCTCCGACCGGCCGCGCCACGTGCGTCGGCACCTCGCTCATCGGTGCCCCGACCCACGGTGTCCTGCTCGACCGCGTCCGTCCCGGCCGTACCCGTCCCAGCCGTACCCGTCCCGCCCGTACCCGTTCTGGCCGTGTCGGCGCCGGTCGCGCCCGCTCCGGTCGCCTCCCGTCACCGTTCATGACCGTGCCTCCCCGCCGCTCAGCGCCGCCGCGCCCATGCGTTCCTGGTCCATCTGGCGCCACAGCTCGCCGAGCGCGGCACCGCGCGGCACGCTCGCGGCCGTCCAGCCCGCCTCCCGGAGCAGCCGCAGCCGCTCCGCGGTCCCGTTCACCGTGCCGGGACCGTCCGCCGGGCCTGGCGCGTCAGCCGGTTCCCGCATCCAGGTGTCCGGGTCCAGCAGGAAGGCGATGGCGCCGCCGCCGCGCCGGCGCATCTTGGCGACCACGCCGGCCTGCTCCTCGTCCAGGTCGCCTATGAAGGCCACCAGCAGCCCCTCGTTGCCGCCGCGCAGCACGTCGTACGCCCGGGACAGGCCCGTGCCGTCCGAGTGGTCGAGCACGGCGAGGGTGTCCATCATCAGCCCGGCCGCGTCCGCCGTCTCCTGGTTGGAACCGGCGAACCCGTCGGCGCCCTCCCCGGGCACCGAGTTGCCGGTGTCCGTCAACAGGCGTACCGAAAAGCCCCGTTCGAGCATGTGCACCAGCACGGAGGCGGCGCCCGAGACCGCCCACTCGAAGGCCGAGTCCGGGCCCGCCCCCGCGAAGCCGATGCCCCGGGTGTCCAACAGCACCGTGCACCGGGAGCGCTGCGGCTGCTCCTCCCGGCGCACCATCAGTTCGCCGTAGCGCGCGGTGGACCGCCAGTGCACCCGGCGCAGATCGTCGCCGTGGCGGTAGCCGCGCGGGATCACGTCGTCCTCGCCCGCCAGGGCCAGCGAACGCTGCCGCCCGTCGCCGTACCCCTTGGCCTCCCCGCCGAACCGCACCGGTGGCAGCGCCTCCACGCGCGGGATCACCGTCAGGGTGTCGTACGTCGAGAAGGAGCGGGTCAGCTCGCACATCCCGAAGGGGTCGGTCAGGCGCAGTTGCAGCGGACCGAGCGGGTAGCGGCCCCGCAGGTCCGAGCGGACCCGGTAGGAGACCTCCCGGCGGCCGCCCGGCTCCACCCGGTCCAGTACGAACCGGGGCCGCGGCCCGAGCATGTACGGCACCCGGTCCTGGAGCATCAGCAGGCCCGTGGGCAGCCGTGAGACGTTGTCCATCCGCAGGTGGACCCGAGCCTCGCCGGCCGCGGGCACGCGGGAGGGGGAGAGCCTGCGGCTGCCCGCCACCCGGTAGCGGGTGCGGTGGAGCACCGTCGCGCAGACCAGGGGCAGCGCGGCCAGCAGCAGCCCGACCCGGAGCAGATCGCTCTGCCCCAGGACGTACGCGCAGACGGCGGCGGCGATGCCGGCGGCCAGGAACGAACGGCCGCGCGTGGTCAGCCCGGCCAGGGCGGCGCGGACGCCGCTCTTGTCGTCGCCCTCGGGCTCCGGCTGTCCGGTCCCCCCGCCGCTCATCACAGCCTCCGTGGCGGCTGTTGGCCGAACGCGGTCGCACCCAGCCCGCCGAAGCCGCTCTGCTGCGACGCCGCGGGCACCGGGGTGCGTTGCAGGATCTCCTGGACCACCTGCTCCGACGTACGCCGGTTGAGCTGGGCCTGCGCGGTGGGCAGCAGCCGGTGCGCGAGGACCGCCACCGCCAGGGTCTGGATGTCGTCCGGCAGCGCGTACTCCCGGCCTGCCAGGGCCGCCGCGGCCTTCGCCGCGCGCAGCAGGTGCAGCGTCGCACGCGGGGACGCGCCGAGTCGCAGATCGGGGTGGGCGCGGGTGGCGGCCACCAGGTCCACCGCGTAGCGCCGGACGGTGTCCGCGACGTGCACGTCGCGGACCGCCTCGATCAGTTTCAGGATCTCGTGCGCGTGGGCCACCGGCTGGAGGTCGTCCAGGGGCGAGGCGCCGCCGTGCACGTCCAGCATCCGCAACTCGGCCTCGACGCTGGGGTAGCCGACGGAGACGCGGGCCATGAAGCGGTCGCGCTGGGCCTCCGGCAGCGGGTAGGTGCCCTCCATCTCGACCGGGTTCTGCGTGGCCACCACCATGAAGGGGCTGGGCAGTTCATAGGTCTGCCCGTCGATGGTGACCTGCCGCTCCTCCATGGACTCCAGCAGCGCGGACTGGGTCTTGGGCGAGGCGCGGTTGATCTCGTCGCCGATCACGATCTGGGCGAAGATCGCGCCCGGCTTGAACTCGAAGTCCCTGCGCTGCTGGTCCCAGATGGACACACCGGTGATGTCCGACGGCAGCAGGTCGGGAGTGAACTGGATGCGGCGCACCGAGCAGTCGATGGACCGTGCCAGCGCCTTGGCGAGCATCGTCTTTCCCACGCCGGGGACATCCTCGATCAGGAGGTGCCCCTCGGCGAGCAGCACCGTCAGGGAAAGCCGTACGACCTCGGGCTTGCCCTCGATCACTCCTTCCACCGAACTGCGGACACGCTCCACAGTGGCGGTCAGATCTGTGAGGCTCGCTCGATCGTCATAGGTCGTCACCCGGCCCTCCTCGGCCCGTTCTCACTCCGGGCCGCCGCTCTGCGCCGCGGACCGGCCCACCCCGAAACACGGACACCACCCGGGAAAAGTTCCGCGTGACGCCACACCCGCATTCTTGCCGCCGTTACCGATTCGTGTCACTCGCCTGTGGACAACTGTCGGCGCCAGGTCGGTCCCACGGCTCCCCGGCGGGCCGCCGAAGCACCGGGTACCGGCGCTTCTCGGGGCGGCCGCCGGACCGTTCAGACCGCGTCGATCTCCCGCAGCAGACCCGTCCTGACATCGAACACGAAGCCACGCACGTCCTCGGTGTGCAGCAGGAACGGCGAGGTGCGCACCCGCTGCATGGACTGCCGCACATCCTGGTCGACATCCCGGAAGGACTCCACCGCCCAGGACGGGCGCTGGCCGACTTCCATCTCCAGATCGTGCCGGAACTCCTCGGTCAGGGACTCCATGCCGCACCCCGTGTGATGGATGAGGACGACGCTGCGGGTACCGAGGGCACGCTGGCTGATCGTCAGGGAACGGATCACGTCGTCGGTGACGACCCCGCCCGCGTTGCGGATGGTGTGGCAGTCGCCGAGTTGCAGGCCGAGCGCGGCGTGCAGGTCGAGCCGGGCGTCCATGCAGGCCACGACCGCGACGCGGAGTACGGGACGGGCGTCCATCCCGGGGTCGGCGAACGCGGCGGCGTACCGCTGGTTGGCCTCCACGAGACGGTCCGTGACGGTGCCGTCGCCCGTTATGGCGTCCTCGGACCCGGCGGGAACTGCTGCAGAAGTCGTCATACTCACGACGTTACTGGTCACCTGCCGCGCGGTCCTGCTGGGAGGCCGGACAAAAGAAGTCATCGTCGCGGGGTGTGAGCTAACCCACACGGACGATAAAGCGGGGCTGTACGGGTGATTCTTTCCGGATTGCGGCGCCTGCCGGAGGGCCAACCGCGACGCGCAAGCCGGTTGATTGACCGCGCGACACGGTGGACTAAAGTGACGCGAAGCGGGAGGCGAATCACTCTCCGCTGGACTGAATTCACCCGGAGACCCCGGCACCCGCAACCCCACGTGCGCGGCGTGTACGCACGGCTCGGCCTCCACCCCCTCCCGCCGACTGACGCCACCGGCGCCGGCACTTCCCTCGACCGGGGGGCATCCCGGAGTCAGTCGGGAGAGGGCGGGGACCCGGCGGTGCGTACGGCCCGCGCCGGATCTGAGAGGCCCGAGAGATGAAAGGGCGCGACGCGCTTCCGAACCAGGGCGGTGGCGGGCGACAGGCGGGAGAGAGCCGACACGTCCCGGTGATGCTCCAACGCTGCCTGGACCTGTTGGCGCCCGCACTTGAGCGACCCGGATCCGTGGTCGTGGACTGCACCCTGGGCCTCGGCGGGCACAGCGAGGCGCTGCTCGGCCGGTTCCCCGACGCCAGGCTCGTCGCCCTGGACCGCGACAAGGAGGCGCTGAGCCTGTCCGCGCAGCGGCTCGCGCCCTTCGGCGACCGGGCCACGCTCGTGCACGCCGTCTACGACGAACTGCCGGACGTCCTGGACCGGCTCGGCATCGCGCGCGTGCAGGGCGTCCTCTTCGACCTGGGTGTCTCCTCCATGCAACTCGACGAGGCCGACCGCGGCTTCGCCTACGCCCAGGACGCCCCCCTCGACATGCGCATGGACCAGTCGACGGGGATCGGCGCCGCCGAGGTACTCAACACCTATCCGGCGGGCGAACTCGTCCGCATCCTGCGCGCCTACGGCGAGGAGAAGCAGGCCAAACGGATCGTCGCCGCGATCGTCCGCGAGCGGGACAAGGAGCCCTTCTCCACCAGCGCACGCCTGGTGGAGCTGGTCCGGGACGCGCTGCCGCAGGCCGCCAAGCGCACCGGCGGCAACCCGGCCAAGCGCACCTTCCAGGCGCTGCGCATCGAGGTCAACGGCGAACTGGATGTCCTGGAGCGGGCGATCCCCGCCGCGGTCAGGGCGCTCGCCGTGGGCGGGCGGATCGCCGTCCTGTCGTACCAGTCACTGGAGGACCGTCTGGTCAAGCAGGTCCTGGCCGCCGGTGCCACCAGTACCGCGCCGCCCGGACTGCCGGTCGTGCCCGAGCGCTACCAGCCCCGGCTCAAGCTGCTCACGCGCGGTGCCGAACTTCCGAGCGAGGAGGAGGTCGCCGACAACCGCCGGGCGGCCCCGGCGCGGCTGCGCGGCGCCGAGCGCATCAGGGAGGACATCGAGTGAGCGAGCCGGGTCCCCGGACCCACCGGAGGACGAGTGGCCCCTCGGTGTGCCCGGGGACGGATGGTCTCCGGACCCACCGAGGGGCGTGCGGTCTCGGGTCCTGTCCGGTGACGTACGGGTTCCGGGGCCGTCGGGGGGTGACTGGTCTTCGGGCGGTCTGCCCCAGGACGTGCGGGGTCCGGATCCGCCGGGAGGTGTGCGGTCTCCGGCCTGCCCGGGGACATGTGGTCTCCGGACCTGCCGGGGGGCGCGTGGTCTCCGGGCCGCCTGCCGCAGAACGTACGGTCTCCGGGCCCACCGGACGGTGTGTGCTCTCCGGACCTGCCGGCGGACACGCGGGGCCCCGGCCCGCCGCGGGACGTGCGGTCCCGGGGCCTGTCCGGGGACGTATGGGTTCCGGGGCCGCCGGAGGGCGACTGGTCCCCGGGTGGTCCGCCGCAGAACGTGCGGTCTCCGGACCTGCCGGGGGGCGCATGGCCTCCGGGCGGTCCGCCCCAGGTCCTGCGGTGCCCATGCCCGCCGGAGGGCGTATGGGTTCCGGACCCGCCGGAGGGCGGATGGTCTCCCGATGGCCCGCCCCAGGACCTGCGAGACCCCGGCCCGCCGGAGGACGTGTGGTCCAAGGATCCACCGCGGGACATGCGGGGCCCCGGCCCGTCGCCCGACGTACGAGGCCCCGGCCCGCCGGCGGACGAGGCGAGACTCACCGGAGGACACGTGGCTAGGAATCCCGAGCTGCGGGGCAGAGCCGCCCGGCTCGGCCGACTTTTCCCGGCCGGCCGGGCCCGGGCGGCCCGTACCCCGTTCGTGCTCCTCGTCGTCCTGCTCCTCGGCGGCGGCCTCATCGGCCTGCTCGTGCTGAACTCGGCCCTCAGCGAAGGCTCGTTCAGACTCGACGACCTCCAGAAGCGCACGAAGAACCTCACCGACGAGGAGCAGGCGCTACGGCGCGACATCGACGCCTACTCCGCCCCGGACGCCCTCCAGCGCCGCGCCCGCGAACTCGGCATGGTGCCCGGCGGCGATCCGGCCTTCCTCGACCCCGACGGCTCCGTCAAGGGCGTCCCCAGCCCCGCCGCCCGGCAGTCCGTGGCCCGCTCGCCCGCGCCCCGGCCCCCGGAGGCGCTGGCCACCGTGAGCCCGGCCGCCCCGGCCACCGGCCCGTCCGGTCCGGTCGGCGGCCCCGCCCCGCCGCCGAGCCCGGCCGCCCCGGCACCCACCGCCTCCGCCCAGGTGCCGTCCCCCTCCGCCCCCCGGTCCACCCCGACCCCGACCCCCGGCAGGTGACGGAAGTGTCCGACAAGCAGCCGCCGCGCCGCCGCGTGCCCGGCCCCGCGCGGCCCGTCCAGCCCCGGATCCGCGCGGACCGCGGCGCCCCTCACCGGTCGGGTTCCGCCGGCCGGCGGCAGCCCGGACCCGGTGCCCGCCCGGCCCGGCGCCCGAGCCCGCCCCGGTCCGCCCCGCCGGCCCTCCGGCTCGGCAGCCCCCGCCCCCGCCTGCGCCTGGTCGGTCTCGCCCTGACGCTCGTGCTGCTCGCCTTCGTCGTCCGGCTGCTCCAGGTCCAGGCCGTCGACGCCAGCGCGTACGCCGCCAAGGCCGAGCAGAACCGCTATGTGGTGCACACCCTGACCGCCGAGCGCGGCGAGATCACCGACCGCAACGGCACGGCCCTCGCCGTCAGTGAGGACGCCGAGGACATCACAGCCGACCCGACGATGTTCACCCGCAAACAGCTCGGCATCGACGACGGCCCCGAGCAGGCCGCCGCGCTGCTCGCGCCGATCCTCGGCCAGGACCAGGCCGACCTGGTCCGCAAGCTGCGTCCGGCGAACAGGGAACTGCGCTACGTCAAGCTCGCCGGCCGGCAGACACCGCAGGTCTGGAAGCAGATCAAGGACCTCAAGAGCGCCCTGGCCGACAAGGCCCAGACGGACAAGTCCACCGTCAACGTGCTCGCCGGCGTCTTCTCCGACCCCAGCAGCCAGCGCGTGTACCCGAACGGCGACCTCGCCGCCGGGCTACTGGGCTGGGTCAACGCCGAGGGCAAGGGCGGCGGCGGCATCGAGCAGCAGCTGGACAAGGAGCTGGCCGGCAAGGACGGCAGCCTCCGCTACGCCCAGGCCGGCGGCCGGCAGGTGCCCACCGCGGGCTCCACCGAGACGCCCGCGGTCCCCGGCTCCGACGTCGAGCTGACCATCGACCGCGACATCCAGTGGGCCGCGCAGAACGCCATCACCGAGCAGGTCAAGAAGTCCAAGGCCGACCGCGGCTACGTGATCGTCCAGGACGCCCGCACCGGTGAGATCCTCGCCATGGCCGACTCACCCGGCTTCGACCCCAACGACCTGTCGAAGGCCGACCCCTCGGCGATGGGCAACGCGGCCCTCCAGGACGCCTACGAGCCCGGCTCCACCGCCAAGGTGATGTCGATGGCCGCCGTACTGGAGGAGAACGCCGCCACCCCGCTCACGCACGTCGAGGTCCCCAACCGGCTGCACCGCGGCGACCGGCTCTTCCAGGACGACATCGACCACGCGACCTGGTACCTCACGCTCAACGGCGTGCTGGCCAAGTCCAGCAACATCGGCACCATCCTCGCCACCGGCCAGCTCGGCAAGACCCAGCAGGCGGCGAACCAGGTCCTCTACTCCTACCTGCGCAAGTTCGGCATCGGCGGCTCCACCGGGCTCGGCTTCCCCGGCGAGACCAAGGGCATCCTGGCCGCGCCGGACACCTGGTCGACGTCGCAGCAGTACACGATCCCGTTCGGCCAGGGCTTCTCCATCAACGCCTTGCAGGCCGCCTCGGTCTACTCGACGATCGCCAACGGCGGCGTCCGCGTCGAACCGACCCTGGTGCGCGGCGACAAGGGCGCCGACGGCCGCTTCACCCCGGCCCCGGAGCCCGAGAAGACCCGGGTGGTCAGCGAGAAGACGGCCAAGACCCTGGCCCAGATGCTGGAGTCCGTCGTGGACGACGAGCAGGGCACCGGCGGCAAGGCCCGCATTCCCGGCTACCGGGCCGCGGGCAAGACCGGCACCGCCAACCGCGTGGATCCGGCCACCGGCAAGTACCGCGGCTACACGTCGTCCTTCGCCGGATTCGCACCCGCGGACAACCCTCGGATCACCGTCTACTGCGCGATCCAGAACGCGACCTCCGGCAGCTACTTCGGCGGCGAGATCTGCGGCCCCATCTACAAGCAGGTCATGGAGTTCGCCCTGAAAACCCTCCAGGTGCCACCGACCGGCACCAAGGCCCCCAACCTGCCCGTCACCTACAAACCCTGATCAGCACTGCCGGGAACGACCACCAGGAACCAGCTCGTGACAACGATCACTCCCGAACCCGGGAACCACACACCGTCCGCGTCCTCGCTTCGCTCCGAGGCGGCCGAGCCCGGTACGCTCACCGCCGTGCCACACGCTGATCAGTCCCAAACCACCCAGAAGGGCGCTTCCACGATGTGTCCGGGGCCGCCCCGACCGGTTCGGGTCTCCGCCACACCCCTCGCGGAGCTCGCCGATCAGCTGGGTGCCGCCGTACCGGACAGCACCGCCGGGGTCACGGGCATCACCCACGACTCGCGCGCCGTCCGCCCAGGTGACCTGTACGCCGCCCTGCCGGGCGCCCGCCTGCACGGCGCCGACTTCGTCGCCCAGGCCGCCGGGCTCGGCGCGGTCGCCGTGCTGACCGACCCGGCGGGCGCCGAGCGCGCCGCCGCGACCGGCCTGCCGGCCCTGGTGGTCGACGACCCGCGCGCGCGGATGGGCTCACTCGCGGCCACGATCTACGGCGATCCCGGCCGCGACCTGCTCCAGATCGGCATCACCGGCACCTCGGGCAAGACCACCACCGCCTACCTCGTCGAGGGCGGCCTGCGGACGGCCGGAGACACCGGCCTGATCGGCACGGTCGAGATGCGCATCGGCGACGAGCGCATCAAGTCCGAGCGCACCACCCCCGAGGCCACCGACCTGCAAGCACTCTTCGCCGTCATGCGGGAACGCGGCGTCGAGGCGGTCGCCATGGAGGTCTCCAGCCACGCCCTCGTCCTCGGCCGGGTCGACGGCTGCGTCTTCGACGTGGCCGTCTTCACCAACCTCAGCCCGGAGCACATGGAGTTCCACTCCGACATGGAGGACTACTTCCAGGCCAAGGCGCAGCTGTTCACGCCCGCGCGCAGCAGGCTCGGTGTGATCAACACCGACGACCCGTACGGCCGGCGGCTCGCCGCGGAGGCGTCCGTCCCGGTCGTCACCTACTCCGCCGAGGGCCATCCCGACGCGGACTGGCGTGCCGAGGACGTCCGGATCGGCCCGCTGGACTCGACGTTCACCGCGGTCGGCCCCCGCGGGAAGCGGATCGCCGCCAGGTCGCCGCTGGCCGGGCCCTTCAACGTGGCCAACACCCTCGCCGCCGTCGTCGCCCTGGCCGCCGCGGGCCTGGACCCGCAGTCCGCGGCCGACGGCATCGCCGCCGTGCCGGGCGTGCCGGGCCGGCTGGAGCGGGTGGACGCCGGGCAGCCGTATCTCGCGGTCGTGGACTACGCCCACAAGACCGACGCCGTCGAATCGGTCCTCAAGGCGCTGCGGAAGGTCACGAAGGGGCGGCTGCACATCGTCCTCGGCTGCGGCGGCGACCGTGACACGACCAAACGCGCCCCGATGGGCGCCGCCGCCGCCCGGTTCGCCGACACGGCCGTACTGACCTCCGACAACCCTCGCTCCGAGGACCCCCTCTCGATCCTCGCCGCCATGCTCGAAGGCGCGGCCTCGGTGCCCGCGCACGAGCGCGGCGAGGTGCTCCTCTTCGAGGACCGGGCCGCCGCCGTCGCCGCCGCGGTCGGCCGCGCGCAGCCCGGGGACACCGTGCTGGTCGCGGGCAAGGGCCACGAGCAGGGCCAGGACATCGCCGGGGTGGTCCGTCCCTTCGACGACCGCCAGGTGCTTCGCGAAGCTATCCAGCAGACCCAGGGATGAACTTGTGATCGCCCTCTCTCTCGCCGAGATCGCAGAAATCGTCGGCGGGCAGACCCACGACATACCGGATCCGTCCGTCCAGGTCACCGGGCCGGTCGTCCGCGACTCCCGCGAGGCGGCACCCGGCAGCCTGTTCGCCGCCTTCGCCGGTGAAAACGTGGACGGCCACGACTTCGCGCGCGCGGTCGTCGAGGCGGGCGCGGTCGCCGTACTGGCGTCGCGCCCCGTCGGCGTGCCCGCGATCGTCGTCACGGACGTCCAGAGCGCCCTCGGCGCCCTCGCCCGGCACGTCGTCGCCCGGCTCGGCGCCACCCTCGTTGCCCTCACCGGCTCCGCGGGCAAGACCAGCACCAAGGACCTGATCGCCCAGGTGCTCCGGCACCAGGCGCCGACCGTGTTCACGCCCGGCTCGCTGAACAACGAGATCGGGCTGCCGCTGACCGCCCTGTCCGCGACCGAGGAGACGAAGTTCCTCGTGCTGGAGATGGGTGCCCGCGGGATCGGCCACATCCGCTACCTCACCGGCCTCACCCCGCCCAGGATCGGCCTCGTCCTCAACGTCGGCACCGCGCACATCGGCGAGTTCGGCGGCCGGGAGCAGATCGCACAGGCGAAGGGCGAACTCGTGGAGGCGCTGCCCGCGGCGGCCGACGGCGGCGTGGCGGTGCTCAACGCCGACGATCCGCTCGTACGGGCCATGGCCGCCCGTACGAAGGCGAAGGTGATCCTTTTCGGAGAGTCCGGCGAAGCGGACGTACGCGCCGAGAACGTGAGACTCACGGACAGCGGTCAGCCCTCCTTCCGGCTTCACACACCCTCCGGTGCAAGCGATGTGACCATGCGCCTGTACGGTGAGCATCACGTGTCGAACGCGCTCGCCGCCGCCGCCGTCGCCCATGAGCTGGGCATGTCCCCGAATGAGATCGCGACAGCGCTCTCCGAGGCGGGCACCCTCTCCCGCTGGCGGATGGAGGTCACCGAGCGCCCGGACGGCGTGACCATCGTCAACGACGCCTACAACGCCAACCCCGAGTCCATGCGGGCCGCCCTGCGCGCGCTGGCAGCCATGGGCAAGGGGCGCCGCACGTGGGCGGTGCTCGGCAGGATGGCCGAGCTCGGGGACGAGGCGCTCGCCGAGCACGACGCGGTCGGACGGCTCGCCGTCCGGCTCAACGTCAGCAAGCTCGTCGCGGTCGGGGGCAGGGAAGCGTCCTGGCTGCAACTGGGCGCATATAACGAGGGTTCGTGGGGTGAGGAGTCGGTGCACGTGTCCGACGCACAGGCGGCGGTCGACCTGTTGCGCAGCGAGTTGCGCCCGGGGGACATGGTCCTCGTGAAGGCGTCCCGTTCGGTGGGTCTGGAGAGCGTTGCGCAGGCGCTCCTCCAGACCGGTGCCGAGGGTGTTGATGCCCGATGATGAAGCAGATCCTGTTCTCGGGCGTCATCGGTCTCTTCCTGACGCTGATCGGCACCCCGCTGCTGATCAAGCTCCTTGCCCGCAAGGGCTACGGGCAGTACATCCGCGACGACGGCCCGCGCGAGCACGCCAGCAAGCGCGGTACGCCGACGATGGGCGGTATCGCCTTCATCTTCTCGACGGTGGCCGCCTACTTCCTGTCCAAGGTGATCACCGGCTACCCCCCGACCTACTCGGGCCTGCTGGTGCTCGGCCTGATGTGCGGCATGGGTCTGGTGGGCTTCCTCGACGACTACATCAAGATCGTCAAGCGGCGTTCGCTGGGTCTGCGGGCCAAGGCGAAGATGGCCGGCCAGCTGATCGTCGGCATCGCCTTCGCGGTGCTCTCGCTCCAGTTCGCCGACGCCCGCGGCAACACCCCGGCGTCCACGAAGCTGTCGTTCATCACGGACTTCGGCTGGTCCATCGGCCCGGTGCTGTTCGTGGTCTGGGCGCTGTTCATGATCCTCGCGATGTCGAACGGCGTGAACCTGACCGACGGTCTGGACGGTCTGGCCACCGGCGCCTCCGTGCTCGTCTTCGGCGCGTACACGTTCATCGGGGTCTGGCAGTTCCAGGAGTCCTGCGCCAACGCGGCGACCCTGACCAACCCCAACGCCTGCTACGAGGTGCGCGACCCGCTGGACCTCGCGGTGATCGCCTCCGCGCTGATGGGTTCCTGCCTCGGCTTCCTGTGGTGGAACACCTCACCGGCCAAGATCTTCATGGGTGACACCGGCTCCCTGGCGCTCGGCGGCGTCGTCACCGGCCTGGCGATCCTCTCCCGTACGGAGCTGCTGGTGGCCGTCATGGGCGGTCTGTTCGTCCTGATCACCATGTCGGTCGTCATCCAGGTCGGCTCCTTCCGGCTCACCGGGAAGCGCGTCTTCAGAATGGCGCCGCTCCAGCACCACTTCGAACTCAAGGGCTGGTCCGAAGTCCTCGTGGTGGTCCGTTTCTGGATCATTCAAGGCATCTGTGTGATTGTCGGACTGGGCCTCTTCTATGCGGGATGGGCAGCGGACAAGTGACCGACTGGCAGGGTAGGAACGTCACCGTCGCGGGACTCGGCGTCTCCGGCGTCCCGGCGGCCAGGGCACTGCACGGCCTTGGCGCGCGGGTCACCGTGGTCAACGACGGCGCCGACGAGCGGGCCCGCGCCCAGGCCGCCGAGCTGACGGCGCTGGGCATGACCGTGCGCCTCGGTGACGGAGACACCCTGCCGGAGGGCACCGACCTGGTCGTCACCGCGCCCGGCTGGCGGCCGGACAAGCCGCTGTTCGCCGCCGCCGCGCAGGCCGGCGTGCCCGTCTGGGGCGACGTCGAACTGGCCTGGCGGCTGCGCGGCGAGGACGCCCCGCCCTGGCTCGCCGTCACCGGCACCAACGGCAAGACCACCACCGTCCGGATGCTCGCCGCCATCCTGGAGGCGGCGGGCCTGCGCACCGCCGCCGTCGGCAACATCGGCGTCTCCCTGCTCGACGCGGTCCTCGGCGACACCGAGTACGACGTCCTCGCGGTGGAGCTGTCCAGCTACCAGCTCCACTGGGCCCCCTCGCTGCGCGCCCACTCCGCCGCCGTCCTGAACCTGGCACCCGACCACCTCGACTGGCACGGCTCCATGGAGGCGTACGCCGCCGACAAGGGCCGCGTCTACGAGGGGAACCGGGTCGCCTGCGTCTACAACGCGGCCGACAAGGCGACCGAGGACCTGGTGCGCGCGGCGGACGTCGAGGAGGGCTGCCGGGCCATCGGGTTCACCCTCGGCGCCCCGGCCCCCTCCCAACTCGGCGTCGTGGACGGCATCCTGGTCGACCGTGCCTTCGTCCCGGACCGGCTGAAGAACGCCCAGGAGCTGGCGGAGGTCTCCGACATCGACCCGCCCGCCCCGCACAACATCGCCAACGCGCTCGCCGCCGCGGCCCTCGCCCGCGCCTACGGCGTACCGGCCAGGGCGGTACGGGACGGCCTGCGGGCCTTCACCCCGGACGCCCACCGCATCGCGCACGTCGCCGACGTGGACGGCGTCGCCTATGTAGACGACTCCAAGGCCACCAACACGCACGCGGCACAGGCTTCGTTGGCCGCCTATCCGTCCGTCGTGTGGATCGCGGGCGGCCTGGCGAAGGGCGCGGCCTTCGACGAACTCGTCGCCGGGGCGGCACCGCGGCTGCGCGGCGCCGTCCTGCTCGGCGCGGACCGCGCCCTGATCCGGGAAGCCCTCGTGCGACACGCCCCCGAGGTACCCGTGGTCGACCTCGACCGGACCGACACTGGGGCGATGCTCCAGGCTGTCCAGGAGGCGAAGCGGCTGGCGCGGCCCGGCGATACAGTGCTCCTCGCCCCGGCCTGTGCCTCCATGGACATGTTCACCAACTACAACAAGCGCGGTGACGCGTTCGCGGAGGCGGTCCGCGAACTCGGCGCGGGCGCCTGACGGCGGGTCTCGGCCACGGCGGGTGCTTCGGGACCCATGGAGGGACGCGTGACTCGGATGTGGCTGCCAGTGCCCGAACGGATCGGGGTGCTCCCCGGCGGGAGGCTCTCCCGCGGCCGGGCAGGAGCCGGTGATGTCCGGTAGCCGTACGGGCCGTCCTCCCTTGCAGCGGTCCGTGCGGCGGCCCACGCCCTCCGTGTCGTACCGGGACCATCCGGTGCGCCGCCTGCGCAGGCGTCTGAAGAAGGCCTGGGACCGGCCGCTCACCGCGTACTACCTGATCCTCGGCGGCAGCCTGCTGATCACCGTGCTCGGCCTGGTGATGGTCTACTCGGCCTCCCAGATCAAGGCGCTCCAGCTGGCGCTGCCGGGGTCGTACTTCTTCCGCAAGCAGTTCCTGGCCGCCGTCATCGGCGGCGGGCTGATGTTCGCCGCCGCCCGCATGCCGGTGAAGCTGCACCGGGCGCTGGCCTACCCGATCCTCGCGGGCGCCGTCTTCTTCATGGCCCTGGTGCAGGTGCCGGGGATAGGGATGGCGGTCAACGGCAACCAGAACTGGATCTCCCTCGGCGGCTCGTTCCAGATCCAGCCGAGCGAGTTCGGCAAGCTCGCGCTGGTGCTGTGGGGCGCCGACCTGATCGCGCGCAAGCACGACAAGAAGCTGCTGGCGCAGTGGAAGCACATGCTGGTGCCGCTCGTCCCGGTCGCCTTCCTGCTGCTCGGGTTGATCATGCTCGGCGGCGACATGGGGACGGCGATCATCCTGACGGCGATCCTGTTCGGACTGCTGTGGCTCGCGGGGGCGCCGACCAGGCTGTTCGTCGGCGTCCTGTCGATCGCCGCCGCGCTCGGGGCGATCCTCATCAAGACGAGCGACAACCGGATGAACCGGCTCGCCTGCATCGGCGCCACCGAACCCGTGTCGGGCACCGTCGACTGCTACCAGGCCGTGCACGGCATCTACGCCCTCGCCTCCGGCGGACTCTTCGGCTCCGGCCTCGGCGCCAGTGTGGAAAAATGGGGCCAACTCCCCGAAGCCCACACCGACTTCATCTTCGCCGTCACCGGTGAGGAACTGGGCCTCGCGGGGACACTGTCGGTGCTGGCCCTCTTCGCGGCTCTAGGCTATGCGGGTATCCGCGTGGCCGGACGCACGGAGGACCCCTTCGTGAGGTATGCCGCGGGAGGCGTGACCACCTGGATCACCGCCCAGGCAGTGATCAACATCGGTGCGGTGCTCGGCCTGCTGCCGATCGCCGGCGTCCCCCTCCCGCTGTTCTCCTACGGAGGGTCCGCCCTGCTGCCGACCATGTTCGCCATCGGGCTGCTGATCGCCTTCGCGCGCGACGACCCCGCTGCGCGGGCAGCGCTTGCGGCGCGGCAACCTCGCTTTGGTAGAAAGCGGGCGAGGGGCTCCGGTCTCGGCCGGCAGCCTCGGAGATGGAACACGATGCGACGGCGTGCCCCTGCGGCGCGTCCGTCCGGAGAGCGGTGAATTTCGGTGCATGTCGTACTCGCCGGCGGGGGTACCGCGGGCCACATCGAGCCCGCGCTCGCCCTCGCGGACGCCTTGCGCAGGCAGGACCCGACCGTGGGGATCACGGCCCTGGGCACGGAGCGCGGCCTGGAGACCACGCTCGTCCCCGAGCGCGGCTACGAGCTGGCGCTGATCCCGGCGGTACCACTGCCGCGCAAGCCCACCCCCGAGCTGATCACCGTCCCGGGCAGGCTGCGCGGCACCATCAAGGCGGCCGAGCAGATCATGGAGCGCACCAAGGCGGACGCCGTCGTCGGCTTCGGCGGCTACGTCGCCCTGCCCGGCTACCTGGCGGCCAAGCGGCTCGGCGTGCCGATCGTGATCCACGAGGCCAACGCCCGGCCCGGCCTGGCCAACAAGATCGGCTCCCGGTACGCGGCCCAGGTCGCCGTCTCCACCCCGGACAGCAAGCTGCGCGGGGCCCGCTACATCGGCATCCCGCTGCGCCGTTCCATCGCCACGCTGGACCGGGCCGCCGCGCGCCCGGAGGCCCGCGCCCGGTTCGGCCTCGACCCCAACCTGCCCACGCTGCTCGTCTCCGGCGGCTCCCAGGGCGCCCGCCGCCTCAACGAAGTGGTCCAGCAGGTCGCCCCCTGGCTCCAGCAGGCCGGCGTCCAGATTCTGCACGCGGTCGGCCCGAAGAACGAGCTGCCGTATGTCCAGCAAATGCCGGGAATGCCCCCCTATATCCCGGTAAGTTACCTGGATCGGATGGACCTCGCGTACGCGGCGGCCGACATGATGCTCTGCCGCGCGGGCGCGATGACCGTCGCCGAACTCTCCGCCGTCGGGCTCCCGGCCGCCTACGTCCCGCTGCCGATCGGCAACGGCGAACAGCGCCTGAACGCCCAGCCGGTGGTGAAGGCCGGCGGCGGGCTCCTCGTCGACGACGCGGAACTCACGCCCGAGTGGGTGCAGCAGAACGTGCTGCCCGTGCTCGCCGATCCGCACCGGCTGTACGAGATGTCCCGCGCCGCGAGCGAGTTCGGCCGCCGCGACGCCGACGACCTGCTCGTCGGCATGGTGTACGAGGCCATCGCCGCGCACCGGCACTAGCATCGGCGAGTGAGCCGGAGGGACGCGCCGGTGCCGGGGCCCGAACGCGCGCGGGCGCACAGGATCGAGCACGATCGCACCCCCGGCACCCGCTCAGGCGCCCCGGAGGCGAACCGAGCCAGGAAAGGGAACGTGCGTGGCCGGACCGAGCACCGCCGAGCGCGGTGAACGCCAGCAGGAGTCGTCCGGCCCGCCGCCCGCCCGCCTGTTGAGGAAACGCCGCCTTCGTACGATCGTCATCCTGGCCGTGTCCGTACTCCTCGGGGCCGGTTGCGTCTGGCTGTTGTACGGATCGTCGTGGCTGCGCACGGACCGGGTCTCCGTCTCCGGGACGCGGGTGCTGACGCCCGAGCAGGTGCGTTCGGCCGCCGCGGTTCCGGTCGGGGGGCCGATGGTGTCGGTCGACATCGACGCGATCGAGGCCCGACTCCGCCGGAAACTGCCGCGAATTGACACGGTCGACGTCTCCCGCTCATGGCCGCACACCATCACGCTGAAGGTGATCGAACGCACTCCGGTTCTGGTCATGAAGAAGGGCGCGGGGTTCGTCGAAGTGGATGCGGAAGGTGTCCGTTTCGCCACGGTTCCCCAGGCGCCGAAGGGCGTTCCCGCACTGGAACTGGCGCTGTCCCGATCGGGTTCGGCCACCGCGAGTCTGCGGCGTTTCGGCACCGACGCCGTCGTGCGCGCCGCGGTGCGGGTCGCCGCCGACATCCCGGTCGCCGTCGCGCACACCACCAGGACCGTCAAGGTCGCTTCCTACGACGCCATCTCCCTGGAGTTGAGCGGGGGGCGCACGGTGGTGTGGGGAAGTGCCGAGAACGGCCGGGCGAAGTCCCGCGCGCTCACCGCCCTCATGAAAGCCGCACCCGATGCGCGGCACTTCGACGTCACGGTCCCCACCGCACCCGCGTCAGCAGCGAGTTGACGTACATCAGCGCAGGCCAGCACCCTGGGTGGGCACTGCTACGGCTGATCACATAGGGTGAAAAGAAAAACGGGAGGTTCGGCGTGTTCGTTGAACGTGCGCCACTTGTCGACTTAGTGTCCTGTTCGGAAGAGTCCAAGGAACAGACACACTGGTAACCCTAAACTTCAGGGTTAGGGTTCGGGTCGGCGTTCGGACCGTCCCATTCGGCATCAGTCGTCGGCTCGCGGCAGGATCGCGAGGCGGCGACACGTAATCGAGGCGAGAGGCCTTCGACGTGGCAGCACCGCAGAACTACCTCGCAGTCATCAAAGTCATCGGTGTCGGCGGCGGTGGTGTCAATGCCATCAACCGGATGATCGAAGTCGGTCTCAAGGGTGTCGAGTTCATCGCCATCAACACCGACGCGCAGGCGCTGTTGATGAGCGACGCCGACGTCAAGCTCGACGTCGGCCGCGAACTCACCCGCGGACTCGGCGCCGGCGCCAACCCGGCCGTCGGCCGCAAGGCCGCAGAGGATCACCGCGAGGAGATCGAGGAGGTCCTCAAGGGGGCCGACATGGTCTTCGTGACGGCCGGTGAAGGCGGCGGCACCGGCACCGGCGGCGCGCCCGTCGTGGCCAACATCGCGCGCTCCCTCGGCGCCCTCACCATCGGCGTGGTCACCCGCCCGTTCACCTTCGAGGGGCGGCGCCGCGCGAACCAGGCCGAGGACGGCATCGCCGAACTCCGCGAAGAGGTCGACACCCTCATCGTCATTCCGAACGACCGGCTGCTGTCCATCTCGGACCGCCAGGTCTCGGTGCTCGACGCCTTCAAGTCCGCCGACCAGGTGCTGCTCTCCGGTGTCCAGGGCATCACCGACCTGATCACCACGCCCGGTCTGATCAACCTCGACTTCGCCGACGTGAAGTCGGTCATGTCCGAGGCCGGCAGCGCCCTCATGGGCATCGGCTCGGCCCGCGGCGACGACCGCGCGGTGGCCGCCGCCGAGATGGCGATCTCCTCGCCGCTGCTGGAAGCCTCCATCGACGGCGCCCGGGGCGTGCTGCTCTCCATCTCCGGCGGCTCCGACCTCGGGCTGTTTGAGATCAACGAGGCCGCCCAGCTGGTCAGCGAGGCGGCCCACCCGGAGGCCAACATCATCTTCGGCGCGGTCATCGACGACGCCCTCGGCGACGAGGTGCGGGTCACGGTGATCGCGGCCGGCTTCGACGGCGGCCAGCCGCCGGCCCGCCGGGACAACGCCCTCGGCTCGGCCTCCGCGGGCCGCCGCGAGGAACCCGCTCCGGTGCGGCAGCCCGAGAGCCGCCCGTCCTTCGGCTCGCTGGGCAGCGTGACCCCGAAGGAGGAGGCGGAGCCCGTGCCCGCCCCGGTCAGCGAGCCCCCGGTCGCGCCGCCGGTGCCGCCGGCGCCGCGGACCTACGCGGACAGCGCGGCCGAGGAGCTGGACGTGCCGGACTTTCTGAAGTGATAGGACAGCGCGACACCGAGAACGGCGCGCACTTCGCCTTCACCGACAGGTGGGGCGGGGTGAGCGCCGTTCCGTACGAGGAGCTGAACCTCGGCGGCGCGGTCGGCGACGACCCGGCCGCCGTACGCACGAACCGCGAACTGGCCGCCAAGTCGCTCGGCATCGACCCGACGCGGGTGGTCTGGATGAACCAGGTGCACGGCGCCGGGGTCGCGGTGGTCGACGGTCCTTGGGCGGACGAGCCGGTGCCGGAGGTCGACGCGATCGTCACGGTACGGCCCGGACTCGCGCTCGCCGTGCTCACCGCGGACTGCACACCGGTCCTGCTCGCCGACCCCGTCGCCCGCGTCGCCGCCGCGGCCCACGCGGGCCGGCCCGGCCTGGTCGCCGGGGTGGTGCCCGCCGCGGTCCGGGCGATGATGGAGCTGGGCGCGGATCCCGCCCGGATCGTCGCCCGCACCGGACCCGCGGTCTGCGGCCGGTGCTACGAGGTACCGGAGGCGATGCGTGCCGACGTCTGTGCCACCGAACCGGCGGCGCACTCCGCGACGAGCTGGGGCACACCGGCGGTCGACGTGAGCGCCGGCGTGCACGCACAGCTCGAACGGCTCGGGGTGCGCGATCGGGCGCAGTCACCGGTGTGCACGCTGGAGTCGGACGATCACTTCTCGTACCGCCGCGACCGCACCACCGGGCGGCTCGCGGGCTATGTGTGGCTGGACTGATAGGGCATGACGGACCGTAAGGCTGAACTCGCCGCAAATCTGGCGAAGGTGGAGGAACGGATCGCCGCGGCGTGCACGGCGGCGGGGCGCGCGCGGGAGGAGGTGACCCTGATCGTGGTCACCAAGACCTACCCGGCGAGCGATGTGCGGATCCTCTCGCACCTCGGTGTGCGGCACGTGGCCGAGAACCGCGACCAGGACGCCGCGCCCAAGGCCGCCGTCTGTGCGGATCTGCCTCTCACCTGGCACTTCGTCGGTCAGTTGCAGACCAACAAGGTGCGCTCCGTGGTCGGTTACGCGGATGTCGTGCAGTCCGTCGACCGTTCCCGGCTCGTCGCGGCGCTCTCGAAGGAGGCCGTGCGCACCGGCCGCGAGGTGGGCTGCCTCATCCAGGTCGCGCTCGACGCGGCGGACCCGACGGGCCCGGCGGCACCGGTGTCACCGGCCGGGGGAGCGGCCGGTGGCGAGCGCGGCGGCGTGGCGCCGGGTGGAATCGAAGAGTTGGCCGATCTCGTCGCCGGTGCTCCGGGGCTGCGGCTCGACGGGCTGATGACCGTCGCCCCGCTCACCGGTCAGTACGCGGGGCGTCAACGAGCGGCGTTCGATCGGTTGATGGTTTTGTCGACCGACCTGCGTCGAGCCCATCCGGCTGCGAACATGGTGTCAGCGGGGATGAGTGCGGACCTCGAACAGGCCGTGGCCGCCGGGGCGACACATGTGCGCGTCGGCACCTCGGTACTCGGAGTCCGCCCCAGGCTCGGGTAACGTCGCCAAGAAGTCGGACCACAGCAGAAAATATGGTCAATGTCGTCGAAAGGCGGCGCAACGACCTCGTGGATCGCAGGCACTTGGCAGTCGTCAGTCGATCCACCACAGAGCGGAGGACTCAGAGCATGGCCGGCGCGATGCGCAAGATGGCGGTCTACCTCGGCCTCGTGGAGGACGATGGGTACGACGGCCGGGGATTCGACCCCGACGACGACTTCGAGCCCGAACTGGACCCGGAGCCGGAGCGGGACCACCGACGGCACGAGCCGTCACACCAGTCGCACGGGTCACATCAGTCCCAAAGGGACGAATCGGCACGCGTGCTGCAACCACCGGCACCACGCGAACCGGTGTCCCATTCCGCTTCGCTGTCCGCGGAATCCGGGCGTCCTGCGCGCATCGCGCCCGTGGCGTCCATCACACAAGAACGTCAGTCCCTGGAGAAGAACGCACCGGTGATCATGCCCAAGGTCGTGTCGGAACGAGAGCCTTACCGGATCACCACGTTGCACCCCCGGACCTACAACGAGGCCCGTACCATCGGGGAACACTTCCGTGAGGGCACCCCGGTGATCATGAATCTGACTGAGATGGACGACACAGACGCGAAGCGACTTGTCGACTTTGCCGCGGGATTGGTGTTTGGTCTTCATGGCAGCATCGAGCGGGTGACGCAGAAGGTGTTCCTGTTGTCTCCTGCTAACGTCGATGTCACGGCGGAGGACAAGGCCCGAATCGCAGAGGGCGGGTTCTTCAACCAGAGCTGAGACACAACACCGGACAGCGCGCGGAACAGGGGAGAGGGAAGCACGGATCATGAGTGTGTTCCTGGACGTGATCTACATCGCGTTGATGTGCTTCCTCATCGTGCTCATCTTCCGGTTGGTCATGGACTACGTCTTCCAGTTCGCCCGCTCGTGGCAACCCGGCAAGGCGATGGTGGTCATTCTGGAGGCCACCTACACTGTCACCGATCCACCGCTCAAGCTTCTGCGGCGGTTCATCCCGCCGCTGCGTCTCGGGGGCGTGGCGCTCGACCTGTCCTTCTTCGTACTGATGATCATCGTCTACATCCTGATCGCGATCGTGAGTCGGCTGTGAGCGATGTGAACTACCGTCTTGCCGAAGCCGACGACTACGTTGAGGTGAAGAGATGCCGTTGACCCCCGAGGACGTGCGGAACAAGCAGTTCACGACCGTCCGCCTCCGAGAAGGCTATGACGAGGACGAGGTCGATGCCTTCCTCGACGAGGTCGAAGCCGAGTTGACCCGTCTGCTCCGTGAGAACGAGGACCTGCGCGCCAAGCTGGCGGCCGCCACGCGTGCCGCCGCCCAGAACCAGCAGAACATGCGCAAGCCTCCGGAACCGGACCAGCAACAGGGCATGCGAGGTCCCGGCGCTCCGGTGCCCGCCGGCATATCGGGCCCGCCGCAGCAGCAGATGGGTGGCCCCATGGGTGGCCCGCCCCAGCTGCCGAGCGGTGCCCCGCAGCTGCCCGCCGGACCCGGTGGTCAGGGTCCCGGCCCGCAGGGACCGGGTCAGCAGGGCCCCGGCCCGATGGGTCAGGGTCCGATGGGCCAGGGCCCCGGCCCGATGGGTCAGGGTCCGATGGGCCAGGGCCCCGGCCCGATGGGTCAGGGCCCCATGGGTCAGGGCCCGATGGGTGGCCAGCCCCCCATGCAGCAGCAGATGGGTGGCCCGATGGGCGGGCCCATGGGTGGTCCGATGGGCGGCCCCGGTCAGGGTGGCGGCCCGATGGGCGGCCCCGGTCAGGGCCCCGGCGGCGACAGTGCCGCCCGTGTCCTCTCGCTGGCCCAGCAGACCGCCGACCAGGCGATCGCCGAGGCCCGCTCCGAGGCGAACAAGATCGTCGGCGAGGCCCGCAGCCGCGCCGAGGGCCTGGAGCGTGACGCCCGTGCCAAGGCCGACGCCCTGGAACGGGACGCGCAGGAGAAGCACCGTGTCGCCATGGGCTCCCTGGAGTCCGCGCGCGCCACGCTGGAGCGCAAGGTCGAGGACCTGCGCGGCTTCGAGCGCGAGTACCGTACGCGCCTGAAGTCGTACCTGGAGTCGCAGCTGCGCCAGCTGGAGACCCAGGCCGACGACTCGCTGGCTCCGCCGCGCACCCCGGCCGCCCCGTCGCTGCCGCCGTCCCCGGCGCCTTCCATGGCCCCGGCCGGTGCCGGTGCCTCGTCCTACGGCGGCAACCAGACGATGGGCGGCCCGCCCGCGCCGCCCGCCCCGTCCTACGGCGGTCAGCAGCAGATGTCCCCGGCGATGACCCAGCCGATGGCTCCCGTCCGTCCGCAGGGCCCCGGTCCGATGGGCCAGGCTCCCTCGCCGATGCGCGGGTTCCTCATCGACGAGGACGACAACTGAGGGCCGCCGCACGGTAAGGAGTACGCCGTAGGCGTCGGCAGCGTTCACTAGGGCGGGGCCCCGGATCGAAATCCGGGGC